>NZ_DASQNA010000025.1:0-300000 GCF_035645195.1 Paenibacillus sp. | reverse complement strand
CTGGAAGCTGACCGGCGGCGCGACGCACGCGACCGACTACACGAACGCCAGCCGGACGTCGCTCTTCAACATCCATACGCTTCAGTGGGACGACACGATGTGCGAGCTGTTCCGGGTACCGAGAAAGCTGCTGCCGAACGTCGAATGTTCGGACGCGCTGTTCGGCTATGCGCTTGATCCCGACCTGTTCGACGTGCCCGTGCCGATCGCCGGCGTCATCGGCGACTCGCAGGCGGCGCTGTTCGGCCATCTGTGCCTTGCTCCCGGCATGGCGAAGGCGACGTACGGCACCGGCACGTCGGTGCTCATGAACGTCGGCGACCGGCCGGTCCCGGGCGTCCAAGGGCTCGTCAACGCGATCGCTTGGGGACGCGAGGGGAAAGCGACGTATGCGCTCGAAGCGGTCATCCGCACGTCCGGGGACAGCGTCAAATGGGTGCGGGACCAGTTGGGGTTGTTTCGGACGTACGAGGAACTGGACGCGCTGCTGCAGGAAGCGGGCGAGCATAATGAAGGCGTCTACTTGGTACCGGCGTTCGTCGGACTCGGGGCGCCGTACTGGGCGCCGGACGCGCGCGCGTCGATCGTCGGTTTGAGCCGGGGCAGCGGCCGGGCGCAGATCGTCCGCGCGGCGATCGAGTCGATTGCATATCAAGTGCGAGACGCGGTGGAACTGCTGTATCGGGAGTCGGGCGTCGCGCTCGTCGAGCTGCGCGCCGACGGCGGCGCGAGCGACAACGCGGTATTGATGCAGTTCCAATCCGATATGCTGGACCGGCGCGTGCTGAAGTCCAACGTAGCGGAATTGTCGGCGCTCGGCGCTGTCTATATGGGGGGGCTCGGCACCGGCTTCTGGCGAGCTCCCGAAGAAATTCCGTCGGCCGCCTCGGGCAAGCAGTATGTTGAATACGCGCCCGCCCTCGCTCCTGAAGCGCGGGAGGCGTTGTACGAAGGTTGGAAGAGCGCGGTCGCTACCGTGTTGTAATACAAGCAAGCTTCGGAGCCGGCCGGACGCTCGTTCGGTCGGCTGTTTTTGTCCCTACGCAGCAATGGACGGAAGCTCTAATACAGTGAGAATATAAAAATGGATATATTACAATAACAGAATATGCCCGGGCAAGCAGCAAGGGGGTCTACCAAGGATGCAGCCCTTCCTCCATTCGCTTCGCCTCAATTCGCATGCCGGACGGTGTTACCGAATCGAAGTATATGTTTAATCAATGGGAAATCGGCAACAACTTCCTGACATCTGTCTTCACATTCGACCAGTCTCCGGTGAAGACGGAGGTCGCGGAACTGAAGTCGGCAGGCATCGACAACATTATCGCCGAAAAGCAAAAGCAGCTAGACGCTTGGTCGGCGGCGAACGACAAGTGATTCTAATCGGGAGTGATTCGTTATGAACCTGGCTTTCGACGTGCCGGAGTGGCGGAAAATACGCGTGATCATCAATACGGACGCGAAGAATGAGGCGGACGACCAGTTCGCCATCGTACATGCATTACTGACACCCAGATTCCGCATCAAGGGGATTATCGGTGCGCAGTTCGAAACAACCGGCAAAATGATGAACCGCGAGCATACGATGCAGCAGAGCTGCGACGAGGTGCATAAAATTCTCTCTTTGATGGATTTGGAGGGACAAGTGCCGGTATACTCCGGCGCCGCCAATCCGCTAAGCGATGAGTTGACCCCGGAACCGTCGGCAGGCGCGGAGGCGATCGTTCGCGAAGCGATGGCCGACGACGATGCGCCGCTGTATGTCGTGTTTATGGGTCCGCTGACCGATATGGCGACGGCGTATCTTATGGAACCGAAGATCGCCGGGAGAGTCACAGTCATCTGGATCGGGGGAGAAGATTATCCGAACGGCGGCTGGGAATACAATTTGTTCAACGATATTCATGCCGCGAACGTCATCTTCGACTCTCCGATCGAGCTGTGGCAAGTACCGCGCGGCGTTTATACGACCATGCGCGTCAGCTTGGCGGAATTGATCCACAAAGTGCAACCGTACGGGAGGATCGGGAACTACTTGGTGGAACAATTGATCGAATTCAACAACTCCATCAAGTATCCGACATGGCCGAAGGGCGAGATGTGGTCGCTAGGCGACTCCCCCTGCATCAGCTTGCTGTTGGATGAGCACGAATATGGGTATACGTACAAGCCGGCGCCGCGCATTACGCAGGATATGTATTACGTCCATGACCAGAAAGAGCGGATGATCCGCGTGTACCATTTCGTAGACCCTCGTTTCACATTAGAGGATATGTTCTCGAAGCTTGCGCTTCATTATAGCAATCATAACAATTGATCGGTGCTTCAAGCTTGAACCCAACTGTCATGAAAATGACGGTTGGGTTTATGTGTTTTGACTAGCATAAACGAATAAGGCCGGGGATGCATGAATGTCGCCCTTGGAGACCGTACGCTCATGTCGCTTTTCTGCGTTAACTCCGTGCTGGACGGCTGGCATCCGGCGGAGGGGGATCGAAAAGGAACTTTTCACACTACTGCATGAGTATGCCGGTCCACTCGCGGTCCCACGGCTCAGAATTGACGAAGCCAACGGGTTTGATCTGGAGCACGAACCGTTCCTCGAGGAAGCGGCAGGTAAGAATGAACATGTGCTGCTCTTCCAGCAGCTGAATGTTGACGATCAGCGTCGATTCGTCCGTCCAGACGGCGGCGCAGGCGGCGGACATGCCATAGAATGGCTCCTGCGCGACGATCCAAGTGTTCATTCCGCAGGATACCGCCGCCGCGTCGTCCCCTTGGCCGAATAGCAGCTTCGAGGCGGTATCGCCGAATACGAACGAGCAGACGTCAGCGCCGAGGCATGCATCTTGGAGCTGGAACCTACGTCCCTGAAGCCTCGCCGCTAGTGGAGAGGACGGCAGGCCGGCCGGTAGGACCAGCTCCAGATTGCTTAGCTTGTCTTCTAGAAGCGCGGTATTAGCGTCGTCGTACGCTAATGCGCCGTCCGGCATGGATGGGTACAGGTTTGCCCAAAAACAGTCCAAGATCAACTGGTGCTCGTCCCGATTCAGCATCGTATTGGCGGTCGTGACGAATACGGCGTCCTTGCCGGGGATGACGAGGATGAATTGACCGCCGGCGCCGAACGCGCAGTACGATTGTGCCCGTGCCATCCAAAAGCAGTAGCCGTATCCGCGGCGCCCTTCCAACAACATATTGGCGTTGGAAGTATCGACGATCCGTCTCGTGCTTTGCCGCACCCACCCTTCCGGAAGCACTTGAATCCCGTTCCACCGCCCCTCCTGAAGGTAAAGCTGGCCGAAGCGGGCCATGTCTTCGGTTGTGCAGCGTATCCCGCTTCCGCCTTTGTTAATTCCCATCGGGCAAGTTTCCCATTCGACGTCCCGCATACCGATCGGTCCGAACAGCCGCGGCTCGAGGTACTCGTGAACGGTGCAATCCGCAACCTTCTGTAATATGGCGCACAGCGTATGCGTACCCGTCGTGTCGTAGGCGAACACGGACCCCGGAGGATGGCTCGGAGGCGTAAGCAGATACGTTTGAACGATATCGGCCGCTTCTTTGTTCGTAGATTTTCTATGAACGGTCTGCATACTGAGGAGATGACGAATTTTCATCTCGGCAGTATACGGGTGGACGGCGGAATGGAGCTTTTCTGGAAAAAATTCGACGACGTTGTCGTCGAGCGAAAGCAAGCCTTCCCCAATCGCGATGCCGACCGCGGCGGAGGTGACGCTTTTACTCACGGAAAAGATGGGATGCGGCAGCTCCGGACGAAACGGAGCATAGTAGGCTTCGGCCGCCACCTTCCCGCCGCGAAGCAGCATAAAGCTGTGCAGAGGGATGTTCCGGTCCTGAATATCCCGGATGAAGTTAAGGATCCCAGATGGATTGACGCCGACTTCTTCCGGCCTGACTCTCAAAAGCTCGTTCATAGATTCCACCTCTTTCGAATGCTCTCTTCCATAATTCTAAACAAAGGGAGACGAACAAAATACCGCCTCATCTGTCGAGATGAAGCGGTATTTTGCATTTTTTGCTCGGAAAAGCCGGAAGAAAGCATAGAAAGCAAAATTTGAGCGTGAAAGGACAGGGAATGTAAAAAAATTAATCCTTAACTACTTTATAATAGGGGACATGATCGAATTCCGAAAATGAGGTGAAGCACGCTTGAAGGATGGAAAACAATGGTCGCTTCGAACAGCGGAAACGATTGTTTCCCAAGCGGGGAGCGACGGTTTGCACCCGGAGTTGGCCGCCCGGTGGGCGTACGTACCGGGAATGATGCTCATGGCGATCGCTCGGGTAGGCGTAAAATATGCGAATGAGGATTATTACCATTTTATGAAAAGGCATATGGATCTGTTCGTTCAAGAGGACGGTTCGATCCGGGGGTACCGCATAGAGGAATACAATCTCGACCAAATCAACCAAGGCAAAAATTTGTTCCTCCTCATGGAGCGGAGCGGAGAGCGGCGCTACGAACAAGCGGCGCACACGCTGGCCGCCCAATTGGCGGGACACCCGAGAACGACGGATGGCGGGTTTTGGCATAAGAAGGTGTACCCGTTCCAAATGTGGCTGGACGGCCTGTATATGTCCTCGCCGTTCCTCGCGCAGTACGCCCGAACGTTCGGGCGCGGCGAATTGTTCGACGAAGTCGCCCATCAGCTGCTGCTCGTCGAGCGGCGAACTCGCGATCCGAGGACGGGGCTGCTGTACCATGGCTGGGATGAATCCAAAGAGCAGGCGTGGGCCAACCCCGTTACGGGGTGCTCCCAAAATTTCTGGAGCCGAGCTTGCGGGTGGTACGCCATGGCGCTGGCGGACAGCATCGAGCATTTTCCTGTCGACCATCCGAAACGGGGGACGCTGATCGGCGTCTTCCACCGGATGTGCAACGCATTGATTCGCGTGCAAGATGCGGAAAGCGGCCTGTGGTACCAAGTGTTGGACCAAGGCTCGCGGGCCGGGAATTATTTGGAGACGTCCGGATCTTCCATGTTTATTTACGCAATGGCGAAGGGAGCCCGCCTAGGATACTTGGAGCAACCGGCAAGGCTGGCGGCGGAGAAGGCTTTCCAAGGTTTGGTGGAACGGTTCGTCGAGACGAACGATGCCGGTGTGCATCTACATTCGATCTGCCACGGCGCCGGCCTAAGCGACGACCGCAACGGCACATACGATTACTATATCCGGGAGAAGGTCGTGACGGACGCTCCGATCGGCGTCGCGCCGTTCCTGCTGGCTTGCTTGGAGATGGAGAATATGAACGAACACTTACCATTCGGGAGGCGCTAATATGACAACGACGGCCAACTCGCAGCAACGGAAAGCTTGGATGTCCGATCAAGGGGACGGCACCTTCGTCAACCCGGTGCTGCATGCGGATTATTCGGATCCGGACGTCATCCGGGTCGGCGAAGATTTCTATATGACTGCGTCCAGCTTCTCGCATATACCGGGGCTGCCGATTTTGCATTCGAAAGATTTGGTCAATTGGAAGCTCATTAATCATGTGATCCAGCGAATGGAGTTGCCCGGCTACGACGTTCCGAACCATGGCGGCGGCGTATGGGCGCCCGCGCTGCGATATCATGCCGGCAAGTTCTGGGTGTTTTACGGCGATCCGGACGTCGGCATATTCATGAGCACGGCCGACGATCCCGCGGGAGAATGGGAGCCTCTTCATTTGGTGCAGGAGGGCAAAGGGCTGATCGATACGTGCCCGTTCTGGGACGACGATGGACAGGCGTACATGGTGCACGCGTTCGCGAACAGCCGCTGCGGCATTAAGCACAAGCTGAGGCTGTGCCGGATGTCCGAAGACGGCCGGCGGCTGCTGGACGAAGGGACGATCGTCTTCGACGGCACCGAGAGCCATCCGACGATGGAAGGGCCGAAGATGTACAAGCGTAATGGGTATTACTACATCTTCGCACCGGCGGGAGGTGTCGCGACAGGCTGGCAGACCGTGCTCCGTTCGCGCTCGATTTACGGTCCGTACGAAGACCGGATCGTGCTGCATCAAGGGGATACGCCGATCAACGGCCCGCATCAAGGCGGATGGGTCGAATTGGAGTCGGGGGAATCCTGGTTCCTCCATTTTCAAGATAAGGGGGCTTATGGCCGGATCGTTCATCTGCAGCCGGTTCGGTGGGAGGACGATTGGCCGATCATGGGCGTAGACAGCAACGGTGACGGCATCGGCGAGCCTGTACTGCGTCATCCGAAACCGAACGTCGGGGCGTCGTATCCGGCGGAGGCGCCGGACGACTCCGATGAGTTCGACGGTTCCGAACTCGGTCTGCAATGGCAGTGGCAGGCGAACCCGAGTTCCGAATGGTATTCGTTGCGGGGGGACAGCCGTCTGCGCCTGTTCGCCGCGCCGATTCCCGCCGCCGCGCCGAGTCAGACGCTCTATTACGCGCCGCACCTGCTCATGCAGAAGTTCCCGGCGGAATCGTTCCAAGCGAACGTGCGGCTCGAAGTCGGTTCGCTGGAGGCCGGGGAACGAGCGGGCGTCGTCGTATTCGGCTACAGCTTCGCATATGCCGCGATCCGCAGGAAAGAGGATGGTTCCGGTTTGGAGCTGATTCGCGGGGAAGGGAATGCCAAGCAGGAGCGCATTGTATGGTCGACCGATTGGTCCGCGAACGAGATCACGCTGCGCGTTACCGTCCAGGTGGGGGCGGTTTGTTCCTTTGCTTACGAGAATTCGGACGGGGAGTTCATCGCCTGCGGGGAGACGGATTTCCAAGCGGTCGAAGGACATTGGGTCGGCGCGAAAATCGGCTTGTTCGCCGCCGGGGTCGACGGCAATCAGGGCGGCTTCGCCGATGCGGATTGGTTCCGCGTGACGAGCGGGTAGCAGCGCTTCGGCGCCGCATGAGGCGCGGCCGCCAAAGCGGGCGTCAAGGGGCGCCTTGCCCGGCGCTGCTTCGCTTTGCTCCGGGCGCGGGTGCACTCAGCCGTGGCGTTTGCGATAGTCGAGCGGCGTCGTGCCGACGATTTTTTTGAACGTTTTATTGAAATGCGCGATATGCTCGAAGCCGGCTTGCTCCGAGATCCTCTGCACGGAATCTTTGCTTTCCGCGAGCCGCTTTTGCGCTTCCCGGATGCGGACGGTTTGCAAATATTCCCGGAAGCGGAACCCCGTCAGCTTCGCGAAGGTGCGGCTCAAATGCGACGGGCTGATGTAAAACTGTTTGGCAATTTGCTCCAACGTAAGCTTTTGATGGTAGTTGGCTTTGATGTACTGCGCGATTTCCGTAATTTTATGGTGCATCGGGTGTTCGTATTCCGTTCCGGCGCGGGCGTGCATCGACAGCTCGATGCGGCGAATGCGGATGAGCAGCTCGCTCAAATAGATTCGAACGAGGGATTCGTAATAGGTTTGCGCCCCTTCGCATTCGGCGAGCATCGCCCGCAGCAGCCGCTCGACGTCCGGCTGATCCTTCAGCGGGACGCGCACGAGCCTCGAGCCGCCCGTACGCAGCAGCGACGTGACCTGGCCGCCGCCCTGTTCGATGAACGCAGGGGAGAAGTTGACGAGGATCCGCTCGAAGCGCTGTTTCTCCGTGCTTGCCGTGGAATGCAGCTGATGGGGATATATGATCATTAGATCGCCCTTCCGAACGGTGACGACCTGATCTTCCATAAAGTAAATGCGCTCCCCGTTCAGCAAGTAATACAGCTCGAAGCTGGAGTGCTCGTGAGGACGCGGCATGTTGGTCGCCCCCGTGCGAGACAAGTACTGGATCGAAAAATCGTCATGCCCGATATGAAATTTCGGCCTCCATTGATCGTTCACGATAGGCGCTCCTTTCATCCCTTGACCATTTATAACATGAGCGTCGGGCTGCATCAAGGCAGGCAAACTCTAAGACAGTGAAAATAAACCCAGAGGTGGAGAAGATGATGGACACCAACACCGAAATTCCCGAGGTCGCCGCGCCCAATATTCCGAACCGTTCGGTTTCGATTGTCGATTACGGCGCCGTCGGAGACGGTCATACCGATAACACGCAAGCCATTCATGCGGCGATTCAAGCTTGCGCATCGGCGGGGGGCGGCCAAGTGGTCATTCCGCCGGGCGTCTGGCTGACGGGGCCGATCTCCCTGCAGAGCCGGATCGAGCTGCACGCGGAGGCCGGCGCTCTCGTCCTTTTCAGCAAACGGTTTCGCGACTATCCGCTTGTGCTGTCCAGCTACGAGGGCAAGCAGACGGTGCGCTGCCAGTCTCCGCTCGATGGCGAAGGACTCGAGGATATCGCAATTACCGGGCGCGGCGTTTTCGACGGCGGCGGAGAGGCTTGGAGGCCCGTGAAGCGGTGGAAAATGACGGAGCGTCAGTGGAACGCGCTGATCCGGTCCGGGGGCGTCGTGGACGAGAACGACGTATGGTGGCCGACGCAGGCCGCCAAAGACGGAGCGGCGGTTGCGGCGCGTTTGGAGCGGGAGGGGGTGACGGACGTCGATCGTTACGAGGCTGTGCGCGACTATTTGCGTCCGAACCTGCTTAGCTTGAGACGATGCCGCCGTATTTTGCTGGACGGCCCTACGTTCCAAAACTCGGCCGCTTGGTGCCTGCATCCTTGGGCTTCGGAGCAAATTATCATTCGGAACGTAACGGTGCGTAATCCGTGGTACGCCCAGAACGGGGACGGATTGGATATCGACTCTTGCCGCCAAGTCGTCGTGGAGGACAGCGCCTTCGACGTCGGGGACGACGCGATTTGCCTCAAGTCCGGCAAGGACGAAGCTGGTCGCCGATTAGGGCTTCCGAGCGAACATATCGCGATCCGTAATTGTACGGTCTACCACGGTCACGGAGGCATCGTCGTCGGCAGCGAAATGTCCGGCGGGGTTCGGGATGTGCGCGTGTCGGACTGTACGTTCATCGGCACGGACATCGGCATTCGGTTCAAAAGCTGCCGCGGCCGCGGCGGCGTCGTGGAACGGATCGTCATCGAACGCGTCCGCATGCGGGACATCGTCGGGGAGGCGATTTCGTTCAATCTGTATTACGAAGGGAAGTCCGGCTCCGGAGCGATGGGGGACGAGACGCCGTTCCCGGTCACGGAGGAAACGCCGGCGTTCCGAAACATCCGCATCACGGACGTCGTTTGCCAAGGCGCCGAGAGCGCGCTTCTGATCAACGGCCTGCCGGAGATGCCCGTGTCCGATTTCGAATGGCGCGATTCGGTCGTCTCCAGCAAACACGGCATCGTCTGCAGGTACGGGGAACGCGTAACGCTTCGGAACGTAGAGCTTCGCGTTCAAGGGGGGCCGCTGGTGACGCTGCACCAATGCCGGGACATCCGCCTGGAAGGGATGGCGGGCGAGGGCTCGCCGGACGATGATCGGCTGCTGCATGTGACCGGTTCGTTAACGGAAGCGATCGAATGCCGTTCAGCGGCCGCGGAGGGTACGCATCGGCGTGTGGACGTCTCCCCTGAGGTGAACAGGGAAGCGGTTCGCATCGTCGGTTGATCCCAGGCGGAACGACAATCCAGCGAATTCGCCGAAAACTCGCACTCTGTGCGGGTTTTCGGCGTTACCGGCGATGATCGCTCTGCGCGCTGCCGCTGCCGGTCCCGTTGCTGGCTCTACCTGCGCGCTGCGCTGCCGGTCCCGTTGCTGGCTCTACCTGCGCACCGCCGTTGCCGGTCCCGTTGCTGACGCTCTAGCTGCGCGCGGGGTCTCTCCCGACCCGGCCGGTACTCACGGCGGCGGCGCAGGACCTCCCCACGGGGCCAGGGTCGGAGTTGGTGATCGCACGTTGGCGCTGGGTTCCCTAGCTAATCGATGGCCCCTGGCCCCCTTCCCAGCCGACGCTCGGGGCTAGATCCGACTTCAGCGGCGGCGCGAGGGGCAAGAAGAGAAGGAGGTATGCATAATAAAGGAAGGATGGTTATTTATTAAGCATACATGCTTCCCATAACGGGTCCAAGAGCCGACTTCAGCGGCGGCGCGAGGGGCGAGAAGGGAAGAAGGTATGCATAATAAAGGAAGGATGGTTATTTAATAAGCATACATGCTTCCCATAACGGGTCCAAGATCCGACTTCAGCGGCGGCGCGAGGGGCGAGAAGGGAAGGAGGTATACAAAAGAAGGGAGGGGTGGTTACTTCTTATACATACATGCTTCCCATAACGGGTCCTAGCGCCGACGGCAGCGGCGGTGCCGGGAGCAAGAAGGGAAGGAAGTATGCATAAGAAAGGAAGGGTGGTTACTTGTTACGCATACATGCTTCCCATAATGGCCCGAGTGCCGGCGATAGCGGCTGAGCGGCGCCCGAGAACTGACGGTCGAGGTGGAGCGGTGCCCGAGTGCCGGCGATGGCGGCGGCGCGGTGCTCGAGAGCCGGCGATCGGGGCGGCGCGGTGCTCTAGAGCTGGCGATCGGGGCGACGCGGTGCTCGAGTGTCGGCGATCGGGGCGGCGCGGTGCTCGAGAGCCGGCGATCGGGGCGACGCGGTGCTCGAGAGTCGGCGATCGAGGCAGCGCGGTGCTCGAAAGCCGACGAGCGCGGCGGCGGGAAGCTCCCCGGCGGCGACGGTCGCAGCGACAACGAGGAGCGACCGGAGTGTCGCAACTCGCGAAAAGATCAAAATAGTGCGATCAAAAGTAAAAATAATTGCATGACAAAAGGTCAGGCGGCATGCTATCCTTTGTTTGTAAGCGCTTCCCACCTCGTACGGCAACCCAGAGCAAATCATACTAACCCGCCAAATCAGACAAAAATGAAACCCCTTTCACTAAAATGTCGATCGCAGAGTTGTACGGAGATCCGCCTCATTTGACAACATGGTTACAGAAGTTACATTCAGCATCCACTTTATGAAACGGGTTTCATGAAACCCGTTTCACAAATTTCGACATCGATCGGAGGAATCGTGATGGAAACGCCCCATGCCGCCGCGCCAGCCGTCGGGCTGTCCGCGAACTCGCTGAACATTCAAGGGAAGCCGGAAATTTTATTGTGCGCGTCGCTCTTTTACTTTCGAATTCCGCGGGCATATTGGCGCGAACGGATGGAGCAGCTGAAGACGTTCGGCTATAACTGCATCGACGTGTATTTTCCGTGGAATTTCCATGAGCCGCGGGAGGGCGAGTGGGATTTCGCCGGCGAGAAAGACATCGAGGCGTTCCTGCAGACCGCGGCGGAAGCGGGGGTGTGGGTGGTCGCGAGACCGGGACCTTACATTTGCTCGGAATGGGACGGCGGAGCGCTGCCCGCATACCTGTTCGCTAAGGAAGGCATGAAGCTTCGGGATCAAGACAGCGCGTTTTTGGCGTATGTGTCGAAGTGGTACGACCGCGTACTGCCGATGTTGAAAAAGTACGAAGCAGGCGCGGGCGGAACGGTCATCTGCGTGCAGCTGGACAACGAACTGGACTTCTATGGATGCTCCGATCCGAACGGGTACATCTCGGCGCTGCGGGACATGGCTCTCGCTCACGGCATCGCGGTGCCGCTCATCGCCTGCGCAGGGCAAGGCGGGCTGCGGGAGGCTTCGGGATTCGCGGAAGGGGTCGTCCCGACGTGCAACTTTTACCCGAACGACCGCGACCCGGCCTTCGAGGAGAAGGCGATGCACTATCGGGAGCTGCTCGCGGAACGAGGGGTGCCGCTGCTAGTGACGGAGACGAATCGCTCCCACTTCCTGCTCCGAAGGCTGCTCTCCTGCGGGGCGAAGCTGTTAGGGCCGTACCTGCAAGTGTCGGGCACGAATTTCGGATTCACGAATGCGACGAACAATTGGGGCGAGCCGCTCGCCTTCCTTACCTCCGATTACGACTTCGGCGGGATGATTTCCCCGGAAGGACATATTCGCGCGGAGGCGTACGAGGGCAGATTGCTGAGCCGGATCATTCGGGCGTACGGCGCTTCGCTCGCGGAGGCGGAGCCCGACGGGAATGTCGCCGGAACGGCGGCGGCGAAGGACGGAAGCGTAGTAGGTCCGCGGGCGCTCCGTTTGAAGGACGGGGGTTATCTTCTGTTCGTCGCGAACGTCGGGACGCAGGCGGCGGAAGTGTCGCTCGACATCGTCGGCAACCGGATTCCGAAGCTGCTGCTGAAGCAAGGACGCTCGTTGGCGCTGCCGTACGGCGTGCCGCTCGGAACGTGGGGTCTGGAAGGAACGCTGCTGTATGCGAGCGCGGAGCTGTTCTTCGTTCGCCGGCAGCAAGGGAAGACGGTTCTGGCGTTCCATACGGAGCGTGCGGGGGAAGTGGCGTTCCGGTTGGAACGACCGGCAGTGCTGAAGGCGGACAACGCGTCCGCGGAGGTAGACGGCGGCGTCGTTACGGTGAAGTTCGATGCAGGAGCTGCCGCCTCGTGCGCGATCGAGCTGCGCGGCGGCCATACGCTGGAAATCCACACCATGGATAGGTCAAGCGCCTTGCTGCTCGAAGACGTCGGCGAGGACGGCGCCGCGCGGTTCGGACAAAGCGAGGTATACGATACGGAACCGGTCGACCTTCCGATCGCTTGGAGATTCGGTTCCGTCGATCCGGGCGAACCGATGACCGCAGAGCGGACCGAGGTCGCCGCGGCGGAGCATTTGGAGAAATTCGGCATCTACCGGGGCTTCGCCTGGTACGAGGCTAAGGAAGGGAGGGCATTCGCGACAAAGCGGCAAGGCATCTTGATCCGGCGAGGCAGCGACATCGTCTCGCTTTACATCGGAAAGCAATACGTAACTACGCTCGTGCCGGGCGGCAGCAGCCGATACGTACCGACGAGCCAAGAGAACGAGGACGACCGGCTGCTGGCGAGGGTCGAGATTTGGGGACACACGAACTTCGACGACATTCGGTTGCCCGGACTGCGGATGAACGCGACGAAAGGGATCGAAGGTCTGGTGTCGGTTCGCGGCGTAAGGGACCTTAGCCAGCACTGGCGGATCCGTTCGGCACCCGACCGCTCGACGCCTAACGAACCGTTCGTTTCCACGTCAACCGACGACCGCGAATGGCCGATCGTCGGCTTCGGGGGATGGCTTTCGCCGAACCGCCCGGCGTTCGAGTACTTTCGGAAAAGCTTCGAACCGTCCGCCGAGGCGGACTCGTGGACGCTGCATTTCGAAGGGACCCAAGCGGACGGCATCCTGTACGTTAACGGGCATAAGGCGGGAAGGATCGATGCGGCGGATCCGTACATCGACATTACCTCGTTCGTCGTCCCGGGCGCGCGAGTGCAGCTTGCGGTTTTCCTAGAAAAAAGCGCAGGCACGGCGGTCGGCAGGGTGCTGCTTTACGAAGGAGTATCCGCGAAGGACTGGCGCATTTCGTCCTGCGAGGAGGAGATGCTGCTGGCGCACGCAGCCGCGACGCGCAATACGGCAGCGGCAGCGGACCTTCCCGTCGCGCTGCAGGCCGGCGAGATGGCTTGGCTGCTCGGGGAACTGCGCGGCTCGAACGATGGGAAGGGCTGGAGAGTCAGGGCGTCCGGAACGAACGTAAAGCTGACCGTATTTCTGAACGAACGCCTGGTCGGCCGGTTATGGCTGCCCGGCAGCGCCGCGCGCCCGCGCTTCACCGGAGGAAGTCCCGTCTCGTTCTATTTGCCCGGGGCTTGGTTCGAGGAAGACGGCGCCCGGCTGGCCGTCCTGCTCGAAGCGGTGGAAGGGGAGCAGGGCTGCAGGGTAGACGGCTTCTCGTTCGTACCCGTGTAATTTAATACCGTCGATAAGGAGGAGGTCCTATGAATCCGACCGCGCCGCCTGCGGTGCTCCGCAAGGAAGCCGCGCAGGGCACGAGCTCAAAATTCAGGAAATTGTGGAACAACCGAACGCTGCTGCTGATGTGCTTGCCGGCCATCGTCTTTTTCCTCGTCTTCGCGTACTTGCCGATGCCCGGCCTCTATCTGGCTTTCATTAAATACAACTACTCGGACGGCATCTTCCGAAGCCCGTTCGTAGGGTTCGATAATTTCCGGTTTTTGATCATTAACGGCGACTTATGGCGTCTCACCTTCAATACGATCGCGTACAATTTGGCGTTCATTTTGCTCGGGAACGTGCTGCAAATTTTCGTCGCGGTGCTGCTGAACGAGCTGCGGCTGAAGTGGTTCAAGAAAATTTCGCAAACGTTAATGTTTCTGCCCCACTTCATTTCCGCCGTCTTGATCGGTCTGATCGCTTACAACGTGCTCAGCTACGATTACGGGTATTTAAACAGCGTGCTGCAGTCGTTCGGCATGGAGCCGATCAAAACGTACTCGAACCCGGACATTTGGCCGTTCATTATCGTGCTCACGTATTTGTGGCAGTCGACGGGGTACGGATCGATCGTCTATTTCGCAGCCATCATGGGGCTCGATAACGAAATCGTCGAGGCGTCGGAAATCGACGGCGCCAACGCGTTTCAGCGCATCCTGTATATCGTGCTTCCTTGGCTGAAGCCGACGTTCATTATTTTGCTGCTGTTCTCGCTCGGGGGCATACTGAAAGGCAATTTCGGATTGTTTTACAACCTGGTGGGGGCTAACAACACGAGTCTTTACGCGACGACGGACATTATTGAAACTTACGTATTCCGATCGTTGATGAACAACTTCAATTTCTCGATGGGCAGCGCAGTCAGTTTGTATCAGTCGATCTTCGGGTTTTTCGTCGTCATTACGGCGAACTGGCTCGTTCGGAAATTTTCGCCGGAAAATTCGTTGTTTTAAGGGGGGCGGACCATGGAACATCAACTGGAGCACTCGACCGGCAGCGGCAGCATCCGCACCGATCTCAGCGGGACGCTGATCAAAATTGTCGGCTACGCGTTTATTTCGTTATTCGCGCTCTGCTGCCTGCTGCCGTTCCTGCTCGTGCTGGGCACGTCGTTCACGTCCGAAATGTCGATCAAGAGACACGGCTTCAATTTTTGGCCGCGGGAGTTCAGCACGTTCGCCTACAAAATCGTGTTCGAAAACCCGGACATGATCGTAGGTTCGTACCTCGTAACCATGGGGATCACGCTCGCGGGAACGGCGGTCGGATTGTTTCTCGTGGCAATGACCGGCTACGCGCTGCAGCGCCCGGACTTCCAGTTCCGGAACGGGATCTCGTTCTACATCTACTTCACGACGCTGTTTTCCGGCGGGCTCGTTCCGTTCTATCTGCTCATTACGCAGTACTTGAGCTTGAAGGATAACTACCTTGCCGTGCTGCTCCCGGGTCTGATGAGTCCGTTCCTGATCATCATGATGAAAGCGTTCGTTCGTTCGATTCCGCACGCAATTACCGAATCGGCGAAAATCGACGGCGCCGGCGATTTCACCATTTTCATGAAGCTGATTTTGCCGATGACGACGCCGGCGCTGGCGACGATCGGGCTGTTTATCGCCCTAGGCTACTGGAACGAGTGGTACCATTCCATGCTGTTCCTGTCGGCGGATATGAAATACAGGCCGCTCCAACTGTTCCTGTACAACACCATCACCAGCGCCGACTTTATCCGCAATTCCGCGGCGGCGTCCAACGTCGATCTCCGCGACGTGCCGCTCGAATCGATGAAGATGGCGACGGCCGTCGTCGCGACGGGACCGGTCATTTTGTTCTACCCGTTCGTGCAGCGGTACTTTATCAAAGGCATCACGGTCGGCGCGGTCAAAGGATAACGGTGAACCGAGGTCCGGACATCGCGAGACGGGGACCTCTTCACATAGCGGTAGCATCCAATTCATTGAAAATCGGGGAGGAAAAACACATGGTGAAAGCAAGAAAATGGTTCGCGATGCTGCTGGCGATCGTCCTCACGGTCGTTCTGGCGGCTTGCACCGGCGGAGGCAGCGGAGCCGAAGCGCCGAAAGGCAGCGACGGCGGCACCGGGACGTCGACGAACGAGAACGGCGGCAACGAAGGCGGCATCGATACGTCCAAATTCGTCAAAATCAGTTACGTCGTGCTCGGCAACAAGCCGACGAACGGGCAGTTCGAGAAAGTGATGGCGCAGGTCAACGCGAAGATGAAGGAGAAAATTAACGCCGAGCTCGAATGGAAATGGGTCGAGTGGGCGGATTGGCAGACGAAGTACAACCTGCTGCTCGCGTCCGGGGAACCGATCGATTTGATCACGATCGGCACGGACTGGCTCGACACATGGGGCAACGCCCAGCGCGGCGCATTCCTGCCGCTGGACGATTTGCTGCCGAAGTACGCGCCTCAGACGTGGTCGGAAATTCCGGAGAACCATTGGGCCGAGAGCAAATATAACGGGAAGATCGTGCTCATTCCGGAGAACAGCTTTACGCAGTGGGTCAACCACGGGTTCTTCTATCGCGGCGACTGGGCGAAGGAAGCGGGCATTACGGAGCCGATCAAAGATTTCGAAGGCATCGGGCGGTACCTCCAGTGGATCAAGGACAACAAGCCGGACGTCATTCCGTGGGACGCGACGGGAGCGGCCGGCGTGTGGGACGGTTGGGTGACGTCGTATACCGACGCGCTCGGACTGCCGATTTCGACGGGCTATATGCCGGTGTTTTTCACGAAATCGTACGATGAACGGTATACGGTCGTGAGCCCGGTCTTCGACGAAACGTTCGTGGACTTCGCGAAGACGATGAAGGAATGGGGCGACAAAGGGTTCTGGCGCGAGGACGTCCTGAACAACAAAAACGACAACCGCGCGTCGCTGAAAGCGGGATTGTCGGGTCTCGACCAGCACCATACCCAAACGTTCTCCGGTTTGCGCGTGGAGATGGATAATCAACAGCCGGGCTCCGAGCTGCAGATGTTCCCGTTCTCCCGGACGAGACAAAACCTGTTGGAGTTGACGATTACGCACGGGGGCACGTCGGTCGGCGCGCACAGCAAAAATCCGGAGCGGGCGTTGATGGCGTACGAATTGATCCGCAACGACGAAGAAATTTACCGTTTGATCAACTACGGCATCGAAGGCGTTCAGTACGAGATCAAAGACGGCAAGCGGGTGCGTCCGGAAGGCTACGACGAAGCGAGAGACGGCTTCTACTCCAACTTCTGGGGCGGCCGCGTCGACAAGTTCGAAATTCCGAGCGTAACGACGTGGGATCAGATCGACGAAACGCTGTACGCGGAATACGATCAGTACAAGAAACCGTTCCCGTACGGTCAATTCGTCTTCGACAAGTCCGCGGTCGAAGCCGAAATTACCGCGATTTCGCAAGTAACGGGCGAGATGGGCGCCGCGATTTCGTACGGCAAAGCGGGCGATCCCGTCAAAGCGGTGGAGGAATTCCGCCAGAAGCTGAAGACGGCGGGCTACGACAAGGTGCTGGCGGAGCTGCAGCGACAAATGGACGAATATAAAGCGTTCATGGAGAAATAATCGGGATCGCGCTTTTGCAAGCGGAGGCAAACCTAAGTCCGGCCGGCGGCGGGTTTGCCTCCCTTCCCCGCATTTACATTTATTTCTTCAGCATTTATTGTTATCTTTAACGAAGATACCAATGCTGAAAGGATCATCCCATGAAAACGATCACGGTATACGACATTGCGAAAGAAGCCAATGTGTCCGTCGCGACGGTTTCGCGGGTGCTCAACGATACCGCGCCGGTGAAGGCGAGCACGCGGGAGAAGGTCAACGCCGTCATTCAAAAATACCAGTTCCAACCGAACGCGCTGGCGAGGAGCTTGATCAGCAAGGCGACCGGGATGATCGGGATGATTTTGCCGGATATTACGAACCCGTTCTTCCCGGAAGTGTTCAAAGGCGCCGAGGACGAAGCTCGGGCGAAGGGGTATACGTTCTTCCTATGCAATTCGGGGGGCGACTACCGCAGGGAGTCCGAGTATTTGTCCGCCTTGAAGGAGAAACGAGTTGACGGCATCATTTTCCTCGGAGGACGAATTAATGCATCCCGCTGCAGCCCGGAGCTGGCGAGCGAAGTCGCGGAGCTGGCGGAGCAAATTCCCGTCATTCTCGTGAACGGCGCGCTGCCGAAAAGCGGCGTCCATCGGGTCATGTCGGACGAAACGCTCGGGGCGGAGCTGGCCATGCAGCATTTGATCGATTTGGGACACCGGGACATCGCGTTCATCGGCGGCGTCGCCGATATGATCCCGACGATGCAGAAGGTGAAAGCTTTTAAGAAAAAATTGTCGGAGAACGGCCTTCCGATCCGGCCGGAATGGGTGCTGAACAAAGACTTTTCCGTGGAAAACGGCAAGGAACTGATGGCAGAGCTGCTGCGCGGTTCGAAGCGGCCGAGCGCGGTCATGTGCGTGAACGACTTCACCGCCGTCGGCGCCGTCAAAACCGCGATCGAGCGCGGGCTGCGCATCCCCGAGGACATCTCGATCGTAGGATATGACGATACGCCGCTGTCCACGACCGTGATTCCGGAATTAACGACGGTCGCGCAGCGGACGTACGAGCTCGGCAAGCAATCCGTCACGCTCCTCCATCAGCTAATCAACGGGGAGAAGACGAAGAAAGTAACGATGCTGCGCCCGGAGCTGGTCGTCCGGCAAAGCACCGGCCCCTATCGCGCGAGGTAGGTTCCTTAACGGGGCTTATCTGCGGTGCAGAAATATGTAACCCATTTCATGAAACCCGTTACAGGAAAAACCATATTTCCGCAATGAGGTGAGAAGCGCATGCCCGTGTACAACGCTGCTTCCGATACATCCCATCCGCGCCAAGGTCACCGTTTGGCCGACATTCCCGTCCATGATCCATTCGTCCTGTCCCATGCGGCCGATCAAACTTACTACCTATATACAAGCGGGACCCCGCGCTTTACCGATCTGCCGCGCTGCGGCGTCCTCATGTACAAGAGCACAACGTTAACGGAATGGGAAGGGCCGTACGTCGTGTTTACCGTTCCGGACGGCGCGTGGGCGCATCCCCAGCACGGGACGTGGGCGCCGGAAGTTCACGAATACAAGGGAAAATATTATTTGTTCGTCACGCTCCATAACGAGGACGCGGTGATCGCGGACGTTCCGGAGGTATGGCGCAAGAACCATTTGCGGGGAACGAGCATCGCCGTGGCCGACTCGCCGGCGGGGCCTTTCGTTCTGTTGAAGAAAGACGCCCCCGTCCCCCCGCCATCGTTCATGACGCTCGACGGCACCTTGTTTGTCGACGACGCCGGTCGCCCTTGGATGGTGTACTGCCACGAATGGATTCAAATCGCGGACGGCACGTTCGAGGCGATCCCGTTGAAAGAAGATTTGTCGGAAGCCGACGGGGATCCGATCCATCTGTTCAAAGCGTCGGACGCGCCTTGGATCAACGCCGAGCGCAAACCGAGCGCGGAACCGTCCGTGTACGTGTCCGACGGCTGTCAGTTGTATCGGACGAAGGGCGGACATTTGGTCATGCTGTGGTCGAGCTATAACGAGCAAGGGTACGTACAGACGATCGCCCGCTCGGCTTCCGGTACGCTCAAGGGGCCATGGGAGCAGCTGGAGCCGCTTGTCTACGAGGACAGCGGACACGGAATGCTGTTCCGCACGTTCGAAGGGACGCGGCTGCTCATTGTTCATCAGCCCTTCCGCATGCCGGATTCGCGGGCGAAGATTTACGAGATGGAGGAGCTTCCGGATCGGTTTCGAGTCGTGCGCGCGAGAGAGGATTTGCACGGCTGAGCGCAGCGTCGAGAACCGACCGTTGGCGAGGCTGCTGAAATTGAGTGTATTGTAAGCGTTGTCAAATATAAATTCGCTAGGAGGGCAATTGCGAACATGATCGCCAAATCGGTGTTGGCCAAAGCCGTCTTATCCGTCGTGCTCGCCGCATCCGGCGCGCTGCCGTACGCTGGACTTCGCGCATCGGCGTCGGAGCTGCCCGCGTTCGAGGCAGCTGTCGTGACCGAAGATGTTTACGGCGGTCCCGCGCCTTCGGAGGAGACGGGGGAATTCTCCTCGCCGCCGCTGTTTCAAGACGATTTCCAGGATGGAGACTTGAACGGTTGGACGATCAATCGACCGGGCTTGCTGTCCGTCGTGGACGACGCATCCTCGCCCGGCAACAAAATGTTATACGTCAACGGGGGCGACGAAGCTTTCGCCTCCGTGAATGCCGACATCGGGGCGGACTACGTGTACGAAGCGAAAATCCGGAAACTCGAAAGCGGCGCGTATCCGGGCATTCTGGTCCGTTACACCCCCGGGACGACGCGGTACTACAATTTCCAATTCGACGGCAATACCGTGAAGCTGAACAAAGGGACGGGCGGTACGCTCGGACAGTACAGCCTGCCGGTGACGACGGGGCAGTGGTACGCCTTGCGGGTGACGGCGGAAGGCAGCTCGCTGAAAGCTTACATAGACGGCAAATTGGTCATCGAGGCGACGGATGCTTCCTTCCCGACGGGCACGGCGGGGTTCCGCTCGCGCTGGGCGAAATCGGCGTTGGACGATGTGGACATTCGCCGTATTCCCGCGGCGAAGCCTGCGGCGCCGAGCGGCTTGCAAGCGGCGGCGGTGACGGCGACGACCGCGACGTTGACGTGGGAGGATCCGGCCGCGGCTTCGGCGGATTCGGATGCGATGTACCGCTTGTACCGCTCTACGTCGCCGGACGCGAACTACGCGCAGGTGTATGCCGGGACGCTGGCTTTGTTCAAGGATACGGGCTTGTCGTCGACAACGGCGTACTACTACCGGGTGACCGCCGAGCGGCACAAATACGAATCTATCCCGTCGGCTTCGGTCGAGGTCGTCACGGCGGCGAGACCGGCCGCGCCGACCGGGCTGGCCGTGACGAGCAAGTCGTCGAACTCGCTGTCCCTTGAGTGGGATGCGGCGTCCGGGGCGGACGCGTATAAGCTGTACCGATCGACCAGCTTGAACGGCGCTTATGCCGTCGTGTACACCGGTTCGGACAACGTCGCGACCGACGCGGGGCTCGCTTCCGGGGTCAGGTACTTCTACAAGGTGAGCTCTGTTTTCGGCGACGACGAATCCGCGCTGTCCGAGGCCGTGGACGAAACGACGACGCTCGTCCTGCCGGATTCGCCGGATGAGCTTCCGGGCATCGTCGCGGCATACAAGTTCGACGAAGGCTCCGGAACGACCGCTTCTCCGACCGCGGCGAGCTCCAACCAGACGAAGGCCGCGCTCGCGAACGGGGCGGCCTGGACCGCGGGCCGCACGGGCGGCGCCGTCAACTTGGACGGTACGAACGATCATATCGTGCTGCCGAGAGGCTTGTTGAACGGGCTGGACGATTTTACGATCGCCGCGTGGGTGAAGCAGGATACGCTGAAAACGTGGGCGCGCATTTTCGATATCGGCAACGATACGAATAGTTATATTTTCCTGTCGCCGAAAAGCAGTCAAGGCGAAACTCGCTACGTGTTCAAGAACAATGGCAGCGAGCAAATCGTGTCCGTCCTCCCGGCGATGGAAAAGGCGGGCGGCTGGATGCATTACGCCGTGACGCTGTCCGGCAGCACGGCGATCCTCTACGTCAACGGGGAAGAGGCCGCCCGCAACGAACAGGTGAGCATCCGGCCGAGAGACCTTGGCAATACGACGCAAAACTATATCGGAAGATCGCTCTGGCCCGACCCGTATTTGGACGGACAAATCGACGACTTCTACGTCTTTAACAGGGCGCTGGGGCCGGCGGAGGTGGCTATGTTTACGGAGCCGGAGAACGCCGCCAACGTGGCGGCGGACAAAGAGGCGTTAACGCTCGGCGACACGAGCGCGGTCATGAACGACATCGCGCTCCCGACGAGAGGAGCGAACGGTTCGTCGATCGTCTGGTCGTCCGATCGTCCGGACGTCGTGAGCACGACCGGGCTCGTTACGCGTCCGGCGGTAGGGGAACCCGACGCCGAAGTGACGCTGACGGCGACCCTCCGGCAAGGGAACGCGGAGGACGCGAAGACGTTCCGCTTGACGGTGCTGGCGGAGCTCGCCGACGAGGATGCGGTCGCGGCGGATTTGGCGGCGCTGTCGATTCCGAACGCGAACGCTGTGACGGCGAAGCTGAGCCTGCCTTCCGCCGGGGCGAACCGCACGCGCATAACGTGGGCATCTGCCGACGAGCTGCATCTCCGGCCGGACGGCATGGTGAGCCGGCCCCCGATCGGCGCGGGCGATTTGAACGTTACGCTGACCGCGACGGTTGCGCGAGGGGATGTATCGGGCACGCGCGAGTTTCCGATCACAATTTTGGAGCAGGACGACTATACGGCGTATTTATTTGCTTACTACAAAAAGGTGAACGGAACCGATACGCTCCATTACGCGGTCAGCCGGAACGGGAGGACGTGGACGGAGCTCGGCAGCGACCCGGCGGTCGTCGTTCCGCGCGAAGGCGGCAGCGTATTCAAGCTGAATTCCGAGGAGAAATGGTACAAATACGAGTACGCGAACGGAACATGGACGCTGTATTCCTCAGCGAGCGAATCCGGCCCGTGGGCTAGAGACGCCGAATCGTTCGCGCTGCCGGCGGGAGCGCTGCACGGGGGCTTCTCGAGGATCGATGAAGCGGAATGGAGCCGGCTGGTCCACGCCTTGTCGACGCCGCGAACGCTGAACGTCGTCCAATGGTCGACGAAGACCGGCGTTCCTCCAAGGCTGCCGGCGTTCGTGAAAGTCGATTACACCAATAATTTGTATACGAACATGGACGTTGCGTGGGACGCGGTCGATCCGGCCGCATACGCGGAGGTCGGCACGTTCACGGCCGCGGGAACGCTCGCCGGAACGAGCACGCGGGTAGAGGCCGCGGTGCAGGTGATCGACGGCAGCGCCTACGGCGACGCGATCCGCAACGGGGAGTTTTGGTACGACACCGACGGCGCCATGATCCAAGCGCACGGCGGGCACATCATGAAGGTGGGCGGCACGTACTATTGGTTCGGCGAAAACAAAGGGCATAATTCGGCCGTCTTAAACGGCGTGTCGGTCTATGCTTCCCAAGACTTGAAGACATGGGAATACCGCAACGACGTCATTACGACGAAATCCCATCCGGAGCTCGCCCATGCGAAAATCGAACGTCCGAAGGTGCTTTACAACGAGAAGATCGGCAAGTACGTGCTCTGGGGGCATTGGGAGGAAGCCGGCAACTACAACCAGGCGAACGTCGTAGTCGCCGTATCGGATACGGTCGACGGCGATTATCAGTATCTGTACCGTTTCCGTCCGAACGGCATGGCTTCCCGCGATTTCACCGTGTTCCAAGATGACGACGGCACGGCGTATTTGTTCGGCTCGACGAACAACAACTACGACATGAACGTGTACCGGCTCACCGACGATTACTTGTACGTCGACGAATACTTGTACACGGCATTCGTCGGCCAGCATCGGGAGGCGCCGGCCATCGCGAAGAAAGACGGATTGTATTATCTCGTCACGTCCGGCGCCTCCGGCTGGTACCCGAACCAAGGGAAGTACGCGACGACGGCCGATTTGACCGACCCGTTCGGGTGGTCCGAATTGAAGCTGCTCGGCAACCCGTCCACGTACTACACGCAGCCTGCTTTCATCTTCAAAGTGCAGGGCAGCGAGGCGGACGCTTACATTTATGTCGGGGATCGATGGAATCCGACGGCGCTGCGAACCTCGCAGTATATTTGGCTGCCGCTGCACTTGGGCGGCGGAACGGCAAGCATGGAATACGCGGCCGAGTGGGACCTCGACGTCGCTGCCGGAACGTACGAAACCGCCGTGGATGTGCTCGTGTCGCAAGGCAAACCGGTCGCGGCCAGCACGCAGGCGGGCGCTTCCCTCGCCAACGACGGGGACGAATACAACTACTACGATTGGAACACGACGTCGTTCCCGGTCACCTGGCGGGTCGATCTGGAGCGCGAAACCGAACTGAGCCGGATCGATATCAGCTGGCGGGAGTGGAACGGGTCGGAGGTATATTACACGTACAAACTCGAGGCGAGCAACGACGACGTCCATTACGACCTCTTGATCGACCAAAGCGGCAACCGGACGACGTCGTTCAACAGCCACAAGCTGTCCGGCACGTACCGCTACGTGAAGCTGACCGTGCTCGGCGAATACGGTCATACGAACAATGCGGATCGGCCGGTCACCTGGTACCGCGGCCTGCACGAGGTGAAGGTGTTCGCTTATCCCGAGGACGATGCCGCGCCGGTGACGACCGCCTCGCTATCGTCGGACCGGCCGGAGAGCGGCGGTTGGCACGCCTCTAGCGCGACCTTGGCGCTGTCGGCGGCGGACGAGGGACGGGGCGTCAAGCGAACCGAATACCGCGTGAACGGCGGGGATTGGATTCCTTACGAGGCGCCGGTCGCGTTCTCGGAAGAAGGCGTCGCGACCGTCGAGTACCGCAGCGAGGATCATGCGGGCAACGTGGAGGAAGCGAAGTCGGTGACGATCCGGATCGACAAGAGCGCTCCGGTCGCGGCGCTCGCCGTCGACCGCCCGCAGATCGGACCGCCGAATCATCAGATGGTTCCCATCCGCGTCGACGTGGACGCGCACGACGCGATTTCCGGCGTCGCCCGCGTCGAGCTGGTGTCCATTACGAGCAGCGAACCGGATGACGGACTCGGCGACGGCCGCACCGAAGCCGATATTCAAGACGCCGAATTCGGCGCGTACGATACCGAGTTCAGCCTGCGGGCCGAACGTTCCGGCACCGGGGCGGGAAGAGTGTACACGATCACGTACGCCGTCACCGATGCGGCGGGTCATACGACGACAGCGACGATCGAGGTCAACGTAAGCAAGCCGTAATGGAAGCGGGCGAGCGCTCATCCGGCGCGGCGATCGGCCGGATCGCGTTCGCCCCGCAACGTACAGGGAGGTAAGCCGATGGGAGCGATTCGAATGAAAAAGCTGACGGCCATGCTGCTTTCTTGTTTTTGTTTCGTCAGCACAAATAACGGTTATGCGGCCGAAGGCGCCGAAGCGGGGGCCGTACAGGTGACGATCGACGCGTCGGCGAAGCACCAAACGATCGACAACTTCGGGGCGTCCGACGCGTGGTCGATGGATCCGCTCGGAAAATATTGGACGGAGGAAAATAAAGCGCGCGTCGCCGATCTGCTGTTCTCCAGGGAGAAAGGAATCGGTCTGTCCGCTTGGCGGTTCAACATCGGGGCGGGCTCCGCGGAAACGGATCAAGCGATCATCTCGAATCCATGGCGCCGGGCCGAGGCGTTCAAGCAGACGGAAGACGGAACTTACGATTGGAGCAAGCAGGCGGGACAGCAGTGGTTCCTTCGAGCCGCCAAGGAGCGGGGCGTCGATACGCTGATCGCGTTCGCGAACAGCCCTCCCGTTTGGATGACGAAGAACGGCCACGCGCAGCCGGACCCGAGCGTAGGCTCGACCAATTTGAAAGCAGGCTACGAAGACGAATTCGCGGCGTATTTGGCCGACGTGCTGGAGCATTTCCGGCAGGAAGGCCTAGAGTTCCAATATATCAGCCCGATCAACGAGCCGACGTGGGATTGGAACTACGCCGGTCAGGAAGGAAACCGGTATAACAACGACGACATGAAACGGGTTCTTCTCGAGCTGCACCGGGAGCTGAAGGCACGAGGCCTCGCGTCGCAAATCAGCGCCCCGGACGGCGTCGAAATTACGGCGCTCCTTGATGACGAGTTCTATAAAGCTTTCACGAACAACGAGCGCTACATGGGCGGGGCGAACCAGCTCGGTCTCGGGAAATATCGGGAGTATATCAAAGATTTGCTCGGCGACCCGGAATTGAGGGAAGCGGTCGGCAATAAGATCGCGTCGCACTCGTATTGGTCCGACTACAGCAGACCCGGCGACGACCGGCTGGGCAAGCTGCGGGAGCTGCTCGTCGACAATTTGCGGAAGTACTCCGCGGACGCCAAGTATTGGATGACGGAATACTGCATTCTTGGTTCCTACGGCCCCGGCCGCGATCTCGGCATCGATCCCGCGCTGCACGTGGCGCGCACGATTCATTTCGATTTGACGAAGGCGAACGCGTCGGCATGGCAGTGGTGGACGGCGGTTTCCAAAGAGGATTACAAGGACGGTTTGATCTATACCGATTTCAACAACCCCGGCGACGAGCAGAACATTTTAACATCTAAAATCTTGTGGGCTCTCGGCAACTACAGCAAGTTCATCCGCCCCGGCGCGGAACGGATCGCCCTGACCGGACTCGACGAAGAGTCGCGCGGCGGATTGCTCGGTTCCGCTTATCTGCACGAGGGCGAGAAGACGGCGACGGCCGTGTTCGTCAACGACAGCGGGGAGGATCGACGCGTTCGGTTGAACTTGACCGGACTGGATCCGAAAGAAACCGTATTCGTTATGAAATCGTATGTCACCTCGGCCGGCCAAGATTTGGCGCGCGGCGCGGATGTGCCGGCTCACGCCGACGGGACGTTCGAAACCGTCATTCCCGCGCGCTCCGTCGTAACGCTCTACGGGGACATCGTCAAGGATCGGCAGAAGCCGGAAGCGCCGGATATTCTGGAAGTGAAGCCGCTCAACAAGGGGCTGTACGTTGCATTCAGCTCGCCGGCGGGCGCCTCCGCATACGAAATCAGATACGGCGCGCAGAACGACATCGCCGAACGAACGATCGCGCTCGAAGCCGGCGAATCCGCGGTGATCCGGGGCTTAGAAAACGGCGAGACGTATTTCGTGACCGTACGCGGGGGCAACCGGAACGGATTCGGCCCTCCTTCGAAGCGCGCCTACGGCACGCCGCAGCTGCTCGCGCCGAGCGGCGTCGCGGCATCCGGCTCCGACGGCGCCTTCACGGTATCGTACGACGTCGAAGCCGGCATTCCCGCCTACCGCGTCCGATACGGCACGCAGCCCGGCGTATACGCGCAGGAAGTCGTCAGCGACGCGCCGGACGGCTCCGTCGAGGTCGCCGGACTGGCGAACGGCACGACCTACTATGGGGTCGTCGAAGCGGTCGACGGGCCGAACGTCGGCCCGGCCTCGGCCGAGTTCGCGGTCACCCCGGACGCGGCCGCGCCCGGCAAAGTCGTCGCCGTACCCGGCGACGGGAAGGCGCAGTTGGAGTGGAGCGCGGTCGAGGGCGCGACCGGCTATATCGTTCAGGCGATCGTCGATTCGCAAACCGCCGCAGCCGTGCCGACCGATCGCCCTTCGGCGGAAGTGACGGGACTGCCCAACGGCACCCCCGCCGCGGTACGCGTATTCACCGTCGGCCAAGGAGGGCAAGGCACCGGATTCGCGGAAACGGTCGTCACGCCATCAACGGAATACGTCCGCGTCGAAGATCCTTTCGATGACGGAGACCTGTCGCGCTACCGGCAGGAACTCAGCGCTTGGGTCATGGAAGACGGATGGCTGAAGCATGTGTCCGGAGGAGACCATCAAGGCGAAATCGGCTTCCAAGGGGTGAAACTGATCGACGGCACGATCACCGCCGTCGCGAAGCACGCCACGCCGGGCGCGGATTGGGGGATCGCCTTCCGGGGAACAAGCTACTCGAAGGGGTACATGTTCGGGTTCGAGAACGGCATCCTGTTTTTGCGCAGAGACGGCCAAAGCCTCGCGCCTGCCGTTCCGTTCACGGCGAAGCTCGGCGAGCTATACAAGCTGGAAGTTCGGCTGGAGGGGAAACGGATTCGGGCGTCGATCGACGGTCAGCCGGTATTCGATGTCGCGGATACGATGTACACGAGCGGGCGCGTCGGTCTGCACAGCTGGGCGGACGCGCAGTTCGCTTATGTGAAGGCGGCGAACGCGGAGCGGGACTTTGAGGCGAAGCCTGAAATTTATCAAGTGAAGGAAGGCGATCGGCAGGTGTCGCTGCAGTACAGCGAGGTCGACGGCGCGGACGCGTATGTCATCCGGTATAAGCCCGTAACGGCCGAAGACGACGCGTACGCCGAAACGACCGCTAATCCGGGAGCGACGACCGTCGCCGGTTTGACGAACGGCGTAACGTACGTCTTCACGGTCGTCGCGAAGCGGGGAGCGGCGGAAGCGGCGTCGGAGCCGGCGGAAGCGACGCCGAACGGATCCGGCAGCTCGATTCTCTACTACGTGGATGCCGGCGACGATACGCCTGCGGCCGCGGAGCAAGGCGAAACGTTCGGATCGCTCCAAACGCTGGAAGAGCAGCCGTACGGCAGCGATCCCGTGACCGGGATGAAGTGGGGGTACGAGGCCGACGACGGACTGACGTGGGCGCGAACCGGATCGGCCGATCCGTACGATTCCATCCGTCAATACGACGGGAATACGAACGGCAAAGGGCTTGCATACCGGTTCGAAATCCCTAACGGCACGTATAAGGTCACGGTCGGGTTTTACGACCCGTGGAGCGCGCGGGATCGTACGATGCAGCTGGTCATCAACGGAGAGACGAAGCAGACCAACTACGTCATCGGTTCGAACAGAGAGGAAAAATCGTTCGGCGGCATTGCGGCGACCGGCGGTGAGCTCGTCGTGAAGGTCGTTAAGGCGGGCGGCTCCAAACCGATGCTCAGCTGGATCAAGGTCGAGGCGGACGTTCCGGTACCGTCGCCGGATATGTAATCAGCAATAAGACCGATTCGGATGACGCCGAATCGGTCTTATTTTCCCTTCCTATAAAACAACGGCGGATGACCGGTAACCTGCTTAAACACGCGGCCGAATTGGGTGACGCTGCCGAAGCCGACCTTCCTCGCGATCGACTGCACCTGCATCGAGGTGCGCATGAGCAGCTTCTTCGCCTCTTTGATCCTGACGCTGTTGATGTATTCCACGATCGTAAAGCCGGTCGCTTCCTTGAAAGAACGGCTCAAATAATAAGGGCTGACGTAAAACGTCTCCGCCAGCCGGTGGAGCGACAGCTCCTCCGGATACCGCACGTTGATATATTGAACGACCTCCGACATCCTCTCGTGCATCGGGCTCGGAAATTCCAACGCCGCCGCGTCGGCGTGGCTCCAATGCCGGCAGCAGTGAATCAGCAGCTGCAGCGTCAACGTCTGCATGTACGTTTCGAACCCGGCCTTACGCTCCCGCAGCTCGCGCACGATCCGCCGGGCGAGCGCTTCCGCGTCGGGCCGGTCCTCCGGGGAGCTGCGGATCACGACGTACTCCCGCTCCAGCAGCTGCTGCAGCAAGTCCGCGGCGGAGCCGTCCGCGATCGCCAAATGCTTCTCATGGATGTTGACGATGAGCCGCTCGTGCTGGGGCATTTCCGTATTGGTGGTCCGATGCAAAATGTTCGGGGAGATGATGACGATATCCCCCTCGTTGATCACCGTCGTCCGGTCTTTAATAAAAAACTCCCGCTTGCCGGACAGCAAGTAAAAGATTTCGTACGTATTGTGAAAATGCTTGACTGGCATATTGTGGCTCAGCGCTTTCCGGTGGGATACCGAAAAGGTTTCCGAGCTGCTGCGGTAATGAAGCTCTTCCATTGCGTCCGCACCGCCTTCCTTCGTCATGCACCATTATACCCGATCGCATGGAAACCGCAAGATATAAGAAGAATCGTTCGTTTCCCGCAAAAAATGTACATATCTCTGTGCTACGATGAACGTATCAATGCGATAGGGAGGACATCGTCCAATGCAAACCTCGGAAACGAACGCCGTGAAGACGGCCGAATTGACTCCGCTTGACTGGGCGGAGAAAGCTTGCGAAGCGCTGATGCACAAATTCGAACCGGAAGCGCTCCCCCCGGATCGGTTCCACTATCATCAAGGGGTGTTCTTGTCCGGCATGGAGAAATGCTGGCAGCTGACCGGCAAGCAAGCCTACTACGATTACATCAAGGGCTGGGTCGACAGCCAGGTGCTCGAAGACGGCAGCATCAAGAAGTTCAAACCCGACGAGCTGGACGATATTCAGCCGGGCGTGCTGCTCTTCAATTTGTACGAGCAAACGGGCGACGAGCGCTATAAGAAGGCGCTGCATACGCTGGTCCCGCTGTTGAAATCGTGGCCGACGAACCCGTCGGGCGGCTTCTGGCACAAAGGGCACTACCCGAACCAAATGTGGCTGGACGGGCTGTACATGGCCGGCCCGATCGCCGTCCAGTTCGGCAAGACGTTCGGCGAGAGCGAATATTTCGATATGATGACGTTCCAAGCGATCCTAATGGAGAAGCATACGAAGGATCCCGTCACCGGTTTGCTGTACCACGGCTGGGACGAAACGAAACAGGCGAAATGGGCGGATCCCGAAACGGGCCTCGCTCCGGAATTCTGGGGCCGCGCCATCGGCTGGTACCCCGTCGCCCTGCTGGAAATGTTCGAGCACCTGCCTGAGGATCACAAGGATAAAGCGAAGCTGGTAAGCATCCTTCAAGACCTGCTGATCGCCCTCCCGAAATTCCAAGACGAAGCCACCGGCCTCTGGTATCAGGTCGTCGACAAAGGAGACCGCCCGGACAACTGGCTGGAAAACTCCTGCACGTCGCTGTACGTCCATGCCATCGCTAAGGCCGTACGCCTCGGGTATTTGGATGCGAAGTATTTGGAATATGCTTGGAAAGGCTATCAAGGCGTCATCGACACCTTGAAGTTCGACGAGAACGGTCATGTCGTCATCGGCAACATCTGCATCGGCACGGGCATCGGCGACTACGCGCACTACATCGCCCGTCCGACGAGCGAGAACGATCTGCACGGCGCCGGCGCATTCGTCCTCATGTGCGCGGAGATGAGCCAAGCGGCGAAACCGGAGTAATTATATTTCCTCAGGAAAAATCTAGGGTCGTCCCGATTGGGGCGGCCCTTAACTTCTTCCGTGTGATAAGATGGAATTGTTTGCCAAGGAGAAGGAGGAACGCGCATGAGCGGAACGCTCGGAACAACCATTTTCCCGCACCTCTGGTTCGACAACGAGGCGAAAGCCGCCGCAGAGTTTTACTGCACCGTTTTCCCGGATTCGAAAGTCGTGAGTGTCGTAAAACTCACGGACACGCCCTCCGGCGATTGCGACGTCGTTACGTTCACCGTCCGGGGCCAGATGTTTCAGGCCATTTCGGCGGGGCCGTTGTTCAAGTTCAACCCTTCGATCTCGTTTATCGTCAATTTCGACCCGGCGAGAGACAAGAACGCTAGGGAAACGCTAGACCGGGTGTGGGACAAATTGTCCGACGGCGGTACCGCGCTGATGCCGCTGGATCGTTACCCGTTCAGCGAACGGTATGGCTGGATCCAGGACAAGTTCGGCGTCTCGTGGCAGCTGATGCTGGCGGAAGCCTCCGATGAGCCGCCGCCCGCGATCGTCCCTTCTTTGATGTTCGTGGACGGCAACCGCGGCAAGGCGGAGGAGGCGCGCGAGTTTTACTTGTCCGTCTTCCGCAATTCGAAACCCGGCGTACTTCTCAAGTACGGCCCTGGTCAAGCGGACAATCCGGAGGGAACGGTCATGTTTACCGACTTTATGCTGGAGCGCACTTGGTTCGCGGCCATCGACAGCGCGTACGAGCACGGGTTTACTTTCAACGAAGCGATTTCGTTCGTCATCTGCTGCGAGTCGCAGGAAGACATCGAATATTATTGGGACAAGCTGTCCGCCGTGCCGGAGGCCGAACAGTGCGGCTGGCTGAAAGACAAATACGGCCTGTCGTGGCAGGTCGTCCCCGCCGCCATGGACGAGATGATGACGACGGGCACGCCGGAGCAGATCGACCGCGTCACGAGGGCGTTCCTTACGATGAAGAAGTTTGACCTCGCGCAATTGCGGCGAGCGTTCGAAGGAGAATAAATGCGAAAAACCCCAACCGTCCAACGTTGACGGTTGGGGTTTTGTTCAATGTTCCTTTGTCAGCTAATTTGAATTGACCCATCTTCTTTCGGATGATACACTTATATTAGAATTTATGAACATTGTTCATTATATTGAACAAATCGATGAGGGAGGAAAAATAAATGGAGCGTTATGTAAAGGTTGGGAAGCTTCAAGTCGCCTCCGCGCTGTACGAATTTATCCAGACGGAAGCGCTGCCGGGCAGCGGGGTTGAGGGCAAGTCGTTCTGGGCTTCGTTCGAAGCGCTGATTCGCGAGATGGCGCCGGTCAATAAAGCTTTGTTACAGAAGAGGGACCGCCTCCAGGCGCAAATCGACGCGTGGCATCGCGAGCATCAAGCTTCTTTCGATTTCCAAGCCTACAAAGCTTTCCTGCAGGAAATCGGCTATTTGGAACCGGAACCGGAGCCGTTCGAGGTCGCGACCGACGGGGTCGATGACGAAATCGCGATGCAGGCGGGTCCGCAGCTCGTCGTTCCGGTGAATAACGCGCGGTATGCGCTGAATGCCGCCAATGCGCGCTGGGGCAGCCTCTACGACGCTTTGTACGGGACGGATGCGATCGGGGAGGAGGACGGCGCCGAGCGGGGGGAGGCGTACAATCCGGTTCGCGGCGAGAAGGTCATTGCCTTCGCTAAGCGTTTCCTGGATCAAGCCGCGCCTCTAACCGAAGGATCTCATGCGGATGCGGTATCTTACGCCGTCGTCGGCGGAAAACTTTCGGTCGCTATTCGCGGCGGAGCGGCAGCCGGGCTTCGGGACGAGTCGCAGCTGGCCGGGTACCAAGGCGACCCGTCGAACCCCGAGACCGTGCTTCTGCGGAACAATGGGCTTCACTTCGAAATTTGCATCGACCGCGCGCATCCGATCGGCTGTACGGACCCCGCCGGGGTGAAGGATATCGTGGTGGAATCCGCGCTCACGACCATTATGGATTGCGAAGATTCCGTAGCGGCCGTCGACGCAGAGGATAAGGTGCTCGTCTACCGAAATTGGCTTGGCCTCATGAAGGGGGACTTGACCGCTTCGTTCGCGAAGGGGGGACGTCAGGTAACGCGGACGCTGAATCCGGACCGCGAATATACGTCGCCTGAGGGCGCCGCGTTCCGTCTGCGGGGCCGATCGCTTCTGTTCGTGCGCAACGTCGGCCACTTGATGACGATCAACGCGGTGTTGGACGAAGAAGGCAACGAAGTGCCCGAAGGCATCTTAGACGGCGTCATTACAAGCTTGATCGCCAAGCATACGTTGAACGGTAATACGCGTTACCCGAACTCGTCGAAGGGCTCCGTTTACATCGTCAAGCCGAAGATGCACGGCTCCGAGGAGGTTGCGTTCGCCAACGAACTGTTTAACCGAATCGAAGATATGCTGGAGATGAACAGGTATACGCTCAAAATCGGCGTCATGGATGAAGAGCGCCGCACGTCGGTAAACTTGAAGGCCTGCATCAAGCAGGTGAAAGACCGCATTGTGTTCATCAACACAGGCTTCTTGGACCGCACCGGGGATGAAATTCATACGTCTATGGAAGCCGGGCCGATGATCCGCAAGAACGAAATGAAGACATCCCGCTGGTTGACGGCTTACGAGAAATCGAATGTGTACGCGGGGCTGGGCTGCGGCTTGCAGGGGCGCGCCCAGATCGGCAAAGGGATGTGGGCGATGCCGGATTTGATGCAGGAGATGCTGAAGCAAAAAATCGGACATCCGAAGGCCGGAGCGAACACGGCTTGGGTGCCTTCCCCGACGGCCGCAACATTGCATGCGCTGCACTACCACGAAGTAGACGTGAAAGAGGTACAGCGTCAATTGCGGTCGACCGCGGTCGATCTCAGGGACGACATCCTCGAGATTCCTGTGGCAGCCGGCCCGGAGTGGAGCGAGGAAGACATTCAGCGCGAGCTCGACAACAATGCGCAAGGCATTCTCGGTTATGTCGTGCGCTGGGTCGAGCAGGGCATCGGATGTTCGAAAGTGCCGGACATCCACAATGTCGGTTTGATGGAGGACCGCGCCACCTTGCGCATTTCGAGCCAGCATATCGCGAATTGGCTTCGCCACGGCGTTTGCTCGAAGGAGCAAGTGATGGAGACGATGAAGCGGATGGCGCGCGTCGTGGACGAACAGAATGCAGGGGACCCGGCCTACCGGCCGATGTCCGCCGATTTGGACCGCTCCGTCGCGTTCCAAGCGGCGTGCGAGCTGGTGTTCGAGGGCGCGAAGCAGCCGAACGGCTACACCGAGCCGATTCTGCACCGCAGGCGGCTCGAATTCAAAGCCTTGACCGCGCAGAACGCATAACGCCCGTGCCGCGGTTACCGGCCTAGGCGAGGCGGGCGCACCGTCTTGACGGCCAAGGGCCTGCGCGTGACCAATTTGACCAACTGGTCCTGCATGTACGAAGCCGGGCGCGCATATCCGCTTTCGATCCAATGGAAAATGAGCCCGAGCAGCGCATGAATCGAGAAGATCACGGCAAGCTCCGGATCGAGCTCGGGGTCGTCGTGAACGAACTCTTCCTTCACGATTTGCTTCAGGGTAGAGAACATTTTCTCCCGCAGGAGCGGAAGCACGTCGTTCCCGGATAAGATGGAGTACAGCTTGGCGTTATTTCGAATATGTTCGAAAATTTGGACGGAGTTGGCGTGAAGTTCGCTCAAATTCAGCGTAGGCGCGTGCTCGTACGGCGCCCGGAACGCTTGCACGAGATCTTTCATTAACTCCGAGAGAACATCGTCGAGGAGATCTTCTTTCGCGGCGTAATTCGCGTAGAAGGTCCCTCTATTGTATTTCGCCAGTTTGACGATGTCGGTGATCGAAATCGAAGCGAACGGACGCTCTGCCATCAGTTGAAGCAGCGCGTCCCGCAGCGCCGCTTTGCTGCGCACGACCCTCGGGTCGATTCGGGGGTTTGATGGATTCAACGTCGCTTCCTCCTTCGGGGGAAAAAGTACTGAACAAACCGAACCGTTTTGTCGGGTAGACGGCATTTCAACCGATTTTGCTGATTGAAACCCTTTACAACAAGTCCCTATACTAAAGGAAACACTTGTGTGGTTACCCAACATGTGTTGATTATACCATGAAAGTAGGGACATGCATGAGACTTTCCGGGAAAGTGGCAGTTGTAACGGGTGCGGCTTCGGGGATGGGGAAAGCGATCGCGGAGTTGTTCGCCGCCGAAGGCGCGAAAGTCGTGGTGTCGGACTTGAACCTCGAGAGCGCAAGCCAAGTCGTCCGAGGCATCGAGGAGCGCGGCGGAAGCGCGATCGCCGTACAGTCGAACGTCGCCCTCGAAGAAGACGTTCAACGCATGTTCGATGCTGCGGTAGGAGCATACGGCACCGTCGATATTTTGGTCAATAATGCAGGCATCATGGACAATTTCGTACCGGCAGGCGACCTGACGGACGAGCTTTGGGAGAAAGTGTTCGCGGTCAATACGACGGGCCCGATGCGTACGACGCGCAAGGCGCTGTCGATATTCGCGCCGAAGCAATCGGGCGTCATCGTCAATATCGCGTCCGCGGGCGGATTGTTCGGCTCGCGCGCCGGCGCCGCGTATACGGCGTCGAAGCATGCCGTCGTCGGCCTCACGAAGAGCGTCGGCTACCAATACGCGAAGCTCGGCATTCGGTGCAACGCGATCGCGCCGGGCGGCGTGAAGACGAATATCTCCGCATCGATGACGGCTCCGAACCCGTTCGGCGCCGAGCGCGCGATGTCGGGGATGGGGATTAACCCGCGCGTCGGCGAGCCGGAGGAGATCGCGAAGGTCGCGCTGTTTCTCGCGTCGGACGAATCGAGCTTCGTCAACGGCACGACGGTTACCGCGGACGCCGGCTGGACGGCGTATTAAGACGAATAAGGTCTCGGCTGCGGCCGAGGCCTTTTTTGTTTCGAGCCCCCGGGAGGCCCCTCCGCCGAATTATGGTATAGTGTTCATAGCTAGCAAGCAATGAAAAGGGGTCAACACGGCATGGCGAAACGATTGATTTTGGCGGAAAAGCCTTCGGTGGCGCGCGATTTGGCGAGGGTGCTGAAATGCGATAAAAAAGGGGACGGCTATCTCGAGGGGGCGAACGACATCGTCACTTGGGCGTTGGGTCACTTGGTGACGCTGGCGGATCCCGAAGCCTATGACGATAAATACAAGACTTGGCGGTTGGAAGATCTGCCGATGCTGCCGGAGCAGCTGCGCCTCACAGTCATCAAGCAGTCCGGCAAGCAATTCGCCGCGGTGAAATCGCAGCTCGCCCGGAGCGACGTGAACGAGATCGTCATCGCGACGGACGCCGGCCGGGAGGGGGAGCTGGTCGCCCGATGGATTCTCGAGAAGGCGAACGTGCGCAAGCCGATCAAGCGGCTATGGATCTCCTCCGTCACGGACAAGGCGATTCTGGAAGGGTTCCGCCAGTTGAAGCCGGGGAAGGACTACGAGAACCTGTATTACTCCGCGGTCGCTCGGTCGGAGGCCGACTGGTACGTCGGACTGAACGCGAGCCGGGCGCTGTCGACGAGGTTTAACGCGCAGCTGAACTGCGGCCGCGTCCAGACGCCGGTGGTGGCGATCATCGCGCAGCGGGAAGAAGAAATCAAGCATTTTCAACCGAAGACGTATTACGGCATCGAAGCGCAAACGAACGATAAGCTGGTCTTGACGTGGCGGGACGCCGCCGGGAACAGCCGCAGCTTCGATGCGGAGCGGATCGCCGCGATCGTGAACAAGCTCGGCCGGCAAGACGCTGTAGTGACGCACATCGAGCGAAAGCCGAAGAAGGCGTACGCGCCGGCGCTGTACGACCTTACGGAGCTGCAGCGAGACGGCAATAAGCTGTTCGGCTACTCGGCGAAAGAAACGCTGGGCATCGTGCAGAAGCTGTACGAACAGCACAAGGCCGTTACGTATCCCCGCACCGATTCGCGCTATTTGTCATCGGACATGGCCGGCACCATTCCCGACCGGCTGCGCGGCTGCGGAGTCGGCCCGTACCGCGCGCTGGCGGCGAAGGTGTGGAATAAGCCGGTGACGAAAGCTTCCGCGTTCATCGACGACGACAAGGTCAGCGACCATCATGCGATCGTGCCGACGGAAGAGCCGGCGAACTTGTCGGCCATGACCGACAAGGAGCGGAAAATTTACGACCTCATCGTGCGGCGGTTCCTGGCTGTGCTGTATCCGGCGTTCGAGTATGAGCAGCTTACGTTGCACGCGAAGATCGGCGCCGAGACGTTCGCGGCGCGAGGGAAGACGGTGCTGCAGGCAGGCTGGAAAGAAGCGTACGACCAACGGTTCGACGAGGACGAGGAGTCGCCGGACGACATCCGGGAGCAATTGCTGCCGCGCATCGAGCAAGGGCAAACGCTGCCGATCCGCCTGATCGCCCAGACGTCGGGGCAAACGAAGCCGCCGGCGCGCTTTACGGAGGCGACGCTGCTGTCCGCGATGGAAAACCCGACGCCGTTCCTCCCTGCGGAGCAGCGGCAGCTGAGCGAGACGCTTAAATCGACGGGCGGTCTCGGCACGGTGGCGACGCGCGCGGACATTATCGAGAAGCTGTTCAACTCGTTCCTGATCGAAAAGCGCGGCAAGGAGATCCACCTCACGTCGAAAGGCAAGCAGCTCCTCGAGCTCGTCCCGGCGGACCTCAAATCGCCGGCTCTGACGGCGGAATGGGAGCGGAAGCTGGAGCGAATCGCGAAGGGGCAATTGCAGAAAGACGCGTTCATCGCCGAAATCAAGCAGTATACGCGGGAGATCGTCTCTAGCATCAAGCGCAGCGACAAAACCTACAAGCACGATAACGTCACCCGCACCGCCTGCCCGGACTGCGGAAAGCCGATGCTCGAGGTGAACGGGAAAAAAGGAAAGATGCTCGTCTGCCAAGACCGGGAATGCGGACGCCGGAAAACCGTCTCGCGCGTCACGAACGCCCGGTGCCCGCAATGCCGGAAGAAGATGGAGCTGCGCGGCGAAGGCGAAGGGCAAATTTTCGTCTGCGCCTGCGGCTACCGCGAGAAGCTGTCGGCGTTCGAGGCGCGGCGCAAGAAGGAGACGGGCGGCGGCAAAGCCGATAAGCGGTCGGTTCAGCAATATTTGCAATCGCAAAAGCAGGAGGAGCCGGTCAACACCGCGCTGGCGGAGGCGCTCAAGAAGCTGCAGCTGGGCGGGGACGGCCGGGACAAATAAAGTCGTATTCAACGAGGGATTGCATCGGACGATGCAGTCCTATTTTTTTTTTGCGCATCGCCTTACGGATGGATACCCCGGAAGGAACGCCAGTTGTCCGGCGAAACCGAGGATTTGGGTGGGTCCATAAATAATGTACCTTGCGGCCCGAGGTCGCTCCGGATATGGTTTGGCTAACAAAAAAGGTCGGAAATGCCGATTGTGCGCGAGGGGGTGTGCTGTTAAGGTGGGGGTAATGTAAACAGTACCTTTGGAATCGGGGGCGACCAATGGGGCAGATCAAAAACAGAGTGAACGGCTTTCATAAGTTGTTGTTTTCTTACTTATTCATTTTGCTCATTCCGATCATCATCGGCGCTTATGTCCACTACCAGACGTTGAACGCGTTCGAAGAGGAAGCGAAGCGCACCGGCACCGCGATGCTGGAGCAGACGAGCAAGATCGTGGACGAACAGCTGAATTTCATTCTCGGTGTAACCAACCGTCTCAGCGCCGACACCAACGTCCTGCGGTTCGCGAACGTATCGCTGCCGCTCTCGGATCAGCACCATTACGAGCTGATGGAGATGTCGGAGGAGCTGGCCAGCCATCAATATTTAAACGTATACGTGAAAGACATCCTGCTCTATTTTAAAAAGTCGGATACGATCTTGACGACGCGCGGCATTTATCACGGGAGCGAAGAATACGACCATTTCCTCCGGTACGGCGATTTGTCCTACGAGGAGTGGTCGTCCTTGATGACGGCGCCCGCCTACACGTTCCACGAACCGGCGACCGTCCATGCGATCAACGGGGCGTACGAGACGGTCGCGTTCACGGCGCCGATCAATCTCGGCGCGGGACGGCAGACCGAAGGGGCGATCATCGTCTACGTCGACGAGGCGAGAATTCGGAATTTGCTGCTGCCGCTGACGAACAGCGTCGGCGGGTGGGCGTTCGCGGCCAACAAGGAAGGCGCGCTGATGGTTTCGACCGGCCCGGAGGGAGAGCTGCCGGTCGAAGCGCTGCGGACGCTGCCCCGGACGAACGGGTACGTCGACTACGGCGGGGAGAAATACTACGTCACGTCGACGGAGTCTCGATTCTCCTGGTGGGAATATTTCTCGATCATTCCGCAAGAGACGTTCCTCGAGCGGTTGACGTACATTCGCCGGACGATTCTCTCGATTACGGCGCTGTCGCTCATCGCGGGCGCGCTGACGGCGCTCTATATGTCGTACCGCCACCGGAAGCCGCTCGCCCGGCTGCTTCAAGAAATGAAGAAGTCGGGAAAATTCCACCGCGACGCGGGGGAAGACGAATTCGAATACATCTTGAACACGTACAAGAACATGGCGAACAGTCACGACGACCTCAAGGGCGTCATGGAACAGCAGCTGCCTGTGCTGCAGAACGTATTTATCGAAAAAGTGATGAGGGGCGAATTCAAGAGCGAAGAAGAAACGCGGACGTTCGCGGATCGAGCGAAGCTGACGCTTCGCGGGGACAGCTTCCTGTGGGTCGTCATCCGGATCGAAAAGTACGGCGGCGCGATCACGGACGAAATCGTGCAGGAGCTGCAGTTCAATAAATTCGTTATGAAAAATTTGGCGAACGACCTGATCGGAGCCGCGGTGTTCGCCCACGACATCAGCGAGGACGCGGTGGCGTTCCTCATCGGCGCTCCGGAGCCGGAGGGCGAAGAGGAGCTGGAAGGCAAGCTGAACAAGCTGATCTATTTCACCGCGGAGAAGTTCCGGTTCAACGTGCGGTGCGCCGCGGGCTCCCGCCAGCCGCGCATCGCCGACAGCTGGAAATCGTATTACGAGGCGGTCGGGGCGCTCGACTTCGCGGAGTTGAACCGAATCACCTGGTCCGAGCTGCTGGAGCTGACCAACGAGTACTACTACCCGCTCGAAATCGAAAACAAGCTGGTCCAAACGGTGAAGGCGGGGGAGGAAGCCGCCCTTGCATCGCTGCTCGAGCATATCGAAGACGGCAACTTCCGCCAGAGAATGCTGTCCGTCGATAGCAAGCAGCAGCTCATCATGGAAATGAAGGGGACCGTGTATAAAATTGCGGGACAAATCCGCAAAGACGACGCGGCGTTCCGCCGCTCGATCGAACGGGAGACGGAGACGCTGAGCCTTGACGACGCGATGCAAGCGTTCGGCTCGTTGTCCGACACGTTCGGCAAGCTTCTGGATTACAACAAGCAGCAGAGGAAAGATCAAAACCACGAGCTCATTCATCTCATGCTGGAGTACGTAGACCGGTATTTCGACGACGCGTCGTTGTCGCTCTCCACGCTGTCGACGCACTTCGCGTTGACGGAAAATTATATTTCGTTCCTGTTCAAGGATCGAACGCAGAACAACTTCTCCACGTATTTGGAAAATTTGCGGATGGAGAAGGCTTGCGAACTGCTGACGGAGACGTCTTTGTCCGTGCAGGAGATCGCTGCGAAGGTCGGATACGCGAACGACAAATCGTTCCGACGAGCGTTCAAGCGGGTCAAAGGCATACAGCCGACCGCGTTCAGGGAGCAAGCGAAGGAGCATGTGCATCAGCAGGCGCGCTAATACCTAGTTTGTAAACGATTCCAAACCTGAAAGGGAGCGATGTTTCATGTTCGATTGGATGCCTTACGCCGTGCCGGAGCCGAAAAAAATTCGCCTTATCGTCAATACGGACGCCGCCAACGAAGCGGACGACCAATTCGCGATCGCGCATGCGCTGCTGACGCCGAGATTCCGCATCGAAGGATTGATCGGAGCGCATTTCGGCACGAGGAGCGCGACGTCGCTCGAGGAGTCCTGCGCCGAAATCGAAAAGCTGCTGCGGCTGATGAAGCTGGAGGACCGATACGCCGCCGTTCCCGGCGCGCCCGGCGCGATGCCGGACGAGAGGACGCCGGTGCCGTCGGCGGGGGCGGAGCTCATCGTCAAGGAGGCGCTGCGCGACGATCCTGCGCCGCTGTTCGTAATTTTCCTCGGGCCGCTGACCGATCTCGCGAGCGCGTATTTGGCGGACCCGCGCATCGCGGACAGGCTGACGGCGGTTTGGATCGGCGGAGGGACATACCCGAACGGCGGGGCGGAATTCAACGCCGGCAACGATATCGCCGCGGCCAACGTCGTGCTCGGCTCCCCGATCGAGCTGTGGCAGGTGCCGAAGAACGTATATTCGATGATTCGCGTAAGCCTTGCGGAGCTGGCCGTTCGGGTGCGGCCGCAGGGGGAGCTCGGTCGGTATTTGTTCGACCAGCTCGTCGCCTTCAACGTAAATTGGGGCGATCAACCGCGTTGGCCCAAAGGCGAAATGTGGATGCTCGGCGACTCGCCGGCCGTCTCGCTCCTGCTCGACGACCACGCGTTCGAGTACGACCTGCGGCCCGCGCCGAGAATTCGGCAGGACGGCTCGTACGAGCCGGCGTCCGGCGATTCGCCGCGCCTCATCCGCGTGTACCGCTCGGTCGACTCCAGATTCACGCTGGAAGACATGTACGCCAAGCTGGCGCTGTTCCATGAAGCGTCCTCGGGTCCGGATCCGGCCGCGCCTTGGGGGAAGCGATCGTAGAAACGGTGTGGGTCTGCGATAAAACGGTGTGCCGTTCCTCGTTCCCGTAAGCGATGGGTGCCGATCGGAGGGAATGTACCTTGCGGCTTCGTATGGCGTCTTGGTACATTGGCGTCGAGCGGCACCGCCCAAGCCGGACCGCGAAATCGAAAGAAGGAGAGAAGGCCATGGATGTGCGGCAACAAGCTCCGATCCGGTCCGCGTCGGCCGGAATCGGGAAGTGGTCGCAGCTGCGCCGGGAGATCGTCAAGCATCGCTTGCTGCTGCTGATGCTCGCGCCGGGGTTCGCGTACTACTTCATCTTCCAGTACTTGCCCATGTACGGCATCTTGGTCGCGTTCAAAGACTTCAAGCTGAACGCGAGCCTCGGCTATATTGAAAACGTATTCACGAGCACGTGGGTCGGGCTGAAGCATTTTACCGCGTTCGTGGAGAGTCCGAATTTTTGGAAGCTGCTTCGTAACACGATTCTGCTGAGCTTGTATAACACGGTGTTCGGATTTCCCGCGCCGATCCTGTTCGCGATTTTGCTGAACGAGGTGCGGCACATGCTGTACAAGAAATTCGTGCAAACCGTCAGCTACTTGCCGTATTTCATCTCCACCGTCGCCGTCATCGGCATGCTTAAGATGCTGCTCTCTCCCGAATCCGGAGCGATCAACAATTTGCTCTATGCGCTGTTCGGCCTCGAGAAGACGTACTATTTCGGGGACGCGGACTGGTTCCGGACGCTGTTCGTCACCTCCGACATCTGGCAGAAGCTCGGCTGGGGCTCGATCATCTATTTGGCGGCGCTGTCCAAGGTGAATCCGGAGATGTACGAGTCGGCCGTCATCGACGGCGCGCGGCGGACGCAGCAAATTTGGCATATTACGCTGCCGGCGCTGAAGACGACGATCGTCGTCATGCTCCTGCTCAATTTGTCCGGTTTATTGGACGTCGGCGTGGAGAAGGTGCTGCTGATGTACAGCCCCGCGACGTACGAAACGGCGGACGTGCTGTCGACTTACATTTACCGGCGAGGCCTGGTCGACATGAGCTACAGCTTCGGCACCGCCGTCGAATTGTTTAACGGAGTCGTGAATCTGGTTATTCTGGTCGCGGCGAATTATGCGGCCCGGAAATTAACGAACGAAAGCTTATGGTAGGAGGCGGCAGACATGGTGAAGGATCGCTCGTTTTCATCGAAAGCGCTGGATGTCGTTACGCACAGCGTCATGGTCGCCGTCGTGCTGGTCACGCTGCTGCCGTTCGTCCACATCGTGGCGATTTCGTTCAGCGGACCGAAGGACGTCGTGGCCGGGAACGTGTTTTTATGGCCCGTAAACTTCGATCTGGTGGCTTACAAGCTCATTTTCAGCAATTTCCTCATCCCGAAATCGTTCGTCAATTCCGTGATCATCACGGTGCTCGGGACGGCCATCAATATGGCTGTGACCGTCATAACCGCCTATCCGCTGGCGAAAAGCACGCTGCCGTTCCGCTCTTTCTTCCTCAAGATGTTTCTGCTGACCATGTTTTTCAGCGGCGGCTTGGTGCCGAAGTTTCTGCTCGTCAATTCGCTCGGCATGTACGACTCGTTCTGGGCGCTGACGGTGCCGCTCGCCATCAACACGTACTTCCTGATCATCATGCTGTCGTTCTTTAAGAACTTCCCGAGAGAAATCGAAGAGTCCGCGAAGATGGACGGCTGCAACGAGCTGCAGGTGCTGCTTCGCATCGTGCTGCCGCTGTCCATGGCGTCGGTCATGACGATCGGGCTGTTTTACGCGGTGCAGCACTGGAATTCCTACTTCCAAGCGCTGCTGTACATCAACTCGAACGATAAATATCCGCTGCAGCTCATTTTGCGGCAAATCGTCCTGCAATCGCAGGTGCAGAACCTGATGCAAGGGACCCCGGTCGATTACCAGACGCAGGTCAATTCGGAGAGCCTCAAATACGGAACGCTCGTCATCTCGATCGTGCCGATGCTGGTTCTTTACCCGTTCGTCCAAAAGTATTTCGTCCGCGGGGTCATGATCGGTTCGCTCAAAGGGTAACCGCCGCACGCGGATATGGAAAGGGGGTGCCGCCGCGAGACGCCAGCCGTAACAACGACGCAATGTACGTTAAAAAAGGGCGATTCACATTTGAAGGAGGTTCTTAAGCATGCCAAAGAGAACATTCGCAGCATGGATCAGCATGATCGTCGCGCTGTCGTTCGTCCTCTCCGCCTGCAGCGCCGGGAACGGCGCCGGTTCGGACGGAGGAACGACCCAGACCCAGCCCGCGTCGACCGACGGCGCGTCGAGCGATGCCGCGCCGGCGAACGAGGGGCCGAAACTGCTGGAATACGAGGTCATTGCGGAGTATCAAAACCTTCCCGACGAAAACCCGACGATGAAAGATCGGCTCGTGATGGAAAAGTTCAACATCAAAACCAACACGAACTACATCACGCTTGCAGAAGGGCTGGAGAAGTTAAGCGTCTTGTTCGCGAGCGGCAACTACCCGGACTACATTCCGAACCTGAATCACGAAGCGGAAGTGAAAAAATGGGGCGACGCCGGCTTCCTGGTGCCGTTCTCCGAACATCTAGACGCCATTCCGGAATACCGGAAATGGTGGACGGACGAGGAATGGAACGTCATGCTGGATTTCGCGCAAAACGCCGACGGCAAACTGTATTATTTGCCGGCTAAAAACTATCGCAGCCACTCGAAGGCGTGGATTTACCGCAAGGACGTGTTCGACAAGCTCGGCCTCACGTTCCCGGAAACGCTGGACGAATTGTACGAAACGTTGAAAGCGCTAAAAGCCGCGTATCCCGATTCGACGCCGATTTCGAACCGCGGCAAGGACAGCGTCATCGGCATCGCCGTCCTCGCCCACCGGCTGCCCGGCGATATGTGGTACGGCTTCGAAGGGTTCTATCGGGATCCGGACGCGAACAACGAGGTCATGTATGCGCAGGCGACGGATAAATTCCGCGAATCGTTAAAGTTCTTAAACAAGCTGTACAAAGAAGATCTCATCGAGAAAGAATTCCCGACGATGACGACCGAGCAGTGGACGCAGCGCGGCGTGAGCGGCCGCTCCTTCCTCATGTATGATTACGCAACGCGCGCGGCGTATTTCCAGAACCTGATGCAGGATACGCCGGAAGCGAAATGGGAATGGGCGCCGGTCAACATGTCGACGGGCGACAAGCCGGGCTTCGTCGACCGGGAGCTGCCGTTCTTCTCGTACGGTCCGATCATTACGAGCAAGCTCGAAGGCGAGCGGCTGGACCGCATTTTGGAATATTTCAACTGGGCGGCTTCTCCCGAGGGCGTCAAGTTCCATACGCTCGGCGTTGAAGGCGAGACGTACGAGGTCGTGGACGGGAAGCCGCAGTACAGCAACGGCGCGGCCGACAAGCACGAGATGTTCCAGAAGACCGGCTTCATCGAGTTCCTCGTGACGGATCCGGAATACGTCCAATCGAATCCGGATCGTCAGATGGATTTGGCGGTGTCGGAGACGTTCAAGGATAAGCCGTACGTGCCGTTCACGGCGTTCAAGATGTCCCCCGAGGACCGGGAAACGGCGAACAGCCTGATCACGGGCGTGACGGACATCGCGGAGCAGTTCTACGTCAAGGCGATCATGGGGCAAGTCGATATCCATGACGACGCGGCATGGAACCAGTACATTCAAGAGCTGAACCAAGCCGGACTTGAACAGCTGCTCGAGCTTCACCGCAAGGCGGTTCAATAATCCGCATCGTCCAACAAGGGGTTCCCGGCCGTTCGGTCGGGAACTTGCCTTTGCGAGGCTAATTTTCCAAGGAGGCAGCTTATGAACAACGTAACGATTGCAGTCCCGGCCGGCGCGAGTCCGCGCGTGCGCGTCGGCGCCGGCTTGCTCGAGCGTGCGCTGCGGAACGCGGGCTTCGATGTCGCGTACGCGGAGGAGCATTGGTCGGTGTCGGACTACCGGCGAACCGAAGGCGTGAAAATCGCGATCGGCGACCGCGCCGCGACGCCGTTCCTCCGCGAGCTGGAAGAGAACGAGGTGCTGCTGTACCATACAGACCCGCCGGAGGGCGAAGGCTTCTATTTGGCGTCGCTGCCGGGTTCGTTATACGTCGTAGCGGGCGGAGGAGATACGGGCGTGCTGTACGGCTGCCAAGAGCTGGCTTCGCTCGTCGCGGAGCGCGGGGAGCTGCCTGATGAGCTGGCCTACGGGGACGCCCCCGCCATGAAGCTGCGCGGCCCGGCGATTCCTCTGCAGCTGACGAAGGTGGAGCCGCCGAGACGAACGTACGAATACCCGATTACGCCGAGCCGGTTCCCGTGGTTTTACGACAAGCCGCTGTGGATCGATCACCTCGACCGGCTGTTGGAATACCGGTGCAACGTCATCTACATCTGGACCGGCCACCCGTTCTCCTCGCTCGTTCGGCTGAAGGAATATCCCGAAGCGATGGAGGTGACGGAGGACGAATTCCGGCTGAACGTCGAGACGTTCCGCTGGCTCGCGGAGGAGTGCGACCGGCGCGGCATCTGGCTCGTGCTGAAATTTTACAACATCCACATTCCGCTGCCGTTCGCGGAGAAGCACGGTCTCGATCTGCACCAGCCGAAGCCGCTGCCGCTCACGAGCGACTATTACATTCGGTCGATCGCCGAATTCATTCGGACGTTCCCGAACGTCGGGCTCATGGTGTGTCTCGGGGAAGCGCTGCAGGGCGCGCTCTACGGCGTCGAGTGGTTCAACGAAACGATTCTCGAGGGCGTGATGGAAGGGCTTAAGGACCTGGATGTCAAAGAGCTGCCGCCGATCATCGTCCGGGCGCACGCGATTCCGGCGGAGAAGGTGATGGAAGCGGCGATTCCGAAATACGCGAACCTGTTCACGGAGGCGAAGTACAACGGAGAGTCGCTCACGACGTACACACCGCGCGGCCGCTGGCAGGACATTCACCGGCATTTGGCTTCGCTGCATTCGGTGCATTTGTTCAACGTGCATATTTTGGCGAATCTCGAGCCGTTCCGGTACGGATCGCCGAGCTTCATCCAGAAATGCGTCCAGGCGGCGAAATACCGGCTTCACGTGAACGGGATTCACCTATACCCGCTGTTTTATTGGGATTGGCCGTACGCGCCGGACCGCGCGGAACCTCGCCTGCTGCAGATGGAGCGCGATTGGATCTGGTTCGCGGCGTGGTTCCGATATGCGTGGAATCCGGATCTGGATCCGAAGGCGGAGCGGGAATATTGGATCGGCAAGCTGGCCGAGCGGTACGGGAACCGGGAGGCGGGCGAGGCGATCCTAGACGCGTACGAGGCGTCGGGGGAATGCGCGCCGAAGCTGCTGCGGCGGTTCGGCATTACGGAGGGCAACCGCCAGACGATGAGCCTCGGCATGACGATGAGCCAGCTGACGAACCCCGCGCGCTACCGGCCGTGGGCGGAGCTGTGGGAGTGCCAGGCGCCGCAAGGGGAGCGGCTGGACGTCTACGTCGAGCGCGAGACGAGCGGGCAGCCCCATATCGGGGAGACGCCCGTCGACATCATCGAGAACGCGGAGCGCCACGCCGCGAAGGCGGAGCGGGCGATTCACAAGGCGCGCCGCCATGTGTCCCGAGACCGGGAAGAGTTCGAACGGCTCTCGACCGATATCGAGGCGATCGCGCTGATGACGCGCGCGTATACGCACAAGGCGAGGGCGGCGATCGAGATCTTGACGTACAAAGCGCTCGCACGGGGCGATTATTTGACGCACTTGGACCGGCTGGAGGCGGCCGCGCCGAGCTTCCGCGAAAGCTTGGAGCAGTACCGCTTGCTGGCCGCGCTGACGGAGCGGACGTATTTGTTCGCCAACAGCATGCAGACGCCGCAGCGGAAGGTGCCGTTCCCGAACGGCGAAACGTTCCGGCATTGGAAGGACTGCCTTCCGCTGTACGAGGAGGAGTTCGCCGTCTTCCTGCGGCGGCTCGACGCGCTGCGTTCCGGGAAGCTGCCCGAGACGGTCGCCTTCCTGTCGCGGCCGACCGAACGGTACGCGCAGGCGGCGTTCGCGGTGCACACGCCGGGCGCGGAGACGTACGAGCTGCGCGTTCAGAGCAAGCTGTTCACGGACAACGAGATGCTGGCGTCGAACGTGGCCGAGGAGCTCGTCGGCCTGACCGGCATCCGGTTCAGCTGCGACGAGGCGATTCGGGACGGCGTCCATCTCGACATCGAACTGAAGGAGCCCGCCCGCATTCTCGTCGGCTATTTCAACTCCGCGGACCCGCAGTGGCTGAAGGTGCCGAGTCTCGAGGAGAATACGCATGCCGACGACCGCGGCGGCTTGTCGCCCGTGCTGAAGAACGGGATCGGCGTCTTTTTCCAGCCGAGCGTGAACGTCCACGCTTTCCTCTACGAAGCGGGCCGGCACAAGCTCGTGCTCGGGCAGGGCGCATACGTGATCGCCGGCGTCGTGAAGGCGGATCAGCCGCTGCGCGCGCGGGACGTTGCCGGAGCGGGCAGCGCGGACGATTTGGATTGGCTGTTCGAAGACCGCAGCGCGGACTAGCGCGCGCGGCTCGCCGCGCGCCGGACAGCAAAATCGCGTAACTTTCCGGCAAGATCGGCTAGAGACGCCGCGGACGGGATGTTTTTATAATGAACTCGGAACGAACGAAACCGCAATATCGCATAGGGGGATGGGAGCAATGAAAGCAGGCGCCGCAGCTGAGGAAATCCGGCAGACGGCCGGCGATTCCGCATGGTTTACGCGCGACCGGTTCGGCATGTTCATCCATTGGGGGCTGTATTCTCTCGGTGCCAGACACGAGTGGCTGCAATCCAGAGAATTCATGGATACGGAGCAGTACAGCAAATATTTCAAACGGTTCGACCCGGACCTATACGATCCGGAACTGTGGGCGGATCTCGCGCGGGACGCGGGCATGAAATATTTCGTCGTAACGACGAAGCATCACGAAGGGTTCTGCCTCTGGGATTCGAAGTACACGGATTATAAGGCGACGAACACGCCGGCCGGCAGAGATCTGCTGCGGCCGATGGTCGACGCGTTCCGCTCCCGCGGGCTGAAGACCGGCCTGTACTACTCGCTGCTGGATTGGCATCATCCGGATTACACCGCCGACGTCAAGCATCCGCTTCGGTTTCGGAACGAGTTTTTGGAGAAGGACGCTTCCCGTCATTTCCAAAACTATGTGGATTACATGTTTAACCAAACCAGGGAGCTGCTGACGGAATACGGCCCCGTCGATCTCATGTTTTACGACTTCTCGATTCCCGCAGAGAAGGGGTTCCCGGGGAAAGGCAAAGCGGAATGGCAAAGCGAGAAGCTCGTGAAGATGATCCGGGAGCTTGCGCCGAACATTCTTCTGAACGACCGCCTGCAGGTGGGCGGGGACATTACGACGCCGGAGCAGTATCAGCCGCGGGAGTGGATCCGGGTGAACGGCCGGAGGGTCGTCTGGGAAGCGTGCCACACGTTCAGCGGTTCGTGGGGCTATTACCGGGACGAAGAATCGTGGAAGAGCGTCGATATGCTGGTCAAGATGCTGATCGATACGGTCAGCAAGGGAGGCAACCTGCTGCTTAACGTCGGGCCGACGGGACGCGGGGAAATCGACGAGCGGGCGATCGACCGGCTGAAGGGCATCGGCGAGTGGATGAAGCGTCATCAGCGCTCCATCTACGGCTGCACGGCGGCGCCGGACGAATTCGCCGTCCCGGACGACTGCCGATTCACGTACAACCCCGAGACGAACCGGCTGTATTTGCATATTTTCAGCTGGCCGTTCAAGCATCTGCATCTTCCGGGCTTCTCGGGCCGCGTCGAATACGCGCAGCTGCTGAACGACGCGTCGGAAATCGGGATGGTCGAAGGAAAGCAAGAGATGACGATGGAGGCGGGCGCCTTCAACGAAGGGCGTCCCGCGGACACGCTGACGCTGAAGCTTCCGGTGAAAAAGCCGAACGTTACCGTGCCGGTCATCGAGCTGTTCTTAAAATAAGGCGGGAGGCGAGACATGTGACTGCGGACAGCGACCGCGCGATCCGCCGGCCGGCGCTCGGGCTGCAAGGGCCCGTCGTCGCCTGGCAAGACCCTTGGGCGAAAGAGGAGTCCGACCGCATCATGCGCACGGGGACCGGCATGCCGTATCCGTCGCAGGATCCGACGCCTCCGCCCGATCGATACGTCGAAGCGCTGCAGGAGCTGGGCGCGGAATTTTACGTGCATCACGTCATGCCGAATTTGGCCGGGCAGCGGGAGTTGCTGCGCGATTTGGCGAAGAGCGGCCTGAAAGTATGCCTCGGCAACGAATACGGCAACATCAACGGGCCGTACGTCGAGGGGACGAACCGGTATGACGTGCCGGACGAAGCGGTGCTCGAAGCGGCCGAAAGCGGCGCCCTGATGGGACTGCTGTACGATGAGCCCGAGCATCTGCAAATTAACGCGGGGCAGTACCGGAAGGACGCGTTCCTGCCGCATTGGGGCGCGACCGACGGCCTCTCTTTGGATGCGTCCGCGGACCTGGTGGCGTCCGCGGCGTCGCGGCGCGCCGATCATGTTCGGAGCTTGCTCGAGCGGAACGGCTTCGCGCCGGCGTCGGCTCCGCTCATCAGCGAGCAGGTGTTTCCCGTAATGTTCCATACGATGGCGCGCGGCGGCATGGACGTCTGCCCGAAGGTGATGAAGGAATCGTTCCAGTCGCTGCAGCTCGCCACCGCGCTGGGCGCGGCGAAGCAGTACGGACGAAATCTGTGGATTTGCGCCGATTTGTGGGGACCGGACGTCGGGCCTTGGTTTACCCGCACCTCCGGCTTCCCGGGACATTCCCCGGAGGAATTCGCCTCGGCGCTGCGCATGGCGTACTGGATGGCGCCGAGCCACCTGTTTACGGAAAACGTCGACGTGCTGCTGCGGTACAAGGACGGGCGGTTCGAGCGCACGGAATTCGGCGAGGCGTGGAGCGAGTTCGTCCGCGGCTTCGTGCCGAACCACCCGCTGTCTTGGTCGCACCGGGACGCGAAGGCGGACATCGCCTTCGTGCATGCGGACGACAGCAATTACGGCCAGAACGAGCGGCTGTTCGGCAACCGGACCGTCCCTGCGCCGGAGACGACGCAGAGCGTGTTCCACGTATGGCATCTGCTGAGCCACGGCACGATCCCCGCGCACGGCAGCTGCATGCATATTCCGGGCTACGCCTTCCCGCGCCATCGGCTGAAGGCGGAAGTTCCGCTGGAAGGCTACCCGCTCGAGCGCGGCAGAGAGTGGGGCCGGGGGCAGGGCGTGCACCCGCTGTTTTACCCGATGCGCAACGTGCTCGCGTTCGACGAACGCGTCGGCGAGGCGGAGCTCGCGGACGCGAAGCTCATCGTCGCGGCGGGCTCGCGCATGCCGCAGAAGACGCTGGCGCTGCTTCGCAAGAAGGCCGAAGACGGCGCGCACGTCGTCATCGGCCGCTGGCTCGTCCCGGAAGCGTGGGCGGACAGCGGACGCGTCGGCGGCGGGCGATGGGTCGTCGCGGAGCATTTCCTTGCGGACGACCGGGCGAAGGAAGCGATTCTCCCGTGGATCGGCCGTCCGGACTGCTGGTCGCAGCGGTTCGGCGATACGGAAGTGCGGATGTACAAAGGGGACGACGCGGGGTTCACGCTGGAATTCGAGATCGCCGAGGCGGCCAGCCGGAGCGTGTAAGCGGCCGGCTAGCTCCGTTTGCGGCATTGGGACGGGGAGACGCGTTTGTACTGCTTGAACAGCTGGCTGAAATAATTGACGCTGCCGAAGCCGACAAGGTATGCGATGTCGGTGACCGGCGCCGACGTCTCGAGCAGCAGCCGTTCGGCTACGTTGATCCGATGCAGGTTGACGTACTCGACGAACGTTTTGCCGGTAATCCGCTTGAACGTCCGGCAGAAGTGATACTCGCTGACGTTCACGATCGACGACGCCTGAGAGACGGTCCATTTGTCCGCGTATCGTTCTTCGATGAGGGCGATCAGCTTCTTGAAGCTCGCGTACTGCTCCCGGTCGACGGCGTGCGCTCTCGTCGGGCCGCTCCACGCGTCGTGGTGCCGGATCAAGTGGATGAGCAGCAGGTGCAGCTTCGCTCGGATGGCGAGCTCAAAGCCGACGGAGCGGGCGGCGTACTCGTCGATGAGCCCTTGAACGATGCCGAGCAGCGCCGCGTACTGCGGATGGCCGGAAGGCACGTGCACCGGGAAGAAGCTGCTCCCGGTCACGAACGGGTCGACGACGCGCCGCTGCAACGGATCGGCCGCCGGACCGCCCGCCGCCGACGGATGGAATACGATCGCGGCGTATTCGACCGGCCGATCGTCCTCCGCGAAGCCGGTGTGAATGAGGCCGGAGTTCACAAACAGCAGGTCGCCGGGTCCGGGGCGAATTCGCTCCGAGCCGATATGAAATACGACGGTGCCGCGCTTGAACCAAACGATCTCCCAGTCGTCGTGCCAATGCAGATGCATGATTTGCCTCTCCGGCGGCACGATGTCGAACACCCGGAACGGCAACGACGGATTCGTATGAGGAACTTGCTGTTTCAGCTGGATCGGGTTTGCCATGCGGAGCCTCCTTATCGATCGATGCCGGCGACAGATTTTGATTAAGCGCTTTCATTTTACGTGCATAACGATTATATTAAACTCTGCGGGGCTGGTATATCGGTTGCGCCGCCGCAGCGGGAAAGAGGGAACGATCATGGGATCTGCCGTGTATAACCTCGGCGTCATCGGATTGGGCGAGGGGCGGAGCATCTTGTCCGCCGCGCTGCAAAGCTCGAGATGGAATCTCGTCAGCATGTGCGACATCAACCCGGACATGTGCAAGCTGCGCGAACAAGAATTCGGATTCGATCGCTGGACGACCCAATATGCCGATTTGCTGGAAGACGATTCGATCGACGTCATCGCGATCTATACGCCGGATCAGCTTCATTATACCCATATTAAGCAGGCGCTGGAAGCGGGCAAACATGTCATCTGCACGAAGCCGCTGCTCGTGTCGCTCGACGGCGCCGGGGAGCTGATCGAGCTGTCGCAGTCGACCGGCAAGCATGTGTTCGTCGGGCAGAGCTCGCGCTTCTTCGAGCCGATGATTCGCCAGCGGCAAGATTACGAAGCGGGCAAGCACGGCGAGCTGCAAACGGTGGAGGCTCACTACATTACGGATGCGCGCTGGTTTTTGAAAAAAGGGTGGAGCCGCCAGGCCGGCTTCAGCTGGATGTACAATTTCATGATTCACGCGGTCGATCTCGTCCGGTGGTATATGCCGAACGTGACCGAAGTCATGGGCTTCGGCCGCTGCAGCGCGAACAGCAAAGAGCACGGCATCGAGGCGTTCGACAGCATGCGGTTTCTGCTGCGGGACGACGAAGGCCGAATCGCGACCGCTGCCGGCAATTATACGTCCCCGTCGCTCGGGAAGGCGGCGGAGCCGGCGATCGGCTGCACGCTGCGGGGCACGAACGGCAGCTCCCGCGCCGAATATTCGAATTTGCAGTATCATACGCATTTCGCCGGCGAAGGCAGGCGGACGCAGCGATTCGACGAAAAGCACGCCTACTATTTCCGGTTCGAAGGCGAGAGCCATCATGCGGGAGAGTACCAAAACTACATCGAGTACTTCGCCGACTGCTTGGACCGCGGCGCCGTTCCGCTCCCGGACATCCGGGAAGGCGTGCGGACGATCGCGCTGGTGGAGGCGATGCTTCTCAGCGCGGCGGAAGACGGCCGGCGCGTGACGGTGCAGGAAATGTTGGACCGGCACGGCATCGACGCGTAACGAGACCTGGGAGGCGAATGCGGCATGAGCATGAAAATCGTAATTATCGGCGGAGGCAGCTTCACTTGGACGCCGACGCTCGCGGGCGACCTGTTCCTGCGGGAGCCGCTGCGGGGCGGACATTTGTCGCTGGTCGACTTGGATCGGAACGCGGCCGAAAGCATGAAGCGATATTGCGACATGATGAATGAGGCGCTGAAGAGCGAATGGACGATCGCGGCCGAAAGCTTGGAGCAGGCGCTCGTCGGCGCCGACGTCGTGTGCGTCTCGATTTCGACCGGCGGCCTTGCGGCGATGCACGAGGATTACCATATTCCGGAGAAATACGGCGTGTACCATACGGTGGGCGACACCGTAGGTCCGGGGGGCATCTCCCGAACGCTGCGCAACGTTCCCGTCATGGTCGACATCGCGAGGCAGATGGAGAAGCTGTGCCCGAACGCGTGGATGGTGCATGTGACGAATCCGCTGTCGCAGCTGACGCGGGCCGTCGCGAAGGCGACGTCGATCAAGGTCGTCGGATTATGCCACAATTTCTCCGGCACTGTCTCGATGCTGGCGAATTATCTCGACGCCGCGTACGACGACATCGACGCGGTCAGCGTCGGCGTAAACCACTACACCTGGATGAAGCGCATTACGTGCAAAGGGAAACCTGTCGACCATCTGCTGACCCTCGACCGGTATGTGGACTACCATCGGGAGAAACACGCGGCGCTCCTCACGAACACGACCGACGACATGATCAAAGAAGCGTTGGAAATGAAAACCAACATGGAATATTACTTGAACTTTGTTCTGCACGAACGGCTCGGGTATTTTCCGGTCGGCTCGTCCAACCACGTAGCGGAAAACTTGCCCTACTACTGCAACGACGAGGAGACGCTGCGGCGATACCATATTCGGAGGAAAGGCGTTCTGCCGCGAAGGCAGACGCTGATCGACAACCGAAAGCGGCAGATCGAGCAGGTGTTGTCCGGCGAGCGCCCGGTGCCGGCGCCGAAGCTGTCCCGCGAAGGCTTATCCGCGATCTGCGAGGCGCTTCTCACCGGAAAGCCGGAGCGAATCATCGTGACGATGCCGAACGAGGGGCAAATTTCGAATTTGCCGCTTCATGCGGCGGTGGAGACGTGGGCGATCGCCGGCGGCGGCGGCATTCATCCGGTGATGAGCGGAGACGTGCCGGACGTCGTGCTCGGCTCGATGCTGTCGATCGTGACCGAACAGGAGCTGACGGTAGAAGCGGCGCTTTCGGGCGACAAAGATTTGGTGCGCAAGGCGCTGTACGTCTCGCCGATCGTTCACCGCAAGGACGCCGTCGAGGCGCTGGCGGGCGAATTGCTGGAAGCTCATAAGGCGTACCTGCCGCAATTTTTCGGCACCGTCACCGCATAATTTCCGCCCATGGGCCGACCGGGGCGCGACACCAAGGAGGTAACGCGAGATGAAATGGATGCACACGTTCCGCACCCAATTTCTTGTCGCCTTGCTGACGGTCGTCGCGCCTTTGGTCGGTTTGTTGTTTTGCATCAACACGTACAGCATGAACGTCATTCGCGACGAAGCGGTCCATTCGTATAACAATCTGACGACGATGAACATCGAGTCGATCGATCTGACGCTGCAGGAAGCCAGCGATTTGTTGGAAAACATCGCCCTCAATAACGCACACATCAGCTCGCTGAAGCTGAAAAAATACGGCAGCACCTCGTACATTTACGCCAAATATATGATCATGGAATCGACCGTCCTGAAGGCGGCCGAGCAATGGTATATCGAGGACGGCCCGGCGGGGACCGAGCTCTATCATGAGGGAGGAAGAAACGGATGAACATCGGCGTCGCCGATTACGGCTTGTATGTATGGGATGGCGGACACTACGACTTCGAGGATCGGGCGCTTTCGCTTCAGGAGATTGGTTACGACGGACTCGAACGGCTGACGGCGTTCGGCGCCGAGGAGGCGGTGCGGAAGGCCGCCGCTCTCCGCAAGCACGGGCTCGGGTTCGCGACCGTTCGGGGCCCGAGCGTCGAGCTGTCGATCCAATGGACGGCGGGACTCGGGAAAACGTACGTCTGGACGGACGTCGCAAAAGCGGACGATTTCGATACGTTCTGCCGGCGCGTCAACATCATGACGCATCACGCCCGGCGGTGGGGCGTGCAGGCCGCGCTCCACAACCATATGGGCACGCTCGTCGAAACGCAGGATGAGCTCGAACGGTTTCTTGCCGCTTGCCCGGACACGCAGCTCGTGTTCGACACCGCGCATCTCGCCGCGATGGGCGGCGACTGCGTCGACATCGCGCGGAAATACGCGAACCGGTTCGCGGCGATTCACGTGAAGGATTGGCTGTCCACCGACCCGTCGGCGCCCGAGTGGCATCGGCGGGGGCGGTTTTGCGGCTTGGGCCGAGGCAACATCGGCCTGAACAACCTCGACGTCCTCGCCGCCGCCGCAGACCGCGGTTACGACGGGTGGATTTTCGTGGAGCACGACACGCATCTGCAGGACCCGTACGTCGATTTGGCCGACAGCCGGGCGTATTTGCGCAAAGGAGGATGGTAATATGGCGGAAAGCGCAGGCGCTCCGAAAGCGGAGGCACCGATCCGCATCGGCCTCGTCGGGCTCGGCCGGGCCGGATGGGGCATGCACGCGAAGGAGCTGCAGGGAAGAGAGGAGCGGTTCTTGATTCATGCCGCGTACGACGCGCTGCCGGCTCGCCGAAGCATGGCGCTTGATGCGGGCATTCGCGCGTACGACAGCTTGGAGGCGCTGCTGCGGGACGACGAGATCGAGCTCGTCGACATCGCGACGCGCTCCAGCGACCATTACGCGCATGCGTCGATGGCGCTCGCGGCCGGCAAAGACGTGCTCGTCGAGAAGCCGCTCACGCAGACGTACGACGAGGCGCGCCGGCTGTTCGAGGAGGCGGCCGAGCGGGGCCGGCGCATCTTCGTCCGGCACAACCGACGGTACGATCCGGACTTCCTGCATGTGCGGGAGCTGATCGACAGCGGCATCTTGGGGAACGTGCACTTGATTCGGTTGTGCCGGCATACGTATCAGCGCAGGAAGGACTGGCAGACGATCAAGCAGTACGGCGGCGGACAGCTTCTCAATTGGGGCCCGCACATTATCGACCATGGGCTTCGGCTGCTGGACGGTCCCGTCGCTTCCCATTGGAGCCATCTGCAGCGGGTCGTCGCCGCCGGCGATGCGGAGGACCATCTGAAAATCGTGCTGAAAGGCGCGAACGACCGGCTGGTCGATATCGAAATCAGCGGCGGCGTCGCCATCGGCTCGCCGACCTTCATGGCGCACGGCGACCGGGGGAGCTTGTCGTTGACGGGCAATACGATCCAACTGAAGTATATCGACCCGAACTATCGTCTTGCTCCGCAGGAGGCCGACCCGGGCACGCCGGGCGAGGCGTTCGGCACGACCGGCACGTACGATTCCGGCGAGCGGATTCCGTGGCGCGAGGAGACGATTCCGGTCGGGCCGAAGCAGTCGTTCGAGTTTTGGGACGAATTGTATGAATCGTATCGCGGCGGCAAGCCGTTCCGCATCTCGGCGGAGGAGGCGCTTGAGGTAGTGCGCTTGATCGAGGAAGTGAAGCGGGGCACGCCCTTCGCTTAACGTACAGCCTGCGCGGCGCGGCGGCCGCGCAGGCTTTAATTTCGGTTGAGCGTCGTTAACCGCGCAGCCGCCTGTACGCCAACGGGGAATACCCTGTGAGCTTCTTGAACTTTTTATGAAAATACGGAAGACTTGCGAAGCCGCACTCCTCCGCGACTCACTGCACATGGTCGTTCGTCGAAAGAAGCCGCTCCTTCGCCAAAGCGATGCGCTTCGCCACGACGTAATCGGTCACCGACATGCCGACGGCCTGCTTGAACGTGCGGGAGAAATGCGCCGGCGAAACGGACGTCGCTTTGCACAGCGCCGAGAGGCTCAGGTCCTCCTTCGGGCGCTCGTCGATGTAACGGAGCGCGCTCTCCAGCCAGGTCGGAACGTGGGCGGGCGCTTGTTCGCGCGGGCCGATGTCGGTCCGCACGTCCCGCGACAGGCGGAGCAGCAGCAGCAGCAGACCGTATCGCACGAGCTGCCGGCAGCCTTCCCGCCCGTCTTGCAGCTCCGCATGGAACGAATCGAGCGCGGACGCGACGTATTCCCTCGTCGCGATCGCCGCCGCGGCCCGGAACCGATTCGTCTCCCTTGCCCGCTCGAAGCAGCGGAGCGGCGACAGCGCTTCGCCTTCGTCCGGCTCCGGGCGGATCCATCTCGGGCTGAAAAATACCGCGGTCGACGTCACCGGATGCTGCGCGTCCGGGAACGCGCGGTGGATGCAATTCGGCGGGATGAAGAACAAGTCCCCTGCGCGCATCTCGTAGAACGTTCGGTCGATTAAGAACGTCCCTTGTCCGCTGTACACGTAAACCATCTCGCACCAATCATGCATATGATCCGGCATCTCGTCCTGCGGCCGCTTCGTGTCTTTGTACACCAGTCGGAACGGGAACGGTTCGCCGGAGGGGAACGGCCGGTAAACAGGTTCCATCGGGCTGCGCCTCCTTTCGCTAAAGATAGCAAAATTGATTATGAAAGCGCAATAATTGTTTCTTTTCTTATTCGATTCTGCCGCTAGAATGGGAGTTAAGAAGAGACGGGGGAGAAGTCCATGAAATATCGCAAGCTTGGCAAAACGGGTCTTATGGTGTCCATCCTCAGCTACGGCGCTTCGTCGTTGGGATCCGTCTTCCGGGACACGGACGAACGGGAGAGCGTCCGCACGGTTCATGAGGCCGTAGATCTCGGCATCAATTTGATCGACGTGTCGCCGTATTACGGGCTTACGAAGGCGGAGACGGTGCTCGGGAAGGCGCTGAAGGACATTCCGCGAGACCGGTACTATTTGTCCACGAAGGCGGGACGCTACGGGGTCGATCGATTCGATTTCTCGAAGGCGCGCATCATGGCGAGCGTCGAGGAAAGTCTCGCGCGTCTGCATGTCGACTATATCGACATTTTGTATTTGCACGATATCGAATTCGTTCCGGAACGGATCATTCTGGAAGAAGCGCTGCCGGCGCTCGAAACGCTGAAGGAGCAGGGCAAAATTCGGTTCTCCGGCATCAGCGGGCTGCCGCTCGCGATGTTCGAATCGATGCTGCCGCGCATCGAGGTCGACTCGATTTTGTCGTACTGCCACTATTCGTTGAACGATACGACGCTGCTCGCTCTGCTGCCGCTGCTCGAGGCGCGCGGGGGCGTCGGGCTCGTGAACGCTTCGCCGCTGTCGATGGGTCTGCTGAGCGCAAGAGGGGCGCCGGATTGGCATCCGGCGGACGAAGAGATTCGACGGGTTTGCCGGACGGCGGCGGAGCTTTGCGCGTCGCGCGGCGCGGACATCGCGAAGCTGGCGGTGCAGTTCTCCACGAGCGACGAGCGGATTCCGACGACGCTGGTCAGCACGGCGAATCCGGCCAACCTGCGGAACAACGCGCGCTGGGTCTGCGAGGAGATGGACCGCGAGCTGCTGGCGGCCGTTCAGGAGGCGCTCCGTCCCGTGAAGGATCGGACGTGGCCGAGCGGACGAGCGGAATACAATCGAGATTTGGAGAAACGGGGGAATCCGTCATGAAAGCGATCAGTTGTTTGGAACCGGGGCGGCTTGCGATGATCGACGCGCCGGAGCCCGCCGCGTCCGAAGACGACGTCGTCGTGGACGTCAAGCGGATCGGCATTTGCGGCACGGACCTTCACGCTTATCGAGGAAATCAGCCGTTCTTCGCCTATCCGCGCATCCTCGGACACGAGCTGTCCGGCATCGTGCGGAGCGCCGGCGCTCGCGTGGAAGGGCTGCGGCCGGGAGACCAGGTCGCCGTCATGCCCTATTTGCACTGCGGGGAGTGCATCGCCTGCCGACGCGGGAAGACGAACTGCTGCACGCGCATGCAGGTGCTCGGCGTCCACGTCGACGGCGGGATGCGCGAGCGGATCGCGGTGTCCGCGTCGCATTTGATCCGAACGAACGGGTTAACCTTGGACCAGAGCGCCGTCCTGGAGCCGCTCGGCATCGGCGCGCATGCGGTGCGGAGGTCGGGGCTGCAGGCCGGCGACACCGTTCTCGTCGTCGGCGCGGGGCCGATCGGACTCGGCGTCATGGCGATGGCGAAGCGGCGCGGCGCCGCCGTCATCGCGATGGATATCAACGAGGAGCGGCTGTCGTTCTGCCGCAGCTGGGCTCGCGCGGACGCCTGCGTCAACGCGCTGCGGGAGCCGGAGCAGGCGCTGCTCGAGCTGACGAACGGAGAGATGCCGACGGTCGTGTTCGACGCGACCGGCAGCGCCCGGTCGATGGAGGGGGCGTTCCGCTACCCGGCGCACGGCGGAACGCTCGTGTTCGTCGGCCTCGTGAAATCGAGCATCGCCTTCGACGATCCCGAGTTCCATAAGCGGGAACTGACGCTGATGGGGAGCCGCAACGCGACCAAGGAAGACTTCGACGCCGTCACGGAAGCGATTGCGGCCGGCGACATCGACGTCTCGTCGTTTATTACGCATCGCGCTTCATTCGACGACATGATCCCGCAGTTCGAGACGTGGCTGAAGCCGGAGTCGAAGACGATCAAGGCGATGGTGGAGCTGTAAATTCTTAGGGGTTCCCTAGCGGGAGCCCCTTTACTTTGTCCGTTCCGCTCCTTTCCGGTACTGAGAAGGACCGATGCCGATGAGACGGCGGAACACCTCGGAAAAATGCGCCGCATCCTGGTAGCCCGTCTGTTTGGCGATCGAAGCGATTTTGTGATCCGTGTCGACCAACAAGCCGCATGCCCGCTCGATCCGTTTGAGCTGCACGTATTCCGTAAAGTTCATATCCGTCGCGAGCTGGAACCGCCGGATGAAATGTCTAGCGCTCATCCCGAACCGTTCGGCGAGTTGTTCGACGGTCAACCGCTCCGCGAGATGCGAATGGATGTATTCCAGCACCTCGGCGAACGCCGAAGCGGCCGGCCTCGCGGGGAAAGCGCCGCGATCCGGGCGGAGACGCCGCGCGATGCCTACGATCAACTGCATGACAAGTCCGAACACGATCGTTTCGTACCCCAAGGATCTCTCCGTAAATTCCCGGTGCAGCCGTTCGAACATAGGGACGAACTCCATGCTCCTGTCCGACAGCGCGACGTGGGAGCCGGGGGGCCCGTCGAACATGGCGAAAGGTCGATCCCCGTCGACGCCCGCGCCGATCCCCGACAGCCATCGCTTCCATTCCGACACGAACTCCGGCCTGATGCACAGGTTGTACACGGCGAGCTTCCCCGAGGCGCCTTTGGGGCGCAGCACGTGGGACGTGCCCACGGGCAGGACGTACAAGCATCCTTTCTCCGCTTTCTCCACCTGGTCGCTGACGTAATGGTAGCCTTCGCCTGCGACGACATATACGATTTCTAAATACGCATGGTCGTGCTTCCGCAAGTCGAAGCCTTCTTCCCAGCGGTTCATATAAAAAGGAAACGCGCCTTCAAAATGCTCGGAGAGCGCGGAATGGTGGATCGGCGTTTTCACGCCTTTGGCCCGGATTCGGCCCGTTTTGTCATGATCGTCCATAATCTTTGTCACTTCTCCCCGATTTCTTGTGCGCAAGCCTAGTATACAATCAATCGTAAGCAGATTGAAAGGGGTTGCAAAAGTCGATGTCGGAGAAGAACAACGACGGCCGGAAAGCGACTTGGATTTGGTACCCGGGCGATTTCGAAATCAGGCTGCACGAGAAAGCATCGGTCAGACGCAGAGCTCGCGGCGTCATGTATCCGGCGTATTGGCGGCTCGATCGGCATTATTCCAACGTGAGATTCCGCTATACGTACGAGACGGCGCAAGAGGAGCGAATCGCGATCGCAGCGGAAGGGACGTTCTCCGTCTATTTGGACGGCAAAGACAATTACCGTTCGAACGCGGAAGCGCTCACGCTTCCCGCCGGCTGGCACGAGCTCGTCGTCAGCGTGTTCAACGATGCGGAGATGCCGGCGCTGTACATCGAGGGAGAAACCGTGAACACGGACTCCGCATGGGAAGTAAATTCCTATCAGAACGATTGGGTGCCGGCGGCATCGTGGACGTTCGATTCGCCGGACGACCGTCCGTCCAAGTTCCGCCTTGCCGTCGCCGCGCAGGAGCCTAAGACGATAGACTTCCGCGACGGATATCCGCTGCTGGACTTCGGGAAAGAAACGTTCGGCTACTTGCAGTTTCATAGCATTACGGGCGAGGGGACCGTACGCATCTATTACGGGGAGTCTCTGGAGGAGGCGTTATCTCCGGAGGAATGCGTTTCCTTGGATCGGTTCGACGCTTCCGACGCCGCGGCCCGCGCTCAAGGCGGGGTTTACGCGCTCGAAGAAGGGCGGGCGTTCCGGTACGCGTGGATTCACGCCGATAAGGGCGTGCGCTGGGAGCGCGTTTCGCTGCTGTACGAGTATGTGCCGCTCGAATACCGGAGCTCGTTCGAGTGCTCGGATCCGAAGCTGAACGCCATTTGGGAAATGTCCCTATATACGCTCCACTTGAATACGAGAGAGTTTTTCTTGGACGGCATCAAGCGGGACGGCTGGGTATGGTCCGGCGACGCCTATCAAGCGTTCCTCATGAACTACTACAGCTTCTTCGACCTCGACGTCACTCGGAGAACGTTGGTCGCCTTGAGGGGCAAAGATCCGGTGACGATGCATATCAATACGATTTTGGATTATTCGTTGTATTGGTTTATTTCGCTGTACGACTATTATTTGTACACCGGCGATTTCTCCTTCATTCGGCAGTATTACGACCGCGCCGTCAGCCTGATGGAATTTTGTCTCGCGCAGCGCGACGGCGAAGGATTCATCGTCGGCAGGCCGCAGGATTGGGTGTTCGTGGACTGGGCGGACCTCGACAACAGCGGCGCCGTCAGCACGGAGCAGCTGCTGTTCGCGCGCAGCCTCGAAGCGATGAGCTTGTTCGCATCGTTGATGGAAGATGCCGCTTCCGCCTCGGCGTACGGAGCGCTGGCGGAGGAAGTCAAGGAGGCCGCGCTTCGCGCGTTCTGGGACGAAGTCAAGGGCGGCCTCCTGCATCATCGGGTCGACGGCGTCACGAAGCCCGCGTTGACGAAGCATGCCAACATGTTCGCGCTGCTTTACGGGTATTTGTCTCCGGAACGGCGGCGGAGCGTCATTCGGAGCGTCATGCTGAACCCCGACGCGCCGCGGATCAAGACGCCGTATATGCGGTTTCACGAGCTGGCGGCGCTGTGCGAGAGCGGAGAGCACGACTATGTGCGCCGGGAAATGCTGGATTATTGGGGCGGCATGATCGATTTGGGGGCGACGACGTTCTGGGAAGAGTACGATCCGTCCCAAGAAGGCGGCGAGCATTACGGCATGTACGGCATGCCGTTCGGCAAAAGCTTGTGCCACGCTTGGGGCGCCAGTCCGATTTATTTGATCGGAAAATATTTCCTCGGCGTCGCGCCGACGTCCCCGGGCTACGCAACGTTCCGCGTCGCGCCGAATCTCGGCGGGCTCGCCTATATGAAAGGGACGGTGCCGACCGGCGAGGGGCGGATCTCCGTCGAGATGGACCGATCCTCGATCCGCGTCGAAGCCTCGTCGGGAACGGGCGTCCTGACGTTCGCCAGCGCCGCGCCGCCGGCATGCAGCGAAGGCGAAGCGCGCGCGAGAGGCGACGGCACGTACGAAGTATCGATCGAGCCGGGGATAACGTACGTCATCGCGTACGAAGCGGCGACGATTCCATAGGTAAAGGGGCGATTTCGCCGGCCGCACGAGGCCCGGCGAATTGTGCCCCGTTTTCACGTTGCAACGAGCGAATCGGAGGCGATCCCCATGGACCATCGAAGGTACAAATGGTTTGTCTTTTCCCGCTTTCGCCGGATCCGCACCCGTTTTTTGACCGCGATGATTTTCCTGACCGTGCCCCCATTGTTCGTTCTCGGGTACGTGTCCTACAACGTCGCCAAAAATACGCTGATGGAAACGAATACGCAGAAAAACGAAGACCATCTTCGCACGTCGAGCGAGGTGGCGGATCTGCTGTTTCGGAACATGATTCATCTCAGCCGGGCGATCGTCATGGATGAACCGATCCGGAGCGATCTCGTGAACAGTACGGGCCGCACCGAACAGGAGCAAATCGCGATCCGGATGCGAATGCACAGCCAAATACAACGGTTGATCAACAACAATTTCCTCGATTCGAGGTTCGTCGAGTCGGTCTGTCTGTTGAACCTGGAGCTGGATCCGTACTGCATCGGCCGCTCCGACGATACCGGCATATACGAGAGCGGGGACCGACGCACCGCGATTCCGAGGGAACCATGGTATGCGACGGCTTCGGAAGCGCGCGGCCGGACCGTGTTTTTCAGCTATAACGTGCTCGGCGACTCCGACAAGTCGTTCTCCGCGGTGAAGCTGTACCGAGACCCGTCCAGCTTGAACGGAGAACCGATCGGCATGGTCATCGTCAACGTATCGAAGACGGTGTTCGGCACGATTTTCGCGAAAACGAATCCGTATGGCGGAGAGTTCCTCGCGATCGACGGCTCGGGGGAGCGCGCCCAGGTCGTCTATTCGGCCCAACCGCTGCCGCCGGGCTTGCAAGGGGAAAGCACGCTGGCTTCGATCGAAGAACGGTTGAAGCGGGAAGGTTTTTTGATCAGCCGGTACCGTAACGAGACGACGCAGTGGATGTTTCTGCACTTGATCGAAATCAAAGAGCTGTTGCAGCCTTCGAACCAAATCGGAACGTTCACTTCGCTCATCGCTTCTTCGATCGCGTTCGTCGCGATCTTGTTTTCGTTCCTTATCTCGAGCAGCATCACCCGGCCGCTGCTGCAGCTGAAGAAAATGATGCTCGAATGGACCAAAGGCACCCGGGAGTTCGCGGAGACGTTCGAGCAGGACGAGGTCGGCGCGATCGGCGAAACGTTCAAACGGATGGCCGCGGAAAACGTCGAGCTGAACGAGAAACTGCTGAAATCCGCACTGAAAGAGCGCGAAGCGGAATTGCGGGCGCTGCAGGCTCAAATTAAGCCGCATTTTCTTTACAACACGCTGGACTCGATCTACTGGATGGCGACGTTAAACAAAGACCCGAAAGATATCGCGCAAATGGCGCTGTCGTTGTCCGAGAGCTTCCAATTAAGCTTGAACAAAGGGCAAGAAACGATTCCCATTTTCAAAGAGTTAAAGCATATCGAGCATTATTTGACGATCCAAAACATCCGGTACAACAACCGGTTCGCCTACATTCAGGACGTCGACGAATCGATCATGGGCGTCGGCATCTTGAAGCTGCTGCTGCAGCCGCTGGTCGAGAACGCGATTTACCACGGCTTAGAGCCGAGGGCCGGACCGGGCACGATTCGCGTTTCGGGCAGGCGGGACGGCGAATGCATCGTCTTTACGGTGGAAGACGACGGGGTCGGGATCGACGATGTCGCGAAGACGGAGCAAGGCTACGGGCTGCGCAACGTCAAGGAGCGGTTAGCGCTGTATTACGGGGAGTTCGGCACGCTCGACATCTCGAGCCGCCCCGGAGAAGGAACGAGGGTCGCCTTGCGGCTGAAGCCGGAACGATAAGGGAGGGAACGACACATGTTGAAAGCGGTTGCGTTCGACGACGAGTACCTTGTGTTGGAAGGCCTTCAATCGATGATCGACTGGCGCGGCTTCGGGATCGAATTCGCGGGCACCGCAGCGGAGGGCGTCGCGGCGCTGGCGCTGTTCCGCCGCGAACGGCCGGACATCGTGCTGACGGATATTCGGATGCCCGGCATGGACGGCCTGCAGCTGGTCGAAGCCATTTTGAAGGAAGCGCCGGAAACGTACTGCATCGTGTTCAGCGGGTTCAACGAATTCGAATACGTGAAGCGCGCGATCCAATTGGGGGTCGCGGATTATTTGCAGAAGCCGATTTCCGTACAAACGATCGAGCAGGCGATCCGCAAGTCGCTCGACAAAATTCGGACCCAGCACGAAACCGCCGTCTTGAAAGAAAAGTGGGAGGACAGCAAGCGGGAGCTTCTCGAGAAAGCGACGTTGGATCTGCTGCTGCTCGGCGAAGACGCCGTACGGAAGTGGCGGGACTATTTCGGTCCGGAGGCCGATCACATCGCCTGCGCGACGATCCTCGCCTGTTCCGATGCGTTCGCGCTGCCGGAGCAGCCGGAATATCGGACGGTCGCGCTGCGGAACGGCGAGGAGCGGCTGACGGTCGTCTTTCACCTGCTTCCGCCGACATTCGAGTTTTGGGATCGGATCGCAGAGGAGACGGAGCAGTCGGAACTCGTCGCCGGGGCCGGACGCACTGTGTTCGATCTGTCGCAAGCCGCCGTCGGTTACCAAGAAGCGAAACGGGCGCTGCGCTGCGCGTATTTCCTAAAGATGAAGGGCCTGCTTCGCTTCGAGCAATTAGGAGACATTCTAACGGCGCCGGACGGGCTGAGCGAGCGGGAAGAGGCGATCACGCTGAAGATGCGCGTCGGCGACCATGACGGCTTGATGGAAGAGGTCGATCGGTTTATCGCATGGATTCAAGAAGAGAAGGTGGATCCGGAGGTTGCCGAACGGGAAATGGTAAAGCTGATTTACTTGGCGCTGGAAGTGTCGAAGGAGGGCGGGGCGGAGCGGAGCCGCGAGCGATTTGTGCCGCACGTCGAAATCCGCGACATGCTTGCGAAGGGGAAAATGCTGGAATGGTTCCGCGAGAAGATGGAGGAGATCGCGGCTTGGTCTCTCGAAAGCAGGGAAACGAGCAAACACGGCGCCGTAGGGAAAGCGCGCGCCTTCATCGCGGAGCACATATCCGCAAACTTGTCGCTGGAGGAAGTCGCGGAGCATGTCGGAATGAACCCGTCTTATTTGAGCGTCCTATTTAAGGAAGTCTTGGGGGAGACATATATTCGGTATGTGACTCGCGAGCGGATGGAGCTGGCGAAAAAGCTGTTGTCCAAAGGCGTCAAGGTCAACGATGTTTGCGAGCAGGTCGGATACCACTCGTACCGGCATTTCTCCGAGGTGTTCAAGAAGTTCACGGGCTGTACGCCGGGACAGTACAAAGAGGAGCAGCCGTTCCTGAAAAAAGCGGGCGCCGCTCCGACCTAAAGAAACCGCAGGTCAATCTATGAAATGAGGCAGTGCCGCCGCGGCGCTGCCCTTTTTATAATCGAATTACAGGGAGCCCAATCCCTAGGCAAACACTTGAAGAGGGGGATCCACATGCGGAGTACGAAAAAGAATGCCGCTAGTTTACTCGTCAGCGGCGCGATGTTGATCAGTTTGCTCGCGGCTTGCAGCGGCGGGGCGGAGCCGGCGTCGAAGGAAGATGGAAGCGCTTCCGAAGGTGCCGCGGCGGCGACGACGTCGGAAACGGCAACGGAAGCGGCGGCGAAGGAAGAGGCCGCGCCCGAGCCCGTTACGATTTCGTTGTTGACGGACAATACGCAGGATGCAGTGAACGGCGCGAAGGCTCTGATTGAAGCGTTCCAGGCGAAGTACCCGCACATCACGGTCGAGCACGAGACGCGGCCGCAGGGGGCAGAAGGCGATAACTTCGTGAAGACGCGCCTCGCTACCGGCGATATGAATGACGTGTTCTTCTACAACTCCGGTTCCTTAATGCAGGCGTTGAATCCGGAGCAAAACATGGTCGACTTGACGAACGAACCGTTCCAAGCGAACGTCATCGATTCGTTCAAACCGACCGTCACGTTCAACGGCAAGGTGTACGGCGCGCCGGTCGGTTCGACGATGGGCGGCGGCTGGTTTTATAACAAGAAAATATATGCGGACCTCGGGCTGTCCATCCCCAAAACGTGGGCGGAGCTGATGGAGAACAACGACAAAATTAAAGCGGCCGGCCTTACGCCGATCATCGGATCGTACAAAGAAACGTGGACGTCACAGTTGATCATGCTGGCGGACTACTACAACGTGCAGGCGCAGGTTCCGAATTTCGCGGCCGATTACACCGCCAATAAGGCGAAATACGCAACGACGCCGGCGGCGCTGCGCAGCTTCCAGAAGCTGGAGGAAACCGTCGGATACATGAACAAAGACTTCCTCGCCACGACCTACGACGGCGGGTTGAAGATGCTCGCCGAAGGTCAAGGCGCCCACTATCCGATGCTTACGTTCGCCGTGCCTGCTCTCGTGCAAAACAACCCGGAGCAGATCGACAACATCGGCTTCTTCGCGCAGCCGGGCGACAGCGCGGATCAGAACGGGTTAACCGTCTGGATGCCTGGAGCCGCCTATATATACAAGAACGGCCAGCATATCGAAGAAGCGAAAAAATTCGTGGAGTTCGTCGCCTCCGTCGAAGGGATCGCGGCGATGTCCCAAGTGTCGAAGCCGTCCGGTCCGTACGTCGTCAAAGGCGCGGAGATGCCGGAAGATACGCCTCAGGTCATTCTCGACATGCTCCCGTATTTCGAGAACAACATGACGGCGCCGGCGCTGGAATTCTTGTCTCCGATCAAAGGGCCGAATTTGGAGCATTTCACGGTCGAGGTCGGCTCCGGTCTCCGTTCGGCCGAAGACGCCGCGGCCGCCTACGACAAGGACGTCGAGAAGCAAGCGCAGCAGCTCGGTCTGGAAGGCTGGTAATCGGCATGGAATCGGTTCGGCCCTGCGCATGCTGGCAGGGCCGAATTCACGACAGGACATGAGGAGAGAAACGCGATGAACAAGGTCGTCAAGAAGACCTATACCTATTACTTCATCCTGCCTGCGGCGCTCATTTATCTCGTCATCTTCATTCTGCCTACCGTGATGTCGTTCTTCTTCAGCATGACGAGATGGACGCTGGCGGACTGGGAGTTCATCGGACTGGATAATTTCGTAACGTTCTTTCAGGAAGCCTCGCTGAGCATCGGATTTCGAAATACGTTCGTCTACGCGGTCGTGACCTGCTCCCTCAAAGTCGTTCTCGGCTTGCTCCTCGGGGTGTTCCTCACGACCAATATTAAAACGAGAGCGTATTTGCGATCGGTCGTTTTCTTCCCGACGCTGGTGAGCACGATCGCCGTCGGGATCGCGTTCAGCATGATGATGCACCCGTCGCAAGGGTTGTTCAACGTCGCGCTCGGAGCGTTCGGCATCGTCGGCCCCGATTGGCTGGGGGACACCCGCATCGCGCTGCTGTCCGTTGCCCTCGTCGACGTATGGAAAGGCGTCGGATTCGCGACGGTCATCTACATCGCCGGCATTATGTCGATTCCGGAGGAATATTACGAAGCGCTGCATATCGACGGCGGCAACGCTTGGGATAAATTTTGGAACATTATCGTGCCGCTGAGCCGTCCGGCCACGAATGCCGTTATCGTACTTGCGTTCATCGGCGGCCTGCGTTCGTTCGACCTCGTCTGGACGATGACCAGAGGCGGACCGGGCTTTACGACGGACTTGATCGCTTCGATCATCTATAAACAGTACCAAGCCGGATTTTACGGTCTGGCTACAGCCGGCAACGTCATCTTGTTCCTCTTCGTCGCGCTGCTGGCTTACCCGCTTACGATGTATCTGAATCGGAAAGAGGTGGACTTATGAAACGCGCCGCCCCGAGGATCGTCGTCGAAACGGTCGCCGTGCTGCTCTCCGTCGTCATTTTCTGGGTTCCGCTCTATTTCGTGTTCGTCAATGCGCTCAAAGACAGCAAAGAGGCGTCCGCACTCAACATGGCTTGGCCGTCCGCCGTTTACTTGTGGGACAACGTTCGGGAAGTCGTGAGCGCGCGCGACTTCATGCTGCTGCGCGCGTTCTACAACAGCACCTTGCTGACGGTGTTGTCGATCGTCGTGATGGTCGTCGTGTGCGCGATGGCGGCGTTCGTCATGCAACGCAGGAAAGATCGGTACACGCCGTGGATCACGTTTTTTGTCCTGGCCGGGCTCATCATCCCGCCGGCGATCGTGCCGACGATCTGGGTGCTGAACGGGCTCGGACTGTTCAAAACGATGACGGGGATCGTGTTGGTCGAAGTCGCGCTCGGTTTTCCGTTCGGCGTGCTGCTGTACCGCAATTTCATGGCCAGCATTCCGAGGGAAATCGACGAAGCCGCGATCATGGACGGCTGCGGCGGCTTCCGGTTGTTTTTCCGTATGATTTTTCCGCTGCTTCAACCGGTCACCGCGACGATCATCGTCACCTCGTCCGTTTCGATCTTCAACGACTTCACCAACCCGCTCTATTTTTTTCCGGGCTCGAAGAACGCGACGGTGCAGCTCACCTTGTACAACTTCATGAGCCAGTTCGTCTCGCAGTATAACCTGCTGTTTATGAACATCTTGCTCATTACGATTCCGCCGCTCATTTTGTTCATCTTCTTCAACAATAAAATCGTCGCGGGCATGACGGCCGGGTCGGTCAAGGGATAGAGGGACGCTTCGCTTATCGCAAAGGGGGTGGTCGCTAAGTCGGACAGGCGCGTCGGCAGTTAGCAGCATATTCAATCCAGGGAAGGATGAGGTATTTTGCGGAACGCCGGATTTCGAACGATTGCAAAAACATGTCTTGCGGCTGTGCTGGGGCTGTCGCTGATCGGAAGCGGGGCGGCGCCGTACGCGGAGGCCGTGCAGGGCGGCGAAGAGGAAATCGTCTTCCAACGGCAGGTCGGCGGCGTATTCGACGGCATGCCGCTGTTCGACGGGAACCCCGATCACTTGGATGCGTTCGTGGACGCCTATTTCGCATACACGGGGCTTGAGGGACCCGCGGTGTACGCGACGGGATCGCGCAATCATTACACGCTGCAGCGGGGCGCCAACGCCGGGAAGGTCATTCCGGGGGCGCTGTCGGCCGCCGACAACGTGCAGGGGGTCTCTACCGATTTCCCGGCGCTCGTCGGCATGGGCCAAACGTGGAACAAACAGCTGCTGTCCGACATCGGCCGCGTGATCGGGAGCGAAAAAATCAGCACGCTCAAAGTGAAACAGGGCGAATCGAACATCCATGGGGGCCCGAACGCATCTACGACGGTAGCCTTCACGGTGGAGACGGATTTGCGGATCAACCCGTTAAGCGGCCGTTTCGACGAAGGCTATGCGGAGGATCCATACTTGGCCGCCACGCTGGTCGATCGGATGGCGGCCGGCCTCGGCGGAACCGACCTGCCGGAAAGCGACGGCGGCTTCTGGATGCGCGCGGCCGTCGGCACGAAGCATTACTCCGTATACAACTCGCAGTGGTACCGCTTCTCGGCCAGCAACAGCGCTGGCGCGAGGGCCCTGTTCGAATACCAGACGCGCTCGGCGCTGCCGGCGCTCGCCTCCGGCTCGGTGTCCGGCGTCATGACGTCGTTCGGCCGGACGAACGGCATCCCGAATATTTTGTCTCCGATTCAATTGCATGCGAACAACTTCGCGAAGTACGGGGCGTACAGTTCGCCCGACTTCAACGCGGATGCGCATGTGTTCGGCGAAAACACGCAGGGGAACGGCTACGACACGAAGTACGCCGTCGACCGCACGCATGCGACCGTTCTGATGGCGCTCGCGAAGGCGAACGCCGGCAGACCTTCGCCGAATCCGGCTAACGGTCTCGCCGACGTGCTCGCGCTGGTCGACGCCGTCGAACAGGGCTTGTACGGCATCACGAAAGAGGATTTGATTGAAGCGGCGCGTCCGCACGTCAATCAAATGGTGCGCGTCGGCATTTTCAACGAGGTCGACGAGAACGGCATTCCGAAGTACTACCCGTTCGCGCCGTACGCGAAAGACGTATCGGCGACGCAGTCGACGTATCTCGTGCCCGAGCATCAAGAGATCGCGCTGCAGGCCGCGCGGGAAAGCATCGTGCTGCTGAAGAACGACGGCGCGCTGCCGCTTAGCAAGAACGAGTCGGCGGCGATCTCCGGCATTTACGCCGACGCCCGGTTCAAGCCGACGGCTTCGCTGCGGGACACGCCGCCGCTTCCGAATTCGGGCATCTCGCCGCTGCTCGCGATCATTAAGGAAATCGGAAGCGGCAACGTGTCTTATGACACCGGCGCAGCCGTCATCGGTTTGACGTCCAAGCTGAACGGAAAGACGGTCAGCGCGGATCCGAGCGCGCCGCCGGAAGGCGCGAGCCTCGTCACGACTTCGGAGCCGCTCGACCCGTCGAACGCCGCGCATCTGTTCGAATTGTACGATTGGGGACAGGAAGGCTCGAGCTTGCGCTCCGTATTCAACGGCCGCTGGGTCACGTCGCCGGGCGCGGCGAACGCGGCCATCGGCAACACGGACGGCACGGTGCTCAACATCACGAGCAACGATTGGAGCCAAGAGTTGCTGCTCGGCAATACGAGCACGATTCCGCCGAGACTTCGCATCGAACCGAATCAGGACGGGACCGTCTCCATCGTTACGAACGGCTTCCGCACCGGATTTTCCGGGGAATTTTCGAACTGGTATTATGTGAACGGCAGATTCGCGATGACGAGCGGCGACGGGAAGCTCGTGACGTCTCCCGGAACGCTGACGAACGCGACGTTCGCCGCCATCCGCGGGGACAACGTGAAGTTCGAGAAGACGGTCGTGAAAGACGTGGGCGAAGAAGCCGCGGCGCGCGCGGCGGTCGACGACTATGCGATCGTGTTCGTCGGCGCCATTCCGCGCCACAGCGCCGGAGAAGGGAACGATCGTTCCAGCTTGAATATGGGCGAAGCCGATTATGAGCTGGTCGACGCCGTATCCGCCGCCTTCGCGGCGCAGGGCAAGAAGACGATCGTCGTCGTTCGATCCAGCTTCCCGGTCGGGATGGAGCCGATCCAGAACAACCCGAACGTATCCGCGATCGTGTACCAACCATACGGCGGGCAGTACGATGCCGTCGCGCTCGCGGATGTGCTCTACGGCGACTACGCGCCGACGGGGCGATTGACATCTACTTGGTACGCGGATCAATCCGCGCTTCCGTCCATTAGCAAGTATTCGATTCCGGAAGGCAACACCGCGGATGTGCTGGGTCACACGGTCGATCCTCGTTTCACCGTCGATATGGCGAACGCCGATCCGGTCGAAGCGGAGCTGACGTACATGTATACGAAGGCCCCGGTTACCTATCCGTTCGGATACGGGCTGTCGTACAGCAGCTTCACCTTCAGCGATTTTGCAGCCCCGGCGAACGCGCGGGCAGACGCGCCGTTCCAAGCGACGGTCAACGTTACGAACGACGGAGCGGCAGCCACGTCCGAAGTCGTCCAGCTCTACGCGAGCAACCCTGCGTCCGCTTACGGCCCATACGCGCCGCAAAAGCAGCTGGTCGCTTTCGAGAAAGTGTTCCTCGCGCCCGGCGAAACGAAGCCGGTCACCCTTGAGGTCGACCCGCAAGTTCTCGCGATTTGGGACGTCAACGCAGGCAAGTTCAAGGTGGAGACGGGCGAGTACACGTTCATGGTCGGCGCGTCGTCGCAGGACATTCGCGCGTCGCAAGCCGTCGCGATCGCCGGCGACTCGCTGGCTGCGCTTCCGACGAACAAACCGTTCAACGTATTCGACCATGCGTTCGCCTCCGACGAGGTCGTGTACCATGAAGTGTCCAAGGCGCGCACGGCCGAGAATCTGAAGGCGGAAAAGGTCGTCGGCGGCTACTACGCCGTTCGTTCCAAGCAGGCCGGCGCTTGGGTCGCGATTCCGAAGACGGTGTTCGCCGGCTCGCGATCCGTTACGGCCAGCGTCGCGACGGACGGTCCGGGCGGCAAGATCACGCTTCATCTCGATTCTCCGGACAGCGCGCCGATCGCGACCATCGACGTGCCGACGACGGGCATGAGAACGTACACAGTGAACCATACGAATGTCACGGTAAAAGAGTTGGGTTATACGGACGTCGCCGCCGATCTATCGGATGCGAAGCTCGCGGGGCAGCATACGCTGTACGTCGTGTTCCACGCGCCGGACCTGCGCATCGACAGCTTGGCATTCGAAGGAGCGTCGCGGAAGAGCGACAAGCAATAACGAAAAGGGAGAGAGACGGGAGCCGCGGCTCCCGTCTTTTTTTGCGGCGACTTGCCTTTTTCCGAATAACAAACCATTAGACGCCCTGCTAAGAAATTGCCTCGCAGGACGTTCGTCATCGTAACCAAAAACAAAAATTTCACAAATAAACGACAAGATCGTCTTCTGTTTCAGTGAAATGAAAACACTTACAATTGGAGGGCAGAAAGGTTAACGACATTGGAAATGGGGGAATTCAGCAACATGGGCGCATTATTTCAGAGGCTTAAAACGGTCGCCGTCGCGGCGGACAGAGCCATCGAGACGTTCGCCGTCAGCGCCGTGGCGTTAATGACCTTGATCGTAACGCTTCAAGTCATTACCCGGAAACTGTTTCATTTCGTCTTTTTTTGGTCAGAGGAAATTACGCTGCTGCTGTTGATCTGGTTTTCGTTCCTGGGCATCGCCATCGGGTTTCGGGATCGTCTGCATATCGCCATGGATGCGTTCGCGAACCGGCTGCCGAAGCCTTTTAACAAGTTTCTAGATAAGTTGATCCCGCTGTGCAGCTTCGGCTTCGGCGCGTTCCTCGTCGTGAACGGCTGGGAATTCACCGTGCTGATGGGGAACAACACGATGACGGCCACCGGCTGGTCCAGCAGCGTCATGTACGTCATCATGCCGATCACGGGGGTCATGGTGTGTATCTACTCCATCCTTCATTTGCTCGGAGTCGACACGGTGCAGCACAAATCTTTGGATGAGGTGGCGGGAGAATGAGCTACACGATACCGATCATCGTACTTGCCGTCAGCTTCGTGGGCTTGATCCTGCTGCGGTTCCCGATCGCGATGGTATTAGCGCTGTCGTCGCTGCTCGTCGCGCTTACGTTGGACTTGCCGCTGGCCGTCATCGGGCAGCGCATGGTGCAGGGGGTAAATTCGTATTCGCTGCTTGCGATCCCGTTCTTTATTTTGGCGGGCCAAATTATGAGCGAGGGGAAGCTGGCGGTCCGTTTGATCAATTTGGCGCAGCTGACCGTAGGAGCGATCCGAGGCGGGCTCGCCATGGTCAACTGCGTCGCCTGCATGCTGTTCGGCAACATTAGCGGCTCCGCCGCCGCGGACGCGTCTTCCGTCGGCTCCGTCATGATCCCGATGATGAAAAAGAAAAAGTACGACGCCGATTTTTCCGTGGCGGTCACATCCGCGGCCGCGATCCAGGGCGTCGTCATGCCGCCGAGCCATAACATGATTTTGTATGCGCTTGCCGCGGGCGGGGTTTCCATCTCCAGCCTGTTCCTCGCCGGCATCGTTCCGTGCTTGATCCTGCTCGTCTCGCTCATGACGACCTCGTACTTCATTGCGCGGAAGAGAGGGTACCCTAAAGGCGAGCCGGTAAAACTGAAGGACGTGCCGAAAATCGTCGCGGACGGATTTCTGTCGATGTTCACGGCGGTAATCATCCTTGGCGGCATCTTCTCCGGCTGGTTTACGGCGACGGAGTCGGGCGCGATCGCATGCGTCTACGCGTTCATTCTTACGTTCTTCGTATACCGCGATCTGCCGTTATCGCACGTGAAGGTCATTTTTCTGAAAACCTTCCGGACCGTAGCCATGGTATTATTTCTAATAGCGGCCTCCAGCGCCTTCGCTTGGGTGTTAACGTACCTGAAAATACCGGCGATGCTGACCGAAGGTTTGCTGGCGATTTCGGACAACCCGATCATCATCTTGCTGATCATTAACGTGCTGCTCTTAGTTTTGGGGGCGCCGCTCGATATGGGGCCGCTCATTCTGATCATGACGCCGATCTTGTTCCCGGTCGTGACCTCGCTCGGAATGGACCCGGTCCACTTCGGCATCGTGCTCATACTGAATTTGGGCATCGGTCTCATTACGCCTCCGGTCGGAACGGTGCTGTTCGTCGGAAGCGCCATCGGGAAAGTAAGCATCGAAGCGGCTACCAAGCGGTTGATCCCGTATTTCTGCGTCATGGTCGCCGTGCTGCTGCTCATTACGTACGTACCGGCCATTTCTTTGTGGCTGCCGAATTTGGTTAACGGCGGCTTGTGACGGAACAAAAATTTTGCAAAAGTACGCCAAAATTGTACATGGCACACTGTATACGCTTTCAATATACTCAACAAGAAAGCGTTTTACTTCACAGACGAAAGGGGTAACACACATGTTTTGGACAAAGAGAAACAGAGGCAGCGTCATCGCCGTCGCATTGGCCGCGCTGCTCGTCAGCGGCTGCGGCGCAGGAGCGAACTCATCCGGAGGGACGGCGCAATCGGGAACGTCCGGTTCCGGCGCGAGCGAAGGGCCGACCTACTCGTTCCGCCTCGCGGAAACGCACCCGGCCGATTATCCCACGACGAAGGGCGACGTCAAATTCGCCGAGCTCGTGAAAGAGAGATCGAACGGGCGCATCACGATCGAGGTGTTCCCGTCGGCGCAGCTCGGGGAGGAGAAAGCGGTCATCGAGCAGGTACAGCTGGGCGCGATCGAATTTACGCGCGTCAGCACAGGGCCGATGGCGGAATTTAACAAAGATTTCGGGGTGTTCAGTCTCCCGTACATTTTCGACAACGACGAACACGTATGGAAGTTCTTGTTAAGCGATAAGGGCATGGGTCTGCTCGACACCCTGCAGTCGTCCGGCTTGCAAGGCCTTGGGTGGTACAGCTCAGGCGCCCGGAGCTTCTACTCTTCGAAACCGATCACGAGCATCGAAGATTTGAAGGGGCAAAAAATTCGCGTCATCGAAAACAAGCTGAACCTGGCGATCATTAGCGCGCTGGGCGCCAGCGCGACGCCGATGCCGTACGGTGAAGTGTACAGCTCGCTCCAGACCGGCGTTCTCGATGCCGCGGAAAACAACTACCCGAGCTATTACTCCAGCAAGCATTACGAGGTCGCGCCGCATCTGTTATTGGACCGTCACCAGCGGGTTCCGGAGGTGCTGCTTGTTTCCAAGACGGTGTGGGATAAGTTGTCCGCGGAAGATCAAGCTCTCATTCGGCAAGCCGCTCTAGATTCCATCGAATACCAGCGCGAAGAGTGGGCGAAGTACGAGAAGGAATCCGAGGACGCCGTGCGCGCCGCGGGCGTCACGATTACGGAGGTCGAGGACCTTACGCCGTGGAAGGACGCGGTCAAGCCGGTCATCGACAGCTACCGCGCCGAATTCGGCACGATTCTCGAAGCGATCGAAGCAGCGAAATAAAGCGAAACGAGAGACGCCCTAACGGGGTCTCTCTCTTTGCTTCAGCAGGGATTCGGGCGGGCGAGGGAGAAGAAGTAACTTCAAATTCAGCGCAAGGACGGTGCGAGGGGCATGAACCGACAATTTCTTACCAACATCATTCGCAAAGCGCTGCTCCGCGACAAACCGCTCATGACCAAGCTGACGGCGTACTCCGCGCTGCTCGTCGTCGTTCCGATGCTGATGGTCGGCATCATCTCCTACCGGGAATCCTCCCGGACGTTGGAGTCCGAAGCGAGGCAGTACAGCTGGCAAATTATCGAGCAAGTCAAGATGTACATCGAGGATTATTTCCGCGATTTCGAAATCAGCACGTTGAAGATCGTCAATCACCCGGATACCGTCGCCTTCCTCAAGCTCAAAACGCTGGAAGAAGTCAACGACGCGGAAATCGTTCCCGCCGTGCGCGACGTGCTGAAAAATTCCGCTTACTCGCAATCGGACGTGATCAATATTACGTTGATTCTGGACGGAATCCAAACGATCCATTCGGCGGTTCAAGACGGGGTGTCCAGCGTGAACGGCATCGAAGAGGAATACTGGTACCGCACGATGCCGGTGACGGGCAGGCCGAAGGTGTACAGCCGGATCATCGACTGGAACGGAAGGAAGGAGCCCGTCGTGTCGATCGTGAAACGGATCGCCAATCCTCAAACGCTTCAGGCGTTCGGCATGCTTGTCATCGACGTGAATTACAAACGCTTACATGACGTCGCCCGCAAAGTAAAGCTCGGGGAAGCGGGTCAAGGATTTCTGTTTATATTAGACGAACAAGGGTATTTCGTGTACCACCCGAATGCGTCCTTCATCGGCACGATGGCGAATCCGGACATCGTGCGGTCCATCGGCAGCCGCGCGAGCGGTTCGTTCATCACGGAAGCGGACGGCGCTAAGACGCTGCTGACGTTCAGCCGCAGCGAAACGCTGCAGTGGCAGGTCGTCACCTCGATTCCGTACGGCACGCTAATGAGGAGCAGGGAATATATCGGCGGCATGATTTTCGGGACGACCGCGGCGTTCATGGCCGTCGCGCTCGTGCTCAGCTTCACGTTCGCCGCCAGTCTCGCAAGGCCGATTCGCAAAATTTACTACTACATGGGCAGGGTCGAGAACGGCGATTTCAAGGGAAAGCTCCCCGTCGAATCGACCGACGAAATCGGAATGCTCGCGCGAGGCTTCAACCGGATGGTGGACCGGCTTTCCGAGCTGCTCGAGGAAGTATACTTCTCGAAAATGCGGGAGACGGAGATGCACCTAAGACAGAAGGAAACGGAGCTGCGAATGCTCCAAGCGCAAATCAACCCGCATTTTCTGTACAATTCCCTCGATACGATTCGCGGCATGGCGCTCGAGCACGATGTCGAAGACATCGGTTCGATGGCCGCCGCCTTGGCCCGCTTGCTGCGGTATAACGTCAAAGAAGCGGGAGCCAACGTCACCGTTCGGCAGGAGGTCGAGATCGCGCAGCTCTACCTGCGCATTCAGCAGTATCGTTTCGATGAGCGGCTCGCGTTCGAGTTCGACGTGCCGCCATGGGCGCTGCAGCAGCAAATTTGCAAATTTACGATTCAGCCGATCATCGAGAACTGTATCGTACACGCCATGGAGCGCAATTTAGGGACAACGTTGATCCGGATCTCCGCCGCGCTGCTGCCCGATCGGCGGTTCGAGCTCCGGATTTCGGACAACGGCCCCGGCATCCCGCCGGAGACGCTCGAACGGCTTCAACGTCGATTGGAGGACGAAGCGGAGGCCGGGGACGACGCGCATATCGGAATGACGAACGTGCAGCGACGTATTCGACATGTATTCGGGAAGCCGTGCGGGCTGCGCATCGACAGCGTCGAAGGCATCGGCACGCAGGTGGGCGTCATATTGCCTTATGAGGCGGAGCAGGGGGGAGAAGGATGAACTATCGTATCGTGCTGGTAGAGGATGAGAAATGGGTGCGCACCGCCATCCGCAAAGTGGCGGAGAAGATCGATCTGCCGATCGGCATCGTATACGAAGCGTCGAACGGGTTAGATGCGTCGGAGTGGTTCAAGTCCAACGACGCAGAACTCGTGTTAACCGACATTCGCATGCCGGTCATGGACGGATTGGCGCTTCTGAAAGAGATGAAGCAGAGCCGTCCCGACGTCGACGTCGTCATCGTCAGCGGTCACGACGATTTCGGTTACGCGCAGCAAGCGATGCGGCACGATGCCTTCGATTATTTGTTAAAGCCGGTCGAGCAAGAAGAGTTGGAGACGTGCCTGCGGAAGTGGATCGATAAAAGAGAACAGTCGGCGTCGGCGGGGGCGTGGAGAGAACCGGACGTGAACGTTCACGAGTTATCTCCGGTCGATCAAGTCATCCATTACATCGAATCGAACCGCCTGTACGACATGTCGTCGGCCGAAGCGGCGGACTGGGTCCATCTGAACCCGAGCTATTTCAGCAAGCTGTTCAAACAGACGAAAGGAACGACCTTCACCGATTACGTGACCGCGATGCGGATGAAGGAAGCTGCGAGATTGTTGGAAATGACGTCGCTGCGCGTGACGGAAATCGCCGAGCGGCTGGGGTTCGCGGACGCGGCGTATTTCACCAATTTGTTCAAAAAAACGTTCGACCTGCCCCCGAGCGACTACCGCAAACAGCGCTTGGCGGGGAAATAATGCTGGCGCAAAGCGGCGCGCCCGCTTGACGCGAGCGCAGCGAAGGTGTAAAAGGGACGGGAGGGAATTTGCGGATTCGCAAGAAACGACGAAAGCGCGGGGAGGATTCGAACGTTGGTACAGCTTGAATACTTAGACCGAGGATTGATAGCCGCCGTCACGTCGGAGGGGGTATTTCTCAGTTGGAGATTGCTGGGCACGGAGGTTACCGGCTATAGCGGCCAAGGGTTGACGGGCGCCGATTTCAACCTTTACCGGGACGGGACGTTGATCGCGACGATTCGGGACAGCACGAACTATTTGGATCGCGAAGGGTCGCCCGAATCCGTTTATTATGTATGCGCTTTAGTCGACGGCCGCGAAGCGGATCGCAGCGCGGAGATCGTCCCTTGGCGGAGCGCGTACTGCGAAATTCCGCTCCTGAAGCCGGAGGGCGGCGTAACGCCCGCCGGGGAGGCGTACACTTACGCCGCGAACGATATGAGCGTGGGGGACGTGGACGGCGACGGCCAGTACGAGTTTTTCGTCAAATGGGATCCGTCGAACGCCAAAGACGTATCCCATTCCGGCTACACCGGGCCCGTATACATCGATTGCTATAAACTGGACGGAACGCTGCTGTACCGAATCGATCTCGGCGTGAACATTCGGGCGGGCGCGCATTATACGCAGTTTCTCGCATACGATTTCGACGGGGACGGCAAAGCGGAATTGATGCTGAAGACGGCGCCCGGAACGAAAGTCGTCCGATTCGATTCCGGCCGAAATCCGGTCTCCGAAACGTATATTACCCTGCTTCCGGAAGATGCGGCGGCCGGGTACGGCCATGAGGACGACTACCGGATCAGCAGCGAGGATTACTACGAGCATATTGTGCGGCTGTTCATGGGCTGGCATGCGCACGAAGAAGTCGCGAACGGGCATTGGCCGGCGACATTGGAGCAGTGCTTCGGCATCGAGCGCCGGTACGATTATCCGTTGTCCCGCGAGGACGCGGAACGGCTCGCCGATTACTTCCTCGACGTGTATGCGCCGAGCCGGAGCGCCAAGAACAACTTGCGGAGAATCGAAGGCTTCGTCTTGAGCGGTCCGGAATACTTGACCGTATTCCGCGGCGAGACGGGGGAAGAGTTGACGACGATCCGCTACAAGCCCGAACGCCATGACGACGGATTGATGTGGGGCGATTACTCGTGGAACCGGATCGAGCCGGGGAACCGGGTCGACCGTTTCCTCGCCGGCGTGGCGTATTTGGACGGAAAGAAGCCCTACGCGATCTTCGCCCGCGGTTATTACACGAGAGCCGTCGTCGCCGCGTATGCCTGGGACGGCCGGCGGCTTGAGGAAACGTGGTGCATCGACAGCGGCTGGGTGACGATGGATAACCCGTTCCGAGATACGCTGCGCCTGCAGGACGGCCGGGACGAACGATCCGGCGCGCTCGCAAGGCAAGGCGCGCATTCCTTGAGCGTCGCGGACGTGGACGGGGACGGCTGTCACGAGATCATTTACGGAGCGGCGACGATCGATCATGACGGGACGCTGCTGTACAGCTCGACGGACGTGCTGCCCGAAGGAAGCGCATCGCCTGGCTTCGTCGCCAAGCTCGGCCACGGGGATGCGCTGCATGTGGCCGATATCGATCCGGACCGCCCGGGACTGGAAATTTTCATGGTCCACGAGGGCGGAGTGCATGCGCCGTACGGATATGCGCTACGCGATGCGGCCACGGGCGAAGTCATTTACGGCGGCTTCGCCGCCGACGACGTCGGCCGCGGCATGATCGGTCAGGTCGACCCGAGGTACAGGGGATTGCAGACGTGGTCGAGCGAAGATATTTACAGCCGGCAAACGTTCGGTTTGATGACGGCGACGGGCGAACAGATCGATACGAAGGTGCCCGGCACCAACATGAGCATCAAATGGGCGGCCGATATGACGACCCAAATCGTCGGCGGCACCTTCGACGATCCCGTCGTCATTGAAGATTGGCGGCGCGGACGGCTGCTGACGGCGGAAGGCACGAGGTCGAACAACGGCACCAAAGGGAACCCGTGCCTCGTCGCGGACGTCTTCGGCGATTGGCGCGAGGAGCTGCTCGTTCGGACCGCGGACAGCTCGGCGATTCGCATTTACTTCAGCACAGAGATCACCGATCGGAAATTGTATACGCTGATGCACGACGCTCAGTACCGAACCGGCGTCGCATGGCAGAACGTTGCGTACAACCAGCCGTGCTATCCGAGTTTCTATTTCGCGTCCGACATCGATTGGTCGAAGGTGCCGATTCCGGAGCTTAGGCTGCCCCGAGCGGCCGACAACACAACCGAGGAGATGAATCGTATGGTAGAGCATTTGGTGCTTTTCAAACTGAAACCGGGCACGACGGAGGAGCAGCGGCGAACGGTCGTCGACACCTTGAAGCGCCTGAAGTCGATCGACGGCATCGTGGACATGTCCGTCGGCATCAACCATTCCAAGGAAGGGAAGAGCCAAGGTTTCGAGGTGGGCATGCGCGTTCGGTTCCGGGACCAAGCGGCGTTGGAAGGCTATCTGCCGCATCCGCAGCATGTCGGGGTGGTGGACGAAGTCCGCGAGTATTTCGATGACGTCATCGTCGTGGATTACGACGCTTAAACAAACCGCAACCTCCATCGAATCGGACCGTGCGTGCCGGTAAAGCAGGCCGGTTTCGGCGAGGAGTGTTACATTAAAGAACAGAATGCGGAACGGTAGGGAGTGGACGGAAACGTGTGGATGTTGTACGCCATATTGGCGGCGTTGTGCTTTGGATTTCGGGGAATTTTGTATCATTGGACGTCGCAGCGGGGGTTGGATCGCAATGCGATGCTGTGCGGCGTGTTCGCGACCGGCATGGTCATCTCGCTGCTCGCCGGCGCCGCGTCGGGGCAGGCGTGGACGCGGGAAACGCTGATCGGCATCGTGATGGGCGTCTGCTCGTTCAGCGCGAACGCCAGTTTGTATAAAGGGTTCGCCGTCGGGAAAGCGTCCATTATCGCGGTATTGACCGCTCTGCCCGCGGTCGTCGTCGTCGGTCTCGCCTACATTTTCTGGGGCGAGACGCTGTCTCTTTGGCAGACGGTCGCGTTCGTCGTCATCGTGGCCAGCCTCGTCATGATTCGATATTCGAACGATATCTCGCTGAAAAATTTGCAAGGCGCCCAGTGGGGCGTTCTCGCGATGGTGTTTTTCGCCTTCAACGACGTCGCCGGGAAGCAATCGACCTTACTCGGCGCCAGCATGCTGCCGACGTTGTTTTTCATGTTCTTGACCGGCAGCGCGCTGTTCGGCGCCAGTTGGTGGGCGGAGACGGCCCGACGCCGCGCCGCCGGCGTACCGGCCGTCGCCAATCGTCTCGGCTGGGGCGATGGAAAAGTGTTTCTGTGGGGCATGGTCGTCGGCTTGACGAATTTGGGGGGCATGGTGCTCATTCTCGAGGCGTTCGCCCGCGGGGTGACGGGGCTCGTATCGGCCGTCGTCGCGATGAACATCGTACTGATCCTCGTTTACACGAAAGTGTTCGTCAAGGTTTCCTTCAAACGGCTTGAATTGGCCGGCATGACCCTCGCAATCGCAGGCATCTTGGTGCTGAAAGCGTTGGGCGGATAGCATGTTACAATAAGGCTGAGCTTTAATCTCGAACGTAGGAGGCTTCCCATGCTGTATCGAAAACTAGGCCGTACGGACGTCAGCATTCCTGCAATTGGTCAAGGAACTTGGAAGTTCGGCGAAGACGCGAGCCGCGAGAAAGACGAAATCGAAGCGCTGCGGTTCGGAATTGAACACGGTCTTACCTTGATCGATACGGCTGAGGATTACGCGAGCGGCGGTTCGGAGAGAGTCGTCGGGAAGGCGATCCGGGATTTGAACCGGGACGATGTGTTCCTCGTCACGAAAGTGGCCGCCAGAAATTGCTCTTACAAAGGCGTATTGGCGTCGGCGGAGGCGAGTTTGGAGCGGCTGCAAACGAGCCATATCGATTTGTATTTGCAGCATTGGCCGAGTTCGGAGCACGAGGTTTCGGAAACGATGGCGGCCATGGCCGAGCTTGTCCATAAGGGATGGGTCAAGTACATAGGGGTCAGCAATTTTTCCGTATCGTTAATGCAAGAAGCGCAGCGGCACTTAGGCGGCGTCCCTCTGGTTTGCAACCAAGTAGCGTACCATTTGAACGATCGTCATATCGAGGAAGAAATTTTGCCGTTCGCAAGGGAGCGCGGAATTACGATCATGGGCTATTCCCCGTTCGGGTACGCGCCTCATGTGTTCGGCGGGAAAGGCTTCCCCGAAGCCGGGACGAAGGAGCGGGACGTCTTGGATTCGATCGGAGCCAAATACGGGAAAACGGCGTACCAAGCGGCGCTGAACTGGGTGCTGCGGCAGGAAGGGTTGGTCACGATTCCGAAAGCCGCGAGCAAACACCACATCATGGACAATTTGAACGCGATGGGCTGGGAAATGTCGGCGGACGATTTGGAGCAAATCGAGAGGACGTTCCCGAGGGGCGCTCGGCAATAAGCGACGACGGTCTGTTCTCAGGTTGGAACAACCTTAACGCACGCACGCGTTAAGGTTGTTTTTTCGTAAAATAAGGGTTTAGGGCGCGTTATTCCGCGTCTTCTTGTAAAAAGCTTAGGAGGATCGATCCTAAGCTTTTTTTCTATGTGTCGGCTCTAGGTAAGATCAGTACACATGGGTTGAATTGTATTACAACCATATAGATCTTTCATAGATACATCATACAAGTTTTAATAATAACCAAAAATATCGTTTACAATAACGCTTACATGTGTTAAATTTGTTCTTGCAAGCGATAAAGTTGTAATACAAATAAGAAAACGTGATCATACAAGTTTTGGAATGGGGGTGTGCCCGCTGACCGACTATGTGAGTCCTAGCGAGAAAGTCTACGACTACATCATGAGCAAGATCATCTCGAAGGAATGGATGCCAGGCCAGAAGATCATGACGGAGAACCAATTGGCCCTTGAGCTGGAAGTGAGCAGAATTTCCGTGCGAGAGGCGCTGGAAAAACTAGTTGCGTTCGGACTGTTGGTGAAGAAGCAGGGGTCCGGCACGGTGGTAAGCGAAGTGAAGCCGACGACCGTGCTTCGCAGCCTGGTGCCGATCATGACGCTTGGGGAAAGCGACTTGGAATCGATCCTCGAATTTCGAATCTTTTTCGAACCGTCGAACGTTCTAATGCTGATTCAACGGTACGATCAAGACATCGTCGACCGGCTGAAAGACACGTACGAACAAATGAAACGGCATTACGAAGACCCCAGCGAATTTTATTTATGCGACTACGATTTCCACGAACTGATCGCGAAGGGCACCAAGAATGCCATGGTCATTACGATCAGCGAAATTTTGACCACGATTCTGAAATACAACATTAAGCAGATGTATTACGATGTAGGGCCCGACAACGCCATGTACTACCATCAAGTCATTATCGAGGCGATCGAAAAGAAAGATGCGGAACTGGCGGCGCTTTATATGAAACGCCATTTGGAAGAAGCGCTGAAAAAGCTGAGGCAGGCCAAGTCGCTGAAAGACGACAATAACAATACGGGGGAACGTACACGATGAAAAAGAACGCAGCAATGGTATTGGGTCTGATGTTGACGGTTACATTGACGGCTTGCGGCGGCGGCGCAGCTAGCCAGGGCGGAAATGAGAGCGCATCCAACCCGCCGAAGGCCGAAACGAAGTCCGAAGTAAAGACGATTAAGATCGGTCATGGCGCCAGCGAGTCCTACCATATGCATCGCGCATGGCTGAATTTTAAAGAGACGCTGGAAAGCGCAGGCAATTTCGCGGTCGAAATTTATCCGTCCTCGCAGTTCGGCAATGACGCCGAAATGATCGAAAACGTGCAAACGGGCGACTTGACTATGGCTACGCCGCCGTCCTCGTTCCTGACGGATCAGGCTCCCGAGATGGCTTTGATCGAATTGCCGTATGTCTTCCCGTCCCGCGATGCCGCGGTCGACACGTTGAAGGGAGAATGGGGCCAAAAGCAGCTCGCCGAACTGAACGACGACGGCTTGTACGGCTTGGGCTACTTGGAAAACGGTCTACGCCATCTTACGAACAGCAAGCTGCCGGTGCGTAAGCCGGAAGATCTCTCCGGACTGAAATTGCGGACGATGCAGGTTCCTGCGCACGTCTATCTGTGGAACGACCTCGGCGCTTCCGCGGAAGGCGCGCCGTTCGCGGAATTGTATAACAACCTGAGCACAGGCCGCTTCGACGGCCAGGAAAATCCGATCGCCCACATTTATGCGCAGCGGTTCTACGAAGTTCAAAGCTACTTGACGTTAACCGGACATGTGTACACAGGGTACGTTCCGGTCATGAACATGGATTTCTGGAGCGGCTTGTCCGGCGAGGAACAGCAGCAGGTCCAAGAGGCGTTCAACCAAGCGTTCGAATATCAGCTCCAGCTGATCGCCGAAGAGGAGAGCAAGCAGCTCGAGGAGATTGCGGGTCATGCGCAGTTCAAAACGGAAATCATCGAATTGACGGACGCGGAAAAGCAAGCCTTCATCGAGGCGGCTCAGCCGACCTTGGATCATTACCGCGAGGAGTTGGGCGCGGAAGCGTTCGACGCATTCAAACAAGCGATCGAAACGGCCGGCAAGTAATGGTGTGAGAAGTCGGTACCTTCGTGTCGGCGTCTGCCGGGGAGGGTACCGATTTTCATCAAGAAGAGAGGTGGACGATGTGTCAGCGCTGCGATGGGTGAACGAAAACCTTGAAAAATGCTTGGCTGCCGGCTTGTTGTTGCTTTTTAGCGGTTTAATGATTTTAAACGTCGCCATGCTGTTTATCCTCAAGGAAGCTATCGCTTGGGCATCCGAAGGCGTCTTGTTAATGTTCGTGTTTTTCGTCTGGATCGGAATCAGTTATGCCTTCAAAGAAAGGAAGCACATCAGCGTCACCGCGCTTGTCGAACGTCTGCCTCCGAAAGGGCAGAAGCTGCACGGCATCGCGATCAATCTCCTGATGATACTCTTTTTTGCGATGCTGCTCAAGGTCGGCTGGGAGTGGATGATGAATCCCGCCGTTCAAAATAAAAGTTCCTTGCTGCTCGGATATCCAATGTGGCTGTATTACGCGTCCGCGCCGTTCGGCGCAGCGTTGTCCGTCATCCGCCTCGTTCAAAATTCTGTGGAAGACATTAAGGGCCTGATCGGGAACGCGTCGTAAACCTTCAGGCGGGAAAGGGGGAAGGACGGAATGGAAGCTCTTTACTTGTTCGGTTTTCTGCTTTTCTTCATTGCGATCGGCATTCCGATCGCGATATCGCTCGGCATGTCGTCCATGATCTTCATTATGCTGTTCGGGACGTCGACGCTGGTATTCCAGGCGCGGTCGGTCGTCACTGCGGTCGATTCGTATCCGCTGCTAGCGGTTCCGCTGTTTATTTTAGCCGGAGACCTCATGTATTCCGGGGGGTTGTCGAAGCGCATCATCTCCTTCGCGGATTCGCTGGTCGGCCATTTCAAAGCGGGCTTGGCGCATGTCAACGTACTCGCGAGCACCTTCTTCGCGGCGATTTCCGGGTCCTCGCCCGCCACGGTAGCGGCCATCGGGACGAATATGATTCCCGAGATGGAGAAGCGGAATTACTCCAAGGAATACAGCACGTCCTTGACGGCCGCGTCCGGGATGATCGGCGTGCTCATCCCGCCCAGCATTCCGTTCATCATGTACGGCATCTCCGCGGAACAATCCGTAAGCGTGCTGTTCATCGCCGGGATCGTGCCGGGTCTATTGTTCGCGGCGGGGTTCAGCTTCGTGGCGTACCTGTTGTACAGGAAGGCAAGTATCAAGGCCGACTCCCAAGCGTTCTCACTGGCGAATGTCGGCAAGACGTTGAAGCAAGCCGTATGGGCGCTGCTGGCGCCGTTTATTATTCTCGGCGGCATTTACGGTGGCGTCATGTCTCCGACGGAAGCCGCGGCGGTTGCCGTGTTTTATTCCTTGTTCGTCGGCGTCGTCGTTTATCGAAATTTGAAAGTAAAAGACATCTTCAAGGTGTTCGTGAAATCGTCCCTTACTTCGGCTACGGTGCTTGCTCTGGTCGCCTTCGCTTCCACGTTCGGCCGGCTCCTCACTTTGGAGCAGGTGCCTGCGCAAATCGCCGGATTCCTGACCTCTTTCACGGATAACCCAATCGTCCTGCTGCTGGTCATTAACATCTTCCTGCTCTTCGTCGGCATGTTCATGGAGACGGTGGCGTCCATTATTATCCTTACGCCGATTTTGCTGCCTGTCGTCGTGCAGATGGGCGTGGATCCGATTTTGTTCGGCGTCATCTTGACCGTCAACCTGGCCATCGGTTTTTGTACGCCGCCGCTTGGGGTCAATCTGTTCGTCGCGAGCGGGATCAGCGGGTTGTCGATCGAGCGCATTTCCAAAGCGATTATTCCTTACTTCATCGTAATGATTATTCTGCTGCTGTTGGTGACGTATATCCCCGTCATTTCGTTAGGGCTTACCAGGTTGATCACGGGCTAAATCATATACAGATAGGGTGGAGACAACATGACGGAATTCAAGGTTTACATCAGCGATTACGATTTTCCGAACTTGGATATCGAGCGGAGCGTGCTCGAGCCGATCGGCGCGAAAGTGATCGGTCTGCAATGCAACACCGGCGAAAACTTGGCCGAGCTGGCGAAAGATGCGGATGCCATTCTTCAGCAGTACGCCAAAATTCCTCGCGCGACTATAGAACAGTTGGAGCGCTGCAAGGTAATTGCCCGGTACGGGATCGGAACGGATATCCTCGACGTCGAAGCGGCTTACGAGCACGGAATGGTCGTTACGAACGTAATGGATTATTGCATCGAAGAGGTGGCGGATCATTCGATATCGATGGCGTTCACCTTGATTCGAGCCATCCCCTCCTATAACAAGGCTACGCATGAAGGCAGATGGCATTGGAGCGATTGGTATGCGCCGATTCACCGGATGCGAGATATGACGTTCGGTCTCGTCGGGTTCGGACGCATCGCCCAAAATATGGCGCGGAAGCTCGCCGTATTCGGATTCGACATCGTCGCGTACGATCCGTACGTGTCCGAAAGCTACATGGCAACGTGCGGGGTAAAGAAGGTAGACCTGGACACGCTGCTGCAAACGTCTCACGTCGTTGACGTCATGTGCCCGTATACGCCGGAAACGCATCACCTCATCGACGAGGAAGCGCTGCGGAAGATGAGGAACGACGCGATCCTCGTGAACTGCGCCCGGGGGAAGGTCGTCGACAATGTAGCGCTGTTTAAGGCTCTGACGGAAAAGTGGATCGTGGCTGCCGGACTGGACGACACGGAAGAAGAGCCGGCGAAGGTGAAAGATTGGACTCCTGCGATGAACCCGCTGTTCACGCTCGACAATTGCATCGTCACGCCGCATTCCGCGTACGTGTCGCAAGCTTCCTTGGACGAAGCGCGCCGCACCGCCGCGGAGAACGTCAAAGCGGTGCTGCTGGGCCGTACGCCGCCGAATTTGGTGAAGCCGAAGGCGGCGCCGGTCCGGGAGACCGTTCGAAATGGATGAGCGGCAGGTCAAGGAGCTAATCGATCGGCATCGGATCATCGCCATCGTTCGAGGGGTGGATGCGGCGCACATCATCCCGACGGTACAAGCCTTATACGATGGCGGCATCCGCTTGGCGGAAGTGACGATCGATCACGACCGGGACGACGCCGTCGGCCGGACGGCGGCGAAGATCCGAGCGATCCGCGATGCATTCGGAGACGAGATGTGCGTAGGCGCCGGGACCGTCTTGACGGAGCAACAGGTGACGGCCATGGTCGAAGCAGGCGCGCAGTATATGATCTCGCCTCATGCGGACGGGAATGTCATTCGCCGAACGAAGGCGCTCGGGAAGGTGTCCATCCCCGGCGCGCTGACGCCGACCGAGGCAGTGGCCGCGCATACGGCAGGGGCGGACTACGTCAAGCTGTTTCCGGCCGGCGAAATCGGAATCGCGTATATTAAGGCGCTTATGGCTCCCCTGCGGCATATTCCGATGCTCGCGGTGGGCGGCGTCACCGCCGATAATGTGAAGACGTTCCTGCAAGCCGGTCTCGCCGGAGTAGGGGTAGGCGGCAGTCTCGTATCGCCAACGTCGATCGAGGCGGGCGCGTTCGATCGGATCGCCGCCGCCGCGAAGCAATTCGTTCACAGCATAAATAACTAAACGTGGAGGGAATCTATATGAAATACATTGTAAACCCAAGACCGGAAATCGATGAAAGCTTGATCGCGCCGTTCCGCGCCATGGAGGACGTCTTGTCCTTATCCTGCGTCGTAGGCGATGCGATGGAGCGGGATAACGTCATGCGGCACGACATGAAGCCGAAAGCCGCGGACAAGAAAATTATCGGCCCGGCGATTACCGTCAAATTGACGGCGGGAGACATCGTGGATTGCCTGGGCGTATTCGAGATCGCGAAGCCTGGGGACGTCATCGTCATCGACGCCTTCGGCGAAACGGAAACCTCGATCTGGGGAGGATTAATGTCCGGCCTCGCCCGCAACGCCGGCGTAGCTGGCGCCGTCATCGACGGAAGCTGCCGAGACACCGACGAGGCGAGAATGCTGGGGTTCCCGATATCCGCGAAGGTGTGCGGCCCGCGCGCCGCGCATACGGCGTATTCCGGGCGCAAGGAGCCGATCGAGATCAACGTGCCGATTACATGCGGCGGCGTTATCGTCAATCCTGGCGACTTGGTCGTGGCCGACGAGATCGGCGTCGTCGTTGTCCCGTACAAAGATTTGGAGGAAGTTTATCCGAGAGCGCGCGAACAGGCGGACAAAGAAGCCGCGACGCGGGAGGAAATCCTGAAGGGTGCGACGGTAGAGGAGCTGCTCGCCAAGTTCGGAAGAATTTAACATGTACACGATCACGCTAGATACCGGAACGACGAACAGCAGGGTCACGTTATGGCGGGACGGACTGCCGATCGGCAAGCTTTCCCGGGAAGTAGGCGTACGGGATACGGCGAAGGACGGTCATAACCGGAAGCTGCAGTCGACGCTGCGGGAATTGATTCGCTCGCTGCTCGAACAGCATTCCATCGAAATAAGCGACGTGGAACGCATATTGGCTTCCGGCATGATCACTTCGAACGTCGGTTTGGTAGAAATTCCTCACTTGGTCGCTCCCGTCAGTATGAGCGACCTGGCGAACGCCATGGTTTCGCGCGTCATCCCCGAGGTGGCGGACAAGGAAATCTGGTTCGCTCCCGGGGTGAAAAACCGCGTCTCCGACGTAACGCTGGAAACTTGCGAGACGATGGATATGATGCGCGGCGAAGAAGTGGAGGCGTTCGGTCTCCTGCGGCGCTTAAACCTGCAGGGACCGGCCGTCCTCATACTTCCGGGATCGCATACGAAAATCGTCTCCATCGACGAGCAAGGCCGAATCACGGGGTGCCTCACCTCGATCGCGGGCGAACTGATCTCGGAAATTACCCGGAACACGCTGATCGCCAACGCGCTGGAGAAGTCTTTGGCCTCCGAATTCAATCAAGAGTATGTCCTACGGGGTTACGAAACAAGCTTACGGACCGGGCTCGCTCGGACTTGCTTTACCGTACGCATCTTGGATCAATTTACGGAAGCTTCGGTGAACGAGAAGGCGAATTTTCTGTTAGGCGCCGTGCTTGCGGACGATGTGAAGGCGCTGCACAACAGCGAGGCGATCTGCGCGCCGCCGCATGCGAACGTCATCGTCGCGGGGAAAGACATTCTTACGCAGGCATTGGTGTGCATTCTTCGCCACGACGGTCGCTGCGGGCAGGTCGCGGCGGTCGGCGGGGAGACGACGAGCGATCTTGCCGGATTCGGCTTGATTCGGCTGGCGGAAGGCATGTCGATATAAGTTTATAGTGGACGGTTTGGGGCACCCGCTTCCAAACCTTTCCCTATTGTTAGGGGTGAAATCGATGAATTTCGGCAAAATCAATGTCACGATCGAGGGAGGCTTTACGCTGCCCCTCCCCAAGATGGTCAAGGTGAAGCAAACCTTCAACGTAAGCAAAATCGAAAACCTGGAGCAGCATTTGATGCAGCAGGTAACGAGCGTCCTCGCCGCTAAGGACGTTGCGGGCAAGCGCATCGCGGTGACGGCCGGCAGCCGCGGCATCAAGCATATCGATCGGATGACCAGGCAAGTGATCGACGCGCTGAAAGAAGCCGGCGCGAAGCCCTTCATCGTGCCTTCGATGGGAAGTCACGGCGGCGCCAACGCGGAGGGGCAGCTTCAATTTCTTGCAAATTACAACATTACCGAGGAAACGATGGGCGTGCCGATCTTATCCTCGATGGAAACGGTGCAGATCGGGGTGCTGGAAGACGGCGTTCCGCTGTACTGCGACAAACTGGCTTACGAATCCGACGGGATCGTCGTCATGAACAAGATCAAGCCGCATGCCGACTTCAAAGGGGAGTACGAGAGCGGACTCGTCAAGATGATGGTCATCGGCCTCGGCAAGCATGCGGGCGCGACGCGGTTGCATCAGCAAGGGTTCGATACGTTCCATGAGCTTTTGCCGCGGGCGGCGAAGCTGTTTTTGGAGAAAGCGCCGGTTCTGTTCGGATTGGCGATCGTAGAAAACCCGTTCGACGAACCGCTGTTGATCGAAGCGATCGAACCCGAACACATCTTGCGCCGGGAGCGGGAGCTGCTCGAGATCGCGAAGAGCCAAGTCGCCAAGCTGCTCTTGGACGAGATCGATGTGCTCATCGTCGATGAAATCGGCAAAAACATCAGCGGCGAGGGGATGGACCCGAATGTGACGGGACGCCCGGGCTCCATGCTGCAAGCAGGCTTCGCAGCGCCGGCGATCCAGAAAATCGTCGTTCTCGACGTCACGGACATCTCTCATGGGAACGGCGCCGGAATCGGCATGTGCGATATTTCCACGACGAAATGCGTCAGCAAAATCGATCTCGGCGTCATGTACACGAATGCGATCACCGCGACGATTTTAGCTCCCGCCAAGCTGCCCGTCATGATGAACAACGATCGAGAGGCGATCGTCCTGGCGGTGAAGACGTGCAATCGAATCGACCCGGCGAAGCCCAAGATCGTCAGAATCAAAAATACGCTCGAAATGGACGTTATCGAGGTATCCGAAACGTATTTGGATTCGATCCGGCACCGAACGGATCTAACCGTAATCTCGGAGCCCTATGAATTCCCGTTCGACGCGGACGGGAATCTCTTCGAGTAACCGGCGCCGTGGATTACGAAACGTTGATTTCCCTGATGTTCGTCGTCGCCTCGATCATCGGAATCGGCATCGGCCTCGCGAAGCGCATCCCCTTCGAAGGGGAGGTGCGGCATTTCCTCGGCACGGTAATCGTGAATGTCGCCCTGCCATGCATCGTGCTCTACAGCATCTTCCAACTGCCGATCGACCGGGCGCTGCTGCCGCAGATCGGCATCGTCTTCGGATTGTCCGTCGGGTTGAACGCTTTCGGCATGCTTTTAGGCTGGGCCGTCGGGAGGTGTACCGGCGCCGGATCGAAGCGCTCCCGGGAACTGGCGATTTTGTCGGGCCTCGGAAACTCCGGGTTTCTAGGTATTCCTTTGACGGCTTCGCTGCTAGGGCCGAAAGGGGCACTCATGGCGGCCGTGTTCGACGCCGGCGTCGGGGTGGCGATTTGGTCGGTCGCCGTGCTGTTGCTGCAGGATCGGCGAGTTTCCTTCCGGTCGACGGTCAAATCGTTGGTGAATATCCCCCTGCTCGCCATCGCGATCGGCATCCTGTTCGTCGTATCGAATGCGAAGCCGCCCGCGGTGGTGATTCAGCTGACGCAGATGCTTTCCGCTTTAACGGGTCCGCTTGCTTTGTTTTATATTGGAATGCTTATCAGAACTATCGCGGGGAAGCAGGAAAAGGTCAAGCCTGCCGAACTTATCGCTCCTATTGTTATTAAACTCGCGATCTTTCCTCTCGTCAGTTTGCTGGTCCTAGCGTACCTGGAGCTCGATCCGACGACGGCGCAGGCGGTGCTGCTGCAAACCGCGATGCCGACGTTAACGCTCTCTACGATTTTATTCGCCAGGTATCGGGCGAACGAAGGATTGGCGACTTGGACCGCTGCCGCTTCCACGCTGCTGTCGTTGATCACGATGCCGTGCGTCATGCTGCTGGGCCATCGGTTTTTGATGTAATGCGGTCATGCCCGTCGACATCCGCCAGACATAACGCCGAACGCATGAAAGCCGCCTTCAGGGCGGCTTTTGCTTTTATCTATACGCTTATTTTCCGGGCAATAACGAGAGGAATGTAGTGACTCCCCGCAGCCTCCTTGTTATAATCGAACCTTGATTATAATACAATGGATACCTCAAAATAGGGTCATATCCATAAAGTAGAGATAACATTGGGAGAGAGAAATCGACGATGGCGTTTTTGCAGCGGGAGAGAACGATGAGAACCAGCAGTTATGCGGTCGGGGCGGAGGAAGGCGGCTTCCTCGACGGGGTGAGGGCATGCGTCCCGACATTATTAGGATACTTAAGCATCGGATTTGCCGCAGGGGTCGTCGAAAAGACGGCGGGCATGTCCATCATGGAAATCGCGTTGATCAGCATATTGCTTTACGCCGGTTCGGCGCAGTTCATCGCCGCCGGCATGATCGCCGCTCACAGTCCGGCGGCGGGCATCATCGCTACGATTTTCATCGTGAATTTGCGCCATTTTCTGATGAGCGCGGCGCTGTCGCCGTATTTCCGCCACCTGACGCCGGCGAAAAATACGTTCGTCGGCGCGCTGCTGACGGACGAAACGTTCGGGGTCGCAATGCAGGAGGCGGCCAAGGCGAACAAAATCAGCGAGAAATGGATGCACGGCTTGAATATTACGGCGTACTTGAATTGGATCGCGGCGAATATCGCCGGGGCGATATTCGGGGAATGGATCGCGAATCCGGAAGCGTTCGGCCTCGATTTCGCGCTGCCGGCGATGTTCATCGGCTTGCTGGTGCTGCAGCTCGTCAGCCGGAACAAGCTGAAGGCCGATATCGTCGTCGCGGTCAGCGCCGCCGCGATCGGAGTCGCGGCGAGCCTGATGGGAGCCGGCAGCGTCGGGATCATTCTGGCGACGATGATCGCCGCGGCGATCGGAATGGCGGTGGAAGCATGGAAGTAAGAGGAGACATGCTGCTCATCATTGCAGGGGCGTCGCTCGTCACCGTGCTGCCGCGGGTGCTGCCGCTCGTCGTCCTAAGCCGGGTGCAGCTGCCGAATTGGGCGATGCGGTGGCTTAGCTATGTGCCCGTCGCCGTCATGGCGGCTTTGATCGGTCAAGACGTCTTGGCGCCCGAAGGGCAGCTGGTGCCGCTCCATCGGAACGCGGAGCTGATTGCCGCGTTGCCGACCTTCGCCGCCGCGCTATTGACGCGCAGTCTGCTGGTCACGGTGTTGACGGGCGTCGCCGCGATGATGGCGGTACGATTTATGATGTAGGAAGCCGATTTCTTCGAATCGGGTGCGATCCAGGGCGTTATGAAGGACCTCGCAAAAGCTATCGGCTTACGTCCAGCGGGCGGCCCAAAGCTTCATCTCGTGACAGACGTTGTGCAGATCCTGACCTTTCGGCGTCAGCGAATATTCGACCGTAACGGGGACGGTCGGGTAGACGCGGCGCTCCAGCACGCCGTGCTCCTCCAAATGGCGAAGCGTGCTCGTCAGCGCCCGCGGACTGACCGCCGGGATGAGGCGCTGCAGCTCGCCGAACCGGCGGGTGCCGCCGAACAGCTCGCGGATGACGAGGAACGCCCATTTGCCGCCGAGCACGTTCAACGTTTTCTCGATATTGCATTCGATGACGACGGGCGTTTTCGGGTAATAGCTGTTAGCTTTCTTGTCGATACTCACGAATCATCCAGCCTTCTTCCGTAGATATAAAAAATATATTAGATATACAGTATATTGTTATATGAGAATTATGCTATTTCTATCAATGATACATGAAAGCGCATTAAAATGAAACACAAAAAAGCTAACGCCGGCGGAGCCTGCGCTAGCTTTTGCGATGCGTTCTTCAATTCGGAGCGGTTACGGAAGCACGTTGCCGGCCGCCCGGTAAATCTCGTACCATTCTTCGCGGGTCAGGGTGATGTCGCTCGCTTTGCAGCAATCGGCCAGGCGCTCGATGTTCATCGTCCCGGTGACCGGCTGCATGCGCGCAGGATGGCGGAGCAGCCACGCGATCGCGATCGTCGTGTTGCTCACCTCGTACTTCGCCGCGATTTCGTCGATCTTCTTATTCAGCTCAGGGAACTTCTCGCTGCCCAAGAAGACGCCCTCGAAGAAGCCGTATTGGAACGGCGACCAAGGCTGGATCGTAATATCGTGCAGACGGCAGAAATCAAGGACGCCGCCGTCTCGATTCACGGCCGCCTCGTTTTCCATATTGACGTTGATGCCGCTCGAGATCATCGTCGCGTTCGTGATGCTGAGCTGCAGCTGGTTGGCGACGAGGGGCTGCTTGACGAATTTTTTCAGCAGCTGGATTTGCATCGGATGTTGGTTGGAGACGCCGAAATGGCGCACCTTCCCCGAGCTTTCGAGCAGGTCGAACGCTTCCGCGACTTCCTCCGGCTCGACGAGCGCGTCCGGACGGTGCAGCAGAAGAACGTCCAAATAGTCGGTTTTAAGGCGCTTCAGAATGCCGTCCACCGATTGCAAAATATGCTCTTTGGAGAAATCGAACATCCCTTTGCGAATGCCGCACTTGGATTGAAGGATCATGTTTTCGCGAACCGACGCGTTCATGCCGACGGCTTCCGCGAATATTTCCTCGCAAGCGCCGCCGCCGTAAATATCCGCATGGTCGAAAAAGTTCGCGCCCAGCTCCAGCGACGTGCGGACGAAGCGCTCCGCTTCGAGCTTGTCCAATCGGTTGATGCGCATACAGCCTACGGCGACAACCGGGACCTCCAATGCGCTGACGCCGAGTCTCATCGTTCTCATCAGTCAATCTCTCCCTTATAGAAATGTAGTCAGGACGGCAAACGGCAACCAAAACTCTTCTTCATTTTATAGAAGTGCGGAACGAATTGTAAGAACTGAAATGTTATGCAGTAGGTATACTTCGCATCACTACGTAAACGCGGCGTAACTTTTGATAATCAGTCTCATTCGCACTTGACAGAACTCCCCAAAAACTTTTAAATTAGTATATGTAGCAGCGAATGATTTCTACATAATAATGAAAACCAAATTAGAATAAATATAGTTTGTTGTAGGTTTGTCCGAACGATTTCCTGCGCAAGCTATATTTAGTTCTGACACCACATTTAAGGAGGAAATTTTGCATGTCTCTGATTGGCAAAGAGGTATTACCGTTCAAAGCGCAGGCGTATCACAACGGCAAGTTCATCGAGGTTACGGAAGCCGACCTGAAGGGCAAGTGGAGCGTCGTTTGCTTCTATCCGGCCGACTTCACGTTCGTGTGCCCGACGGAGCTCGAAGACCTGCAAAATGAATACGAAACGCTGAAAAGCCTCGGCGTAGAAGTATACTCCGTATCGACGGACACGCATTTCACGCATAAAGCTTGGCACGACAGCTCGCCGGCGATCGGCAAAATCACGTACGTCATGATCGGCGATCCGACGCACGTCATCTCCCGCAACTTCGAAGTGCTGATCGAAGAATCCGGTCTCGCCGAGCGCGGCACGTTCATCATCGACCCGGACGGCGTCATCCAAGCGTACGAAGTCAACGCCGGCGGCATCGGCCGCGACGCGAGCACGCTCGTCAACAAAATCAAAGCCGCTCAATACGTCCGCAACAACCCGGGCGAAGTATGCCCGGCGAAGTGGCAGGAAGGCTCCGAAACGCTCAAGCCTAGCCTCGATCTCGTAGGCAAGATCTAAGGAGACCTCGAATGGCACTGGACGCGGATATAAAAGCACAATTAGCGCAATATCTCCAGCTCATGGAAGGCGATATTGTGCTGAAAGTCAGCGCAGAGTCCGATGCCGTATCCAATGACATGCTGGCGCTGGTGGAAGAAATCGCCGGCATGTCATCTAAAATTACGGTTGAAAAAGCGCAATTGCCTAGAACTCCTAGTTTTAGCGTCAATCGCGTGGGCGAAGACACCGGCGTGACGTTCGCCGGCATTCCTTTGGGTCACGAATTCACTTCGTTGGTGTTGGCGCTTCTGCAGGTGAGCGGAAGACCTCCCAAAGTCGAGCAAAGCGTCATCGATCAAATCAAGAGCATTCGCGGGGAATATCACTTCGAATCGTTCATCAGCTTAACGTGCCACAATTGTCCGGACGTCGTGCAGGCGCTCAACTTGATGAGCATCCTCAACCCGGGCATTACGCACACGATGATCGACGGCGCGGCGTACAAGGAAGAAGCGGAGCGCCGGAAAGTCATGGCGGTGCCGACGGTATTCCTGAACGGCGAGACGTTCGGGAGCGGCCGGATGTCGATCGAAGAAATTCTCGCGAAGCTCGGCTCGCGGCCGGACGCGTCGGAGCTTGCGGACAAGGAGCCGTTCGACGTGCTCGTCGTCGGCGGCGGTCCGGCCGGCGCCAGCGCGGCGATTTATGCCGCGCGCAAAGGCATCCGCACGGGCATCGTCGCCGAGCGGTTCGGCGGTCAAGTGCTGGAGACGCTGGGCATCGAGAACTTCATCGGCACGAAGTATACCGAGGGTCCGAAGCTCGCGGCCAGCCTGGAAGAGCACGTGAAGGAGTACGGCATCGACGTGATGAAGCTCCAGCGCGCGAAGCGCCTCTCGAAGGGCGACCTCATCGAGGTCGAACTGGAAAGCGGCGCGGTGCTGAAGAGCAAAACCGTCATCCTCTCGACGGGCGCTCGTTGGCGCAACGTCAATGTGCCCGGCGAAGCGGAGTTCAAGAACAAAGGCGTGGCGTACTGCCCGCACTGCGACGGACCGCTGTTCGCAGGCAAGGACGTAGCGGTCATCGGCGGCGGCAACTCCGGCGTCGAGGCGGCGATCGATCTCGCCGGCATCGCGAAGCACGTCACCGTGCTTGAGTTCATGCCCGAGTTGAAAGCCGACGCCGTGCTGCAGAAGCGGCTGTTCAGCCTGCCGAACGTGACGGTGCTGAAGAACGTGCAGACAAAGGAAATTACCGGCACCGACAAGGTGGAAGGGATTACCTACGTCGAACGCGATTCCGGCGAAGAGAAGCATGTCGAACTGCAGGGCGTCTTCGTGCAAATCGGCCTCGTGCCGAACACGGAATGGCTCGGCGATACGGTGGAGCGCACGCGCTTCGGCGAAATCGTCGTCGACAGCCGCGGCGCGACGAGCATGCCCGGCGTGTTCGCGGCAGGCGACTGCACGAACAGCCCGTACAAGCAAATCATCATTTCCATGGGATCGGGCGCGACCGCCGCATTGGGCGCATTCGATTACCTGATTCGGAATTAATAGTTTCTATAAGAAAACGCCTCGCTGTCGAGGCGTTTTTCTTTTTGGCGCGGCGCACGTCAAGAACTTCGGTACGCTGCCCGGTATTGGCTCGGCGTCACATGAATGTACTTCTTAAACTGGCGCATAAAATGGACGTCGTTCTCATACCCGCAGCTGCGGGCGATGTCGCCGATGCTGTCCGAGGAATTTTCTAGCAGATACATGGCGTATTCGAGTCTCGTTTGGATGACGTCCCGCATGACGGGCACGCCGAACAGCTCCTTGTAAATGCTCTGGAAATGCGACCGGCTCATGTTCACCTGCGCGGCCAGCCGATCGACGGTGTGCGGGGCGGACGGCGTTTCGCGAATGGCGTTGCGGAGGCGGACGAACGGCTCGTAAAATTTGCTGAGCGGATGGCTCGCTTCGATCCGGTTGTGCATATCGCTGAGCTTCATCAAGAGGCAGCGCACCGTCGCATCGATGATTTCTTTGCGGTATGTGCCGTTATGGAGCGTTTCGTCCTGAATGTCGTTCACTTTTCTAGAAATGTACAAGGGATCGTACACCTTCATGACCTTGTCGAACGGGAGGGAGAGCCGCTCGATATAAGATTCGGCGTCTTCGCCGTCGAAATGAAACCAGTCGTGCACGAACGGCTTTTCCAGCTCCCTGTAAAACTGCTTGCTGCCCTTTTTGTAAATGACGTACGTGTTTTTGTCCGCGACGACGAGCTCTCCGCGCACCTCGATTTCCATTTTGCTGCGGAAAAAGAGGAACAAATAGTCCCCCGATCCTTGCGGGCGGTCGATCGTGAGGCCGTCCGGGTGGACGACGTTGTAGCCGCAGCGCTTGATTTCGATCACCGGAAACTCTTCCTCTCTTTCGTACAATCGATCAGTTAAAAGGGATAATATATCATTCCAAATCGGCCGGCAAGAGGATTATTCTAAATAATGAGACAAGCGGACCGGCGAGGGTTGCCGGGCGGGGAAACGACGATCGGTCAGTACCGCCGCGAAAAGAGAGGGAGATCAGCGAATGACGAACCGGATCACGATCCATACGGATCGGTCGAAGGGCACGATCAATCGAAACATTTACGGGCATTTCTCCGAGCATTTGGGACGATGCATTTACGAAGGGCTGTGGGTCGGCGAGGAGTCGGACATCCCGAATACGAACGGCATCCGGAACGACGTACTGGCGGCGCTGCAGCGGCTGAACATTCCGGTGCTGCGGTGGCCGGGCGGCTGCTTCGCCGACGAGTATCATTGGAAGGACGGCATCGGGCCTCGGGAAAGCCGCAAGCGTATGATCAACACGCATTGGGGCGGCGTCGTCGAAAACAATCATTTCGGTACGCATGAGTTCTTGATGCTGTGCGAATTGCTCGGCGCCGAGCCGTACATCAACGGCAACGTCGGCAGCGGCACCGTGCAGGAGATGTCCGAATGGGTGGAGTACATGACGTTCGACGGCGTCTCCCCGATGGCGGAACTGCGGCGGGAGAACGGCCGAGAGCAGCCGTGGAAGGTGAAATATTTCGGCGTCGGCAACGAAAACTGGGGCTGCGGCGGCAACATGCGGCCGGAGTATTACGCGGACCTGTACCGCCAATTCCAGACGTACGTGCGCAATTATGGCGACAACCGCATTCACAAAATCGCGTGCGGCCCGAGCGAAGGCGATTACCATTGGATGGAGACGCTCATGAAGCAGGCGCACCGGTTCATGGATTCGATCACGCTTCATTATTATACGATTCCCGGAACGTGGGCGAGCAAGGGACCGGCGACCGGCTTCCCGGAGGCCGATTTCGGGGGCACGCTGAAGAAAGCGATGCATATGGACGAGTTGATTACGCGGCATTCGGCCATTATGGATCAGTACGATCCGGAGAAGCGCATCGGTCTGATCGTCGACGAATGGGGCACGTGGTACGACGTGGAGCCGGGCACGAACCCGGGCTTCCTGTACCAGCAGAACACGATTCGCGACGCGCTCGTCGCCGGCATCACGCTGCATATTTTCCACCGTCACTGCGACCGCGTCCGGATGGCGAACATCGCGCAGTTGGTCAACGTGCTGCAATCCGTCGTGCTGACGGAAGGCGAACGGATGGTGCTGACGCCGACGTATCATGTGTTCGATCTGTTCCAGGTGCACCAGGACGCCGAGCTGCTGGACGCGCATGAGACGATTCGCGCTATCGACAGCGCGAAGGGGGAGCTGCCGCAGCTGTCCGTGTCCGCTTCCCGCGCCGCGGACGGCCGGGTGCACGTGAGCGTGTGCAATTTGGACCACGCGAGCAGCGCAAGCGCGGCAATCGAGCTGCGCGGCTGGGAAGGGGGCGTCCGCGCGACCGCGACGACGTTGACGTCTGGCCGGATCGACGGCCACAACACGTTCGACGAGCCGGAGCAGGTGAAGCCGGCCGCCTTCTCGGACTTTGCGATCGAAGGGCATACGCTGACCGCGAACCTGCCGCCGATGTCGGTGACGGTGTTCGAGCTGGCGGCGGATCGGTAACGTGGAGACGGCGGTCGATCGATCTTGCCGCGGCTGCAGGGACGAATTTCGCGTAACGGAAGAACGCATTCGGCACCTGCTGTCCGCGCCGATGTTCGCGCCGGGAAGCGGCCACTGCGTGCCGGACGACGTGTATGAAGCGCGTCTGCGGCAGTGCGAGGCGTGCCCGAAGCTGCTCGGCGGTCACACGTGCTCCTTGTGCGGATGCATCGTGCCGGTCGCGGCGAAGCTGAAGGCGAAGAGCTGCCCGCTTCCCGGCGGGGCGGGATGGCAGCGGTACGATGGGGAATGATAAACTGATTTTGGATGGCCCGCAGCGCTCCGAATGGAGTTCTGCGGGCCGTCGTCGTTCGTCGGCAGTCGCGTTTACGCCACTTGAGAATATATATGTAAAAATAATTTAGCAAGGGGGGGGACCCAGTATGCAAGGGCGGTTAAGTTTAAGTGTTGGTTGGATAACTTTATTTCTAATGGGTACTGACTTATTCGTGGTCTCTCCATTATTACCGTTTATCTCGGAAGCATATCACGTTAGTTCAGCAACGACCGGATGGATGGTAACTGTTTTTGCAGTTACATACGCTGTTGCGGCTCCTTTCTTTGGATGGCTTTCAGATCGAAAGGGACGGAGATCATTTATTACGTTCGGTTTATTCCTGTTCGCCGTTTCTAACGCGCTAACCGCTTTTGCTCCTTCATTTTTGTGGCTAATTGTTAGCCGTATTTTGGCCGGTCTATCCGTTGCTTCAATCACTCCTTTGATTTACGCAATCATTGGAGATATTGCACCGCCAACTCGAAGGGGAACATGGCTTTCGATTGTTGTTTCGGGACACTTAACGGCTCTTTGGGCAGGGGCGCCATTCGGTACGTTATTAGAGCATTTTCTTGGGTGGCGTTCGGTATTTGTTGTAATGACCATCATAGGAACCATATTGGCGGTAGTGAATTTCAAAACATGGGGATCGATTCCTAAAAGAGATGTAACGAGAAATCCGTTAGAAGGAAATTTGCCAAGAATACTTGGTTCCGTATGTGTTACGACGATTTGGGCTATTTCTATGTATACCCTGTATATATATTTAGGTGCGGCTCTTTACTCCGAAAATAAATTCACATCAACGGAAATCGCATTAGCTGTTACTTTTTATGGTGTCGGTGCCGTTTTTGGAAGTCTTACAAGCGGGCAATTAACGGATAAATTTGGAGTAGAGAATATTTCGAAGGCTGCGCTAAATTCATTGACACTAATACTTATTTGTTTGGGGATATTGTTCTCATCCGGCGATTGGCTTTATTTCTTTCTGTTTATATGGGCTTTGGTTGGGTATGCAGGTTTTACATCATATCAAGCTCGATTGGCGGCGGAATATCCCAAAGAACGAGGAATTGTTATGGCATGGAATAATACCGCTCTGTATATTGGTATCACTTTTGGGTCAATGATTGGCGGTTATGTCATATCGCATTGGGGTTATGATCTACTCCCATACGTTTGTAGCGTTGCAGCACTCGTTAGTTTTCTGCTTAGTACTCAAAAGGTCCAAAAAGCAAAAGAAGAATCAGCTGTTTCCGCTGATTCATGACTTTGGAAACCACTCAACGGAGTGGCTTATTTCTTTGGGTGTTAACAGAACCAAGAAAAAAGAAAAAAACATTTGCAGAAACTAATTAAATTAGTTAAAATGAAAACATAGATAGTTTTGAGAGGTGAGCAGGATGCCTCTGAATAAAAACTAATAAAATTAGTTTTGACGAATGTCTAGTACGTTAACTTATCTTAAGGAGTGATCCCGTATTATGAACGTTATGTTGACCTCGTTGTACGTCGCTGGAATCGCTGGAATCTCTGCTGTAACAACTGAAAGGGGGAGAGGCTGATGTTCGCCGGACATTTCGGAGTTGCCGCAATTGTAAAAGCCAGACATCCTGAGGTTCCGCTGTGGGCGCTGTTGACGGCGACGCAGCTGCCGGATCTCGCATTCCTTCCGTTGACGGTGGCAGGCGTGGAGTCGATCGAGAGCACCGGATACGGCAAAGCCGTTATCGATGCTATGTATACCCATTCGTTACTCGGCGCATTGCTTCTGTCCTTAATCGCCGGCTTGGCTGCGGCGAAAGCATGGGGCAAGCGAAGCGGAATCGTGGTCGGCGCGGTTGCGTTCAGCCACTGGCTGTTGGATCTGCTTGTCCATCGTCCGGATCTGCCCATTGTCCCCGGCAACATCGGCGGTTTCCCGCTGCTGGGATTGGGGCTGTGGAACATACCGGCCGCCAGCGCCGCGGTGGAAGCGGTACTGGTATTGAGCGGGGCGGTGCTATATTGGAGATCCGTTCACCGAAGAGGAAATTCCTCGCCCCATCGGTGGAAGGCGCACGCATCGGGGGCGGCGATGGCGATCGTGCTTTGCTTGTCGCTTCTGTCGGATATTATGGGAGGAAACTAAAAAACGGCGGCAGATCGGCATTGATATGCTCCCCATACGGTAGACAGGTGAAATAATAAAACCTGCTACCGTAAGGGGAGCTTTTTCATGTCTAGAGGAAAATATAATGCATTGGAGAAACTCGCCATTCTGGAAGAGGTATCGAATGGGGAAGTTGGTTTTTTGGCAGCTGCGAAGAAGTATGGGATTAACAAGACGACTTTAATGAAATGGCAGCGTCGGTACAAGACGTATGGATATGAAGGGCTGGAACGCCGAGCGCATCTTCAAAGTTATAGCGCAGAGCTTAAGCTCCAAGCGGTGAAGGATTACCTTGAGGGGAAATTATCTCAGTACCAGATCATCGATAAATACAGGATTGCAAGTACGAGACAGCTTTTCAATTGGATCAACAAGTATAATGGTCATAGCAGCTTTAAAGCCTATAAAGGGGAAGCAAAAGCTATGACAAAAGGGCGTTCTACGACTTGGCAAGAACGGATCGAGATTGTCCAGTATTGCCTGACCAATCAACATGATTACCAAAAAGCAGCGGGACAGTTTCAGGTCTCCTACCAGCAAGTATACCAATGGGTGAAGAAGTTCGAAGATAGCGGTCAGGATGCGTTAAAGGATGGCCGAGGGAGAAAAAAAGCCCTGGAAGAGTTAACGGAGGCCGATCAACAGAAACTCAAGATGAAGAAGATGGAACACGAAATTGAGCGACTTCGGGCAGAAAATGCATTTTTAAAAAAGTTAGAGGAACTCGAAAGAAGGCGACGCTAAAACAAACACGACAGGAAACGATTTACCTTGCTATCCAAGCACTCCAAAAGAATGCATCAATTAGCGTTCAACTTCTATGCGTAATTGCAGGAATTGCACGCTCGAGCTATTACAAGTGGCTAAATCGTAAACCCAGTGCTCGCGAAGAGGAGAATGAGCAGTTGACCCAAGTGATGATGACCATCTATGAGAAAGTAGAGCGCACCTTTGGATACCGTCAATTAACTCTTCATATGCGAAAACAAACTGGAAAAACCATTAACCATAAACGCGTAAGGCGGTTAATGAAGGTAATGGGAATCCAGTCTGTAATCCGGAGAAAGAAGAAGAAGTACACGAACGCGACGCCGCAGCAGCTGGCGGAGAACCTACTGAACCGAAATTTCCAAGCTGATGCTCCGAATGAAAAGTGGCTCACCGATGTAACGGAATTTAAGTACGGTAATGGTCAGAAAGCTTATTTGAGCGCCATTCTCGACCTTCATGATAAGTCCATCGTCTCCTATGTATTAGGACGTTCAAATAACAATCCACTTGTATTCCAAACGTTGAACTTAGCCTTACAAGCAGCTCCTGTGAGCAGGCCTATGCTTCATAGCGACCGAGGCTACCAATACACCTCCCTGGGCTTTAAGAAGCTCTTGGATGACAACAAAATAATTCAGAGTATGTCCCGTGTTGGACGGTGCATTGATAACGGTCCAATGGAATCTTTCTGGGGGACCTTGAAATGTGAGAAATATTATTTGCACGTGTACCATACTTTTGAGGAGCTTAAGAGGGACATTGAGGCCTACATTCACTTTTACAATAACGAACGATTACAAGCAAAACTAAACGGCCTCAGTCCGATGGAATTCAGGACAAAGGCCGCTTAATTAATTTTAATTATTTGTACTGTCTACTTGACGGGGTGCAGTTCAGCATCCCCCGGCCTGCCGCCGTTGTAATGTTATACGGTTCGATCCGGCAGCGGCGCCAGCCCTTCGCCGGAGACGATTCGCGCGACGCCCGCTTCGCAAACGCCGTACGACAGCCACGGGCAAGTCGCGCATAGGCGCGGGATGTCGTCCGGCGTTAGCTTCGACCGAACGGCAGCTTCGATGCGCCGCCATTCGGTCCGCTCCCCGAGACGGATTCCGAGCGACTCCAGCACGGCGTCGTCCCGCGCGTGCACGCGTTCCCCGTCGCAATGGTACGGGCCGTCCTCCGGGTAACACAAGCACAAATCGTCGGGCCCCCGGACGATGTCGACGACGGTCGACGGCTCGGCGCGGAGCCGCTCGTACACGCTCGTCATGTTTCGGACGAACCCCGGGGAGTACCCCATGCCGGTGTAGCCTAATAAACATAATAAATGATGCCCTCGCAGCCGAACCTTCACAGTACACCCTCCCCGACCAATCGAATGCATGCGAGCGCGGCGAACATCGCGACGCCCGCCCATAACGTCCGGCGATCTCGCGGCCGCTGCGGCGCGGTCCGGCGCGTGCCGACGCTGTCCGAACGGCCGCTCTGGAGACGGATCCCTTTCAGCTCCATCGCCAAAATCAAATCTTCGACAGCTTGGAACAAACCTGTCAGCAGCGGAATGACGAAGACGGGGATGTCGAGCAGATGCACTTTCCCCGGCTTCGTGCCCCGCTTGCCCCGCGTCCCCGCGATCGCGGCGAAACGGTCCGCCTCCTCCAGAATGAGCGGGATGAAGCGGAGCACAAGCGACGCGCTGAGCGCGATCGCCTCGACGGGCACCCCGACGCGGCGCAGCGGACGGAGGCCGCGTTCGAGCCCGGCTTTCATTTCGGCGGTGCCGGTCGACAGCGTGAAGACGAGCCCGATGACGGTAATTTCGAAAAAGCCGATCAGCCTGCGGGCCGTCTCGAGCGCCGGCTCGACGGAAAAGCCGAGCTGCGCGCCGAATCGCAGGCCGGAGAACGTCACCGCGAACGCCATCAGCCAGACGAGCGGCCGGCTGAGGCGGAGCGAGCGCCTCCGGTCATGCGGCGTCAGCGCCGCGAGGCCTGCCCCGGCGAACAGCGCCGCGACGGCGGTGCCGAGCCAGTCCGTCTGCAGGATGATGCCTACGGAGACGAGCGTGTAGGCGAGCCACTTCCGCGTCGCGTCCGAGCGGTACAGGAAGCCTCTTGCGCCGTCGGTCGCAGCGCCGCCAGCCTCCGCCTCCGCAGGCGGCTCCCGATGCGGTGCTTGCTCGGCCGCTTCCGTGGAGGCGGCCGGCTGCGGCTCGCCCGCGCCGCCGGAGGGGCCGGGCCAGGCGGCGATCGCCTCGGCCAGCCGCTCGGGCGGGCACAAGCCCGCCGGCACCGGGACGCCGGCGCGCCGCAGCGCTGCCGCCGCGAGCATCGACTCCGGCAGGCCGACGCCGGCGTCGAGCAGCGGCCGAGGATCGTCCGCAAGCTCCTCGGGCGACGCCTCGGCGATGACCTGTCCGTCTTTCAAGATGACGACGCGGTCCGCGGCCGGCAAGAACGCGTCCAAATCGTGCGTCGCGAGCACGATGCCGCAGCTCCGCTTCCAGCGCGACAGCTCGTCGGCGAGACGGGACAGCGAGGCGGCGTCGAGGCCGGCGGACGGCTCGTCGAGCAGCAGCCACGGCGTCCGGGGCGCAAGAATCGTCGCGAGCGCAACGCGCCGCTTCTGCCCGCCGCTTAACAGCAGCGGCGGATGCGCGAGCATCGAAGCCGGCAGCCCTTGAGCGTCGAGCGCCTCGATCGTCCGCCGCGCGCGTTCGTCCTTCGGCAGCTTGAACGGCCGAAGCGAATAATCGAATTCGCCCTGCACCGTGGAGGCGAACAGCTGATGCTCGGGAAATTGGAAAGCGAGCGATATGTCCAGCAACAGCGCGCGATCCGGGCGCTTCCCGACCCACAGCGGCCGCCCGCCGACATTGGCGTTGCCGCTCGCGGGCGGAACGAGCCCCGCCAGCGTGCGCAGCAGCGTCGACTTGCCGGAGCCGGTCCGTCCGACGATCAGCGTGATGGCGCCCGCTTCCGCCGCAAAGCCGACATTCCGGAGCAGCGTCGCGCCCGTGTCGGCCGTTACCGTCAAGCCTTGCGCTACGATCGACATGCCGCCACCGCCTCCGCGAGCGATTCCGGGAGCAGCGGCCGCGCGACGCCCAGCGGGTATCCGCGCTCCATTAACGCCCGCGCCGCGCGGACGATGTACGGCGGCTCGAAGCCGAGCGCATCGCATGGGGCAGCGCCGCCGTCCTCCCCGTAGAAAAACCGCTCCGGCGTTCCGTTGAACGCGATCCGCCCGCGCTCCATCGCGATGACGCGACCCGCGCGAACGACCTCTTCCATCCGGTGCGTCGACCAAACAATCGTCCGTCCGGCGCGGTGCAGCGCCGCCGCCGCGTCCAGCACCGTCTGCCGGGACGCGGGATCGAGCATGGCCGTCGATTCGTCGAAGACGACGCAGTCGGCGCCGGCCGCGATACAGCCGGCGATGTTAAGCAGCTGCTTCTGGCCGCCGGACAGCCGCTTCACGGGCGTATCGAGCGAGACGGCCAAGCCGAGCTCGCGAAGCAGCCCCCGCCATTGTGCGCGAAGCTGCTCCGGGTCCGATGCGAACCGGTCTGACGGCGCGCATAAGGATAGTTCTTCCTCTACGGTTTCGCCGAGCAGCTGCGTCTCCGGATGCTGCAGCACCATATGTACGGAACCGCCGCCCTCGACGGTGCGGATTCCTTCCGAAAGAGGAGCGATGCCGGCAATTGCCTTCGACAGCGTGCTTTTGCCCCCGCCGTTTCTGCCGACGACAGCAATCCACGATCCTCTCACGACGTCGAGCGTAACGCCGTCCAGCGCCGCCGGCCGCTCGAGCGGAGCGCCTATGTAACGGACGGTCGCATTCTGAAGCCGGATAAAAATTGTTTCCATACGGTCTATTCAATCCTTCGAAGACATGTTATAATCCAGTCTGCTTGTTGTTAACCAGAATCGAGTATATTAGGTTAACAATCACACGTCTACTTTATCACAGAAAAGGAGAAGGATTCAATTGAAACAGTCGTTTACGTTGCGAGGAGTTGCATTCAGCGCGTTGTTCGCCGCGTTGGTCGTCGTGTTCGGGTACATAAGCATTCCGCTCGGGTTTACGCCGGTGCCGATTACGCTGCAGACGCTCGCGGTCATGCTCGCGGGCGGCTTGCTCGGGGCGCGCTACGGCTTCTTTAGCATGATGCTCGTCGTCGTTCTGACGGCGCTGGGCTTGCCGCTGCTCCAAGGCAAAGGCGGGATCGCGACGCTGCTCGGCCCGACGGGGGGCTACGTCGTCATGTGGCCGTTCGCGGCGCTCCTCATCGGTCTCGTCGTCGGCAAAATTCGGAGCCAAAGCTTCGGCGGCACAGTCCTCGTGTTTCTCGCCATGGCCTGCTTCGGCTCGCTGCTGCTGTACGTCACGGGAGTGCCGTGGCTTGCGCAGTCGCTCAACCTGCCGATGACGAAGGCGCTGGCCGCCGGCTTTTACCCTTATATTCCTGGAGATATGATCAAAGCGTTCGCGGCGACGATCGTCACCGTCTCGCTGCGCCGCGCGTTCCCTCAGGAGCGGCTCACGGGCGCCGGACATTACCAGGCGCAGCAATAATCTTCGAATAGCTCTGCCCTCGTCGCCGCAATGAAAAATATAGCGAGCTTTTCTCACTAATAGCGAGTCTAAACTCGCTATTAGTGCAGAAAGTTCGCTAATGCAGTGTAACCGCGCGGAAAGCGAAAATCATGTGCGCGCCATTGAAGCGCCCGGCTGCGAAAACTGCAGAATTGTTGCAATCGTGTCGTTTCCTGCCGCTTCCAACCTCGGTATCATAAAGACAAGACAGGCGACCCCCCGTTCCTAGCAGCGGGGGGTTCCGCTTTTATGATGCAACATACAGGGGCTGTGACATCGATGACGAACGCGCAGGACAAACCGATCTCGTTATGGCGGCTCGCCTGGCCGCTCGCGATCGAAATGATTCTTCAATTTCTTATGGGTACGGTCGATTCGTTGATGGTCAGCAGTTTGGGGGACCACGAAGTGTCCGCCGTCGGCGTAGCGAACCAGATCGTCATGTCGCTGATGACGATATTTTTCCTCGTCAATTCCGGCGCCTCGGTCGTGACGGCGAACCGGTGGGGAGCCGGCGACCGCCGGGCTGCCGGCCGGACGGCGGCCATGGCCGTCAAAATCAATCTATATGCGGGACTTGCGATCAGCCTGCTCCTATACGCGAGCGCCGAATGGCTGCTGCGGCTCATGTCGTGCCCGCCGGAGGTGCTGCCGCACGCAGAGACGTATTTGCGCATCGTCGGGGCGGGCATGGCGGCGGCCGTGCTGCATATGACGCTGTCCGCAGTGATCCGCAGCACGGGAAACACGAGAGATCCGATGATCGTCTCGATCCTGATGAACGTCCTGCATTTGGTTCTCAACTACGGATTGATTTTCGGCGCATTCGGCCTGCCGGAGCTCGGCGTGAAGGGCGTTGCGATTTCCACCGTCGTCAGCCGGTTCGCCGCGCTCGGCCTATGCGCGTGGGTGCTGCTCCGCACGTTCGGCGCGCGCCGCTTCTTCGCCTCGTGGCTCGGGTACGACAAGCCGCTGCTGCGGGACGTGTTCGCGATCGGGATGCCTTCGATTTTCACGTCGGTTTCGTGGGGCGCCTCCCAAATGGTCGTTGTGTCGATTGTTTCAGGGCTCGGCGCGACGCCGCTCGCGGCCTACACGTACGTCAATCTCGTGCAGCAGCTGCCGTTCATGCTCGGGCAGGCGTTCGGCATGGCCGTGCAAATCCAAGTCGGCCAGCTGAAAGGCGCGGCGCGGCACGAAGCGGCGTACCGCGCCCCGTACGCCGGCGCGAAGATCGGCATGCTCGCGTCGTTCGGCGCGGCGCTGCTGCTCGCGCTCGCGGGGAAGCCGGTGCTCGGCTGGTTTACGGACAGCGCGGACGTCGTCGCCGCGGCCGCGCCGATTTTCCTGCTGTGCCTCGCGTGGCAGCCGATGCGCATCTGGACGTTCACGCTGACCGGAGCGCTGACGGCGGTCGGCGAAGCCCGGTTCGTCGCCGTCATCAGCGTCGCCGGCATGTGGTTCACGACAACGGCCGGCGCTTACGCGTTCGGCGTTTGGGCCGGCTGGGGGCTGCTCGGCGTGTTCGCCGCCTATTTCTTGGACGAAGCGTTCCGTGCCGTCTGCGCCGGCGCGCGCTGGAAGGAGCGCCGAAGTCTGCCGCTATCGGAGCGGTCCGAATCCCAGTATAATAGGAGGGACACGACATTTTTCGACAAGGCGTGAATACAGCGATGCCGAAATCCAACCTTTTCACAAAAATCGTGATCCTGATCGTGATTATGCTGATTCCGATCGTCGGCTTATATTTCTACTCGAACGAAACCGGCTCGAACGTGCTCGAATCGGAGCTGAACCAGTCCAATATCAACCAGCTCACGTTTTTCCAAAACCAAGTCAATACGAACATCGATTTGCTGGCGCTTTGGCCGAATTTGCTTATCCAAGATCCGGATATCCAGAGCTTTCGCGATATTTTCGAATATCAGCGGCATCTGGACCTCCAGACGATTACGCTCGTCAAGCGAATTCAAACGAAGATCCGCATACAAGAAAGCTCTTCGAACTGGCGGAGCCAATTGTACATTTATTCGCCGAAGCTGCAGCGCGTCATCTCGGTCAACGACGTGCGCACGTACGACGTCGAGCAGCTCAATCGCATCGTGCAGCGGGGCTGGCATGTCGAGAAAACCGGCGTGCCCGGACAAGAATTCGAATTTTCGTGGTTTACCGTTTCGCCGTACGATACGCTGCGGCGGCCGGGCGGCGCGAACGGCGCCACCGTCGTCATCGAAGTGCGTTTTGACAGCGGTAACATTCAAGACATGCTGGATACCTTCAAAAGCGACGGGCGGCGCGACCCGTTGTATTACCGCAAGGACGCGGGCATCATCTACAATCGGACGGCCGATCGCACGCTCGCGGATCGACTGATCGCGGCGCTCGAGCGGGAGCCGCTGCAGCCGAAGGAAAACCGGACCGTGGAGCTGGGCGGCGAGAAATATCTCGTCAATATCGTCCATTCGGACACGACCGGATGGTATTTGATCGACTACATGCCGCTGAGCGAAGTCATGAAGCCGATACAGCAGTCGAGCCGGTTGTTCTATTATTCGGTGGCTTGTTTATTGCTCATGAGCCTTCTAGCAGCTTATTTGCTGTACGCGCAGGTGCAGGTGCCGATCCGCAAGCTCGTTACCGGCTTTCAGCGGCTGAAGAACGGAGATTACTCCATACGCGTGACGCCGAAAGGCAACAGCGAATTTAGCTTCGTGTTTACGCGCTTCAACTCGATGGTCGAGCAAATTCAAGAGCTGTTCGAGAAAGTGTATCTGGAAAAAATTCATTCGCGGGAAGCGAAGCTGAAGCAGCTTCAATCCCAGATCAATCCGCACTTTTTCTATAATTGTTTCTCCTATATTTCCAGCATGGCGAAGCTGAAAAACCATCAAGCCGTCATCGCGATGGCGGAAAACTTAGCTAAATACTACCGCTACACGACGAGGCAGGAACGGGACGTCGTACCGCTCGGCGAGGAGTTGGACTTTATTTCGAGTTACTTGGAGATTCAGAAAATGCGGATGAACCGGCTGCAGTGCGCCATCGACCTGCCGCCGCGGATGAAGAAGCTGTTCATCCCGCCGCTGGCGCTGCAGCCGCTCGTCGAAAACGCGGTGCTGCACGGCATCGAGTCGCATGCCGATTCTGCCTTCATCCGCATCTCCGGCGATTGGGACGATACGGCCGCGAGACTTGTCGTCGAGGACAACGGCAAAGGCATGACCGAGGAACAGATGCGCGTCCTGCTCGCCAAGCTCCATCGGCCGATGGATGAAGAGATGGGCTGCGGCTTGTGGAACGTGCATCAGCGGCTGTCGCTCCGGTTCGGCGAAGGCGCGGGCCTCCGGTTCGACCGTTCCGAGCTCGGAGGGCTCAAGGTTATGCTGGAATGGCGCGTCGCGCCGGAGAGGCAGGAGCTCGCAAAATAGCGCAAAAAGGGGTGGACGCCGATGATCGAGATTTTATTGGTCGACGACGAATCGTACGTGACGGAAAGTCTCGCGCAGACGATTCCGTGGAGAGAGCTGCAGGTAGAGCAGGTATACCAAGCCGATTCCGCGGCGAAAGCGCTGGGGCTGCTGGAGGAGCAGAGCGTCGATATCGTCGTGACGGACATTCGGATGCCGGTGACGGACGGGCTTCGCTTGATCGAGGAGATCGCGAAGCGGTGGCCCCATATCCGCTGCATTTTGCTGACCGGTCACTCGGACTTCGAATACGCGAAACGGGCCATTCAGCTGCAGGCGTTCGATTATATTTTGAAGCCGGTCAACGACGAAGAATTTATCGCGAGCCTATCGAATGCGATCGAGTCGCTGAAGGACGAATGGAGCGAAACGGAAAAGTATCATCAGCTGCTGCATAACCGGAAAGCCGATTTCACGGTGCTGCGGTCGAGCCTCATGCACGATCTGCTGCTCGGGCGCAAGCTGCTTAACAAAACGATCACGGAAAAAATGGAGCAGTACGAAATTCGGCTGAAGGTCGACGAGCCGGCCGTCATGATTCTCGTCCAAATGGGGAATCATTTCCGCGCGATGGACCACAATTCGGCCGCGCTGATGGAATACGCCGTCGGCAACATCGCCGAAGAGGTGTTCGGCGGCGAGTTCGATGTGTGGCACGGCAAAGCGCCTCACGACTGCCTCGCGATCATCGCGCAGATGAAAGAGGCATACCATCAGTCGATTCGGATGCGCAAGGATTACGAGGCGGCGCGGCGCGCGCTCCTGGAGCAGCATGCGCACGTGCTGCAGAAGCATGTCAGCAACTATTTGAAGGGCGGCATCTCGCTTGCGATCACCGGCTGGTTCGCTTTCCCGGAGGAGCTGCCGGGGGCGTACCGCGCAGGCCTCGGAGCGATGCTGCTGCAATCGGACGACGAGCGGTCCATCGCGTTCCTCGAAGACCGCGCCTCGGCGCCGGGGAGCGGCGAAGCGCACATCAAATCGCTCGAATGCCTGTATAAGCCTCCGACGCTCATTCATCTGCTGGAATCGAAGCAGTGGGAGGCGGCGCGGGCGAAAATCGGCGACGTCTTCGCGCAGCTGGAGCAGGCCCGGGCGTCCCGCGAGCATCTGTACGAGCTGTTCCTGTCGGTGACGAACGCCTTCATGTACATGGCGCACAAGCAAGGGCACTTCATTGCGGAAATCGACCAAGCGGGCATGGATTTCCTGCTCGACCGCAGCATCGTCCATTCGATCGACAAGCTTCGGACGTGGTCGCTCGGCATGCTGGAGAAGCTTGAGAAGGAGCTGTCCGCGAACGACAAATTTACGAAAAGCTACATCGTCAAGCAGGTGCAGGAGATCGTCTCCAGCGAGCTCGGACAGGATGTGTCCGTGAAGACGATCGCGGACCGCGTCTATCTGCATCCCGTCTATTTGTCCAAAATATATAAAGCGGAGACGGGCGAAAGTCTCGGCGATTATATTATCCGCATGCGGATGGAGCGCGCCCATTATTTGCTTAAATCTACGAACAAGAAAATATACGAGATTACGCTCGAGCTCGGCTACCAAAATCCGCAGTATTTCAGCAAAATGTTCAAGAAGTTTTACGGGATGACGCCGAACGAATTCCGCGATTGACGTTTCCCTTGCGAAAGGTGCAGAAATGTTCGAATCGCGACATAGGCTGTCACATACGGCCCCCCTATAATGAAAACGTAGACATTACCGAAGGGGGAAACGACGCAATGAAAGCCTTTGCGAAAAAAGGGGTAACGGCTGCGGCGGCGACGGCCATGGCGTTCACGCTGCTTGCAGGCTGCGCAGGCGGCGGAGCGCAAGACGGCGCGAGCGAGCCGGCGGGGACTTCCGGCGACAGCGCTTCGACGGAAGCGGCTGTGGGCGAGCTGAAGGATAAGTACGATCCGCCGGTCGCGATCAACGTCGCGTGGGGCGTCGATCCGGCTTTGAAATTCAAAAACGGCGAGACGATCGAAAACAACGTAGCGACGAAATGGGCGCTCGACACGTTCGGGATTCAGATCAATACACTGTGGTCCGTCACGGACACGAACGGCGCGTTCGCGACGAAGCTGCGCCTCGCGATGTCGTCGGGTCAACCGATGCCGGACGTCATCACGATCGGCAAAGACGATCCGACGCTCGCTCAGGACTTGATCGATTCGGGCATCTTCCAAGAAGCGGGCCCGCTGTTCGACAAATATGCGTCCGACAAATGGAAGGCCGCGATGGCGATCGATCCGCATGTATGGGATCCGTACATGCGCGACGGCAAGCGGATGGGCATTCCGCTCCTCGATTACGCGTACAACCACGATTACCTGCTGTGGATACGTCAGGATTGGCTCGACAAGCTCGGTTTGGAAGCGCCGACGACGCTCGCGGAGCTTGAGACGGTCATGGAAGCGTTCAAGAACAACAATCCGGACGGGTTGTCCCCGGATCAAGTCGTTCCGCTCAGCATCGGCTTCAAGGACGATATGAACACATGGATGGGCGATCCGTCTTGGGTGTTCGGCGCGTTCGGCACGATTCCGAACCAATGGAACGCCGCGGCGGACGGCTCCCTGGAGTACGGCTCCACGAATCCGGCCATGAAGGACGGCCTCGCGAAGCTGAAGGAATGGCATGAGAAAGGCTTCATCCCGAAAGAGGTCGCGCTGTGGGACGCGAACAAGACGGCCGAGCCGGCGGTGGCGGGCACGGCGGGCATCATTCCGGGACCGTACTGGATGAGCGGCTGGCCGCTGCTCGATACGGCGAAGAACGTGCCGCACGCGGTATGGAAGCCGTACGCGATCCCGGCCGGTCCGGACGGCAAAGCGGGCCGCCACGGCACGCATTTCACGAACGGCGTCGTCTTGATCAACAAAAACATGAAAAACCCGGAAGCGCTGTTCACGTACCAGAACTACATGTACGAGCATATCGCCGATCCGCAACCGGGCAGCCCATACGAAATTGGTATATTTAAAGGCTACGACTACGACCTCGACGCGAACGGCAATCCGTTGTACTTGTCGGACATTCCGGGCGGCGAAGTGAACGTGATGCGTTACTTCCTGATTCGCGACGGCGCCCGCATTCCGGACGCGCAGATGAAGGCGCTGCTCAACCTCGCGGACGGCAAGGAGCCGACGACGCGGCTCGAGAAGGAAGTGAGGAACAACTACGGTCCGGAAACGCCGGCGGCGGCGAAGGTGCTGCTGTCGCAGGAGGACATCTCCTTCAAGGATATGTTCACGGGTCCGCCTACGGAAACGATGAAGACGAAGCTCGACTACTTGAACAAGCTGGAGAACCAGACGTTCAACGAGATCATTTACGGCCAGAAGCCGATCGACTCGTTCGACCAGTTCGTCGCCTCGTGGAAATCCGCGGGCGGCGAGCAGATTACGAAGGAAGTCAACGAGTGGTATGCGAACGTAAACAAATAAGGCGCAGCACAAGAGCGGTCCGCGAACGGCGGGCCGCTCTGAATGCGAGGGGAAAACTCCGCGGTTTCCATGCGAAACGGGCGGAGTTTTTGCGTTGAGCGAAAGAAGCAACCGTCCTGCCCTACTTAAGCGTCCTTTCTTGCCCCGCGAGCGCTCGCGGCCTGCGGGAGTGGGGGACGTTACATGGGAAGCAGGTACGCAAAAGAAGTAACCACCCTACCCTTTTTAAGCGTACTTTGTTCACATCATGCCCCACGAGCGGCCGCGATCTGCGGGAGCGGGGGGCGTTATGGGAAGCAGGTACGCAAAAGAAGCAACCACCCTACCCTTTTTAAGCGTACTTCGTTCCATCATGCCCCGCGAGCTCTCGCGATCTGCGGGAGCGGGGGACGTTATGGGAAGCAGGTACGCAAAAGAAGCAACCACCCTACCCTTCTTAAGCGTACTTCGTTCCCATCAAGCCCCGCGAGCGCCCGCAGCCTGCGGGAGTGGGGGACGTTATGAGTACATACTTCGTTCGCCCGCAGCCAGCAGGAGCGATATGCGCACTTACGACGCCGCTCCCCCGAGTCCGGCTGGCTTGACGGAACGAACAGGTTGCAATCGTGCCATGAATGTTGCGTTTGGCTTCTACTTTCGGGAGTCGGTCGGTTGATATAATTTCGGTATATACCGCTAGGGGGAGCTTTCGATGAAACTGATTCGACGCAACTGGCAATTCCATCTCATGATCCTGCCTTCCCTACTATTCTTAATCGTATTCGCGTACCTGCCGATGGGCGGCATCGTTATGGCGTTCCAAGACTTCAAACCGTGGCTCGGCATCGGCGGCTCGGCGTGGGTCGGCTGGGACAACTTCCGTTATTTGTTCGAGCGGCAGGACAGCGTCGAAGTGATCTGGAACACGCTCATCATCGCGTCGCTGAAAATCGTCTTCAACCTGCTGGCGCCGTTCACGTTCGCGATGTTCCTGAATGAAATTCGTCAGCGGCTGTTCAAGAGCGCCGTCCAGACGCTCGTCTACTTGCCGCACTTCCTGTCCTGGGTCATCCTCGGCGGCGTGTTGCTGAACATTTTGTCGACGGACGGCGGCTTCGTGAATCGAGTCCTGACGTCATGGTTCGGCATTGAGCCGATCTTTTTCCTCGGCGACCCGCAATGGTTCCGCGTCACGGTCATCGTTTCCGAGGTGTGGAAGGAATTCGGCTTCGGCACGATCGTCTTCCTGGCGGCGCTCGCCAATGTCAACCCGTCGCTGTACGAGGCGGCGGAGGTGGACGGCGCGAGCCGGCTGAAGCAGACGCTGTACATTACGATTCCATCGATGCTGCCGATGGCCGTCGTCGTCGGGACGCTGTCGCTCGGCAACATTTTGAACGCAGGATTCGATCAAATTTTCAACCTGTACAACCCGCTCGTCTACAAAACCGGCGACATCATCGACACGTTCGTCTACCGGACGGCAATATTGAACGGCGAAATGGGCTTCGGCACCGCGATCGGCTTGTTCAAGTCGGTCATCAGCATGATCTTGATCGTCGTTTCGTACCGGCTCGCTTACAAGCTGGCGAACTATCGAATTTTCTAAGGAGGTGCGGACATGTACTACAAAAGCCTGCAATACCGCATTTTCAACGCATTCAACATGACCGGTCTCGCTCTCCTCGCACTGCTGTGCGTCATTCCGCTCGTCCACGTGCTCGCCGTGTCGTTCAGCGCGAAGGCGGCGGCGGACGCGAACTTGGTCGGCTTGTGGCCGGTAGACTTTACGCTCGAGCCCTATAAGAAAACGGTCAACAACCCGGCCTTCCTCGGCGCGCTGTGGGTGTCGGTGCAGAGGACGGTGCTCGGCACGGCGCTGACGCTGTTCCTCGCCTTCCTGGCCGCGTATCCGCTCTCGAAGGAGGAATCGGCGTTCAAAGGCCGTACGGCGTACGCATGGATTTTCGTCTTCACGATGGTGTTCAACGGCGGCCTCGTCCCGTTCTACATCGTCATTCAGAAAATCGGCTTGATGGGATCGTTCTGGTCGCTCGTGCTGCCGGCGGCGGTGAACGTGTACTTGACGATTTTGATGCTCAACTTTTTCCGCGGCGTGCCGAAGGATTTGGAGGAAGCGGCGCTCATCGACGGCGCGGGCCATTTCCGGACGCTCTTCAGCATTTATTTGCCGATTTCGATGCCGGCGATCGCGACGCTCGCGCTGTTCAGCATGGTGTTCCATTGGAACTCTTGGTTCGACGGGCTGCTGTACGTCGGCAAGGATCAATATCCGCTCGCGACGTATTTGCAGACGGTCATCATTACGAGAGACATGAGCGACATGAGCATCTCCCCGAAGGATATGGAGCTGCTGTCGCAGAAGACGATTAACGCGGCGCAAATTTTCATCGGCGCGCTGCCGATTTTGCTCGTGTATCCGTTCCTTCAGCGATTTTTCGTGAAAGGGCTCGTGCTCGGTTCGGTCAAGGAGTAAGGCGCGGAAGGCGGCGGGCGCTCGGCTTGCGGCGTACATTTACACGGAGTAAAGGGGTCGTTTTTTACTATGAAACCGGCATTCATTCAAGGCATGGACGTCTCGTTCCTGGACGAAATCGAAGCGGCGGGCGGGACGTTCCGCGACGGCGGCGCGGCCGAAGACTGTCTCGACATCCTGAAGGCGAACGGAGTCAATTCGATTCGGCTGCGCATTTGGAACGAACCGCCGCGCACGTTCTGCAATCTGGAGCGTACGATCGGCGTCGCGAAGCGAATTAAGGAGAAGGGCTTTCACTTCCTGCTCGACTTCCATTATTCCGATATGTGGGCGGACCCGGGCAAGCAGTTCAAGCCGAAGGCGTGGGAGACGCTCGACTTGGGCGGCTTGCGTCAGGCGGTGTACGACTATACGGCGCAGGTGATGACGGCGCTGAAGGAAGCGGGCGCGGCGCCGGACATGGTGCAGATCGGCAACGAAATAACGCCGGGGATGCTGTGGCCGACCGGCAAGGTCGACGGCGAATTCGATACGGACGTTCAGTGGGAGGCGTTGGCGTCGCTCGTGAAGGCGGGCATCGACGCGGCGAAGGCGGTCGATCAGAACGTCGAGGTTATGATTCATATCGACCGGGGAGGCGACAACGCGTCCAGCGTGAAGTTTTACGACCGGTTCGCGGCGCTCGGCGTCGATTTCGACACGATCGGCTTGTCGTTTTACCCGTGGTGGCACGGGACGCTCGACGATTTAGCGGCGAATGTGAACGACCTTGCGCTTCGTTACGGCAAACCGATCGTCGTCGTCGAGACGGCGTACCCGTGGACGACGGAGCCGGCGGACGGTCTCGAATTCATCGTCACGGCGGACACGCCGCTTAAGACGCCGCATCCGGCGACGGTGGAAGGCCAGGCGGCGTATTTGCGGGAGTTCATGCAGACGATCCGCGGCGTGCCGAACGGGCTCGGCGCCGGCTTCCACTGGTGGGAGCCGTGCTGGATTCCGGCGAAGGACGACTGGTCGGTCGGGCACGCGAACAATTGGTCCAATCTGACGCTGTTCGATTACGCAGGAAATAAGCTGAGATCGGTCGAAGTATTATTAGAAGATGGACACCCTTCCAACCCATAAGGAGCGATGAGCGGCATGGCCAAACGTTTTCCCCCGATCAGCGGCAAACTCCCCGTCTTCATGCACGGGGCCGATTATAATCCGGATCAATGGCTGCACGCTCCGGAGGTGCTGAAAGAAGATATTCGCTTAATGAAGCTGTCGAATTCGAACGTGATGGCGCTCGGCATTTTCGCCTGGTCTGCGCTCGAGCCGGAAGAAGGCGTATTCACGTTCGAATGGCTCGACAAGGTGCTCGACGATTTCGCGGCGAACGGGCTGTACGCATGGCTCGCGACGCCGAGCGGGGCGCGGCCCGCGTGGATGTCGGCGAAGTACCCGGAAGTGCTGCGCGTCGGAGCGAACCGGCTGCGCAACCTGCACGGCGCCCGCCACAACCACTGCTACACCTCGCCGGTGTACCGCGAGAAGGTCGCGATCATGAACGCGAAGCTGGCGGAGCGGTACGCGTTCCATCCGGCCGTCGTCGGCTGGCATATTTCCAACGAGTACGGCGGGGAGTGCCACTGCGACTACTGCCAAGAGGCGTTCCGCGGCTGGCTGAAGCGCAAGTACGGCACCCTTGAAGCGCTTAACCACGCGTGGTGGAACGCGTTCTGGTCGCATACGATCACCGACTGGTCGCAGATCGAATCGCCCGCCCCGCACGGGGAGAAGGCGGTTCACGGCCTAAATCTCGCCTGGCGGCGCTTCGTCACCGATCAGACGATCGATTTCTACCGCCATGAGGTCGCGCCGCTGAAGGCCGCGAATCCGTCGCTGCCGGCGACGACGAACATGATGGATTTGTTCGACGGGCTCGATTATTGGAAATTCGCCGACGTCGTGGACGTTGTCTCGTGGGATGCGTATCCGACATGGCATGAGGCCGGCAGCGACAGCAAGGTTGCATCGTGGTTCGCGTTCAACCACGATCTGTTCCGCTCGCTCAAGGGGAAGCCGTTCATGCTGATGGAGAGCACGCCGAGCTTGACGAACTGGCAGCCGGTGAGCAAGCTGAAGCGTCCCGGCATGCATAAGCTGAGCTCGCTGCAGGCGGTCGCGCACGGCTCCGATACGGTGCAGTACTTCCAATGGCGGAAGAGCCGGGGCTCGAGCGAGAAGTTCCACGGCGCGGTCGTCGACCACGTCGGGCACGAGCACACGCGGGTGTTCCAGGACGTGACCGAGGTCGGCGCAACGCTCGAGAAGCTGTCGGGCGACGTGCTCGGCGCGGGCACGGACGCGAGTGTGGCCATCGTGTTCGACTGGGACAACCGCTGGGCGGTGCGCGACGCGCAAGGGCCGCGGAACTTGGGCGTTCATTACGAGCAAACGGTCGTGCAGCATTACCGGGCGTTCTGGGAGCTCGGCATTACGGTCGACGTCGTCAGCCGCCATGCGGACGTGTCGAAGTACAAGCTGGTCGTCGCGCCGATGATGTACATGCTCGACGAGGCGTCCGGCCGCAAGTTCGAAGCGTATGTGGAAGCGGGCGGCACGCTCGTGACGACGTATTGGAGCGGCATCGTGGACGAGAACGACCTGTGCCATCTCGGCGGTTTCCCGGGTCCGCTGCGGAAGACGCTCGGCATTTGGTCCGAGGAGATCGAGGGGCTGCATCCGCACGACGCCAACGGATTCGTATACGGCGGCGTCGCGTACGAGTCGCACGAGCTGTGCGATCTGATCCACGCGGAAGGCGCCGAGGTGCTCGCGACGTATACGAGCGATTTCTACGCCGGCCGCCCGGCGCTGACCGTCAACCGGTTCGGGCGGGGCAAGGCGTATTATCTCGCGACGAGGGCGAAGGATCCGTTCTACGAGCGGTTCTACGCGAGCGTCGCCGCGGAAGCGGGCGTGCCGCGCGTGTTGAACGCCTTGCTTCCGGCGGGCGTCACCGCGCAGGCGCGGACCGACGGCGAACGCGAGTACGTGTTCGTCATGAATTTCAGCGGCGCGCCGCAGACGGTGAAGCTCGACGACCGCGCTTACGTCGATCTCGAGACGGGCGAGGCGGTCGGCGGCGAGCTGGCGCTGCCGACGCACGGCATTCGGATGTTGAAACGATAGGAAGGCGGGGCACCCGGGAGCGGGTGCCTTTTCGCTTTGCGGGGGGAGGGGGGCGCACCGCGGGCGAAACAAGACGGCTGCGTCAGCAGGCGACAAATGTCCCTTATCCGTTCGACGTTCTGGCGGCGAAGAGGGAAAAATTTTGCTTAGAGCATTGTACGGCAGCGGAATTGGGTGTATAGTTAAGGGAAAGCGCTTAACCTAACCTTTTCCGAACAAATCTTCGAGACAACGATTGCGTCCATATCACTGGTGCAATTATATTTTTCCCTAAAGGGTAAAGCGCTTAACCACCAATTGTTAGGGGGGTAACGATGGCGACGATTCGACTGACGATGGCGCAGGCATTAGTCCGTTTCCTCGATGCACAGTATGTTTCGGTTGACGGCGAGGAAACGAAGTTCGTGCGCGGCGTGATGGGCATCTTCGGCCACGGGAACGTGACCGGCATCGGCGAGGCGCTGGAGCGGAGCGCGGGCGGACTCGCGTACATCCAAGGCAAAAACGAGCAAGGCATGGTCCATGCTGCAACCGCTTACGCAAAGCAAAGGAACCGGCGGCAAATTTTCGCCTGCACGTCCTCGATCGGCCCGGGGGCGCTCAATATGGTGACGGCCGCCGCGACGGCGACGGTGAACCGCATCCCGGTGCTGCTGCTGCCGGGAGACAATTTCGCTTCCCGCCAGCCCGATCCGGTGCTGCAGCAACTCGAAGTCCCGGGCGATTACACGATTTCCGCGAACGATCCGTTCAAAGCCGTCAGCAAGTACTGGGACCGCATCGTTCGTCCGGAGCAGCTGATGTCGGCGGCGCTGCAGGCGATGCGGGTGCTCACCGATCCGGCCGAGACGGGAGCCGTGACGCTGGCGCTGCCGCAGGATGTGCAGGCGGAAGCTTACGATTATCCGGAGGAATTTTTCGCGAAACGGATTCACTATATCGACCGCCGGCCGCCCGCGAAGGAGGCGGTGTCCCGCGCGGCGGAGCTGCTGAAAGGGAAAAAGCGGCCGCTGCTCATCGCCGGAGGAGGCGTACTCTACGCATCGGCCGTTCAAGAGCTGCGGACGTTCGCCGAATCGTTCGGCATTCCGGTCGCGGAGACGCAGGCGGGGAAAAGCTCGCTGCCTTGGAATCACCCGCTGAACGTCGGCGCCGTCGGCGTGACCGGAACGCTGGCCGCGAATGTGCTGGCGAAGGAAGCGGACGTCGTGATCGGCGTAGGCACGCGCTACTCCGACTTCACGACCTCTTCGAAATCGGCGTTCGCCCGGCCCGACGTGCAGTTCGTGAACATCAACGTCAGCGCGCTGGATGCCGCCAAGTGGAGCGGCGCCGCGCTGACGGGCGACGCCAAGCTGGGGCTGACGGCGCTCGCGGAAGCGCTCGGCGGGGCGGGCTACCGCAGCGGGTACGAAGAGGACGAAATCGCGAACCTGAAGCGTCAATGGGACGACGAAGTAGAGCGGCTGTTCTCACTGGAGCATGAGGAGGGCCTCGCCCAAACCCGCGCGCTCGGCGTCATCCAGGAAACGATCGACCCGAGCTCCGTCATCGTATGCGCGGCGGGCAGCCTGCCGGGGGATCTGCATCGTCTGTGGAGGCCGGCGCAGCCGAAAACGTACCATATGGAATACGGCTTCTCGTGCATGGGCTATGAGGTGAGCGGCGCATTCGGGGCGGCGATGGCCGAACCGGACCGCGAGGTATACGCGCTCGTCGGCGACGGCAGCTACTTGATGCTTCATTCCGAGCTCGTCACCAGCCTTCAGGAAGGCGTGAAAATAACGATTCTGCTGTTCGACAATCACGGTTTTCAATGCATCCACAATTTGCAGCGGGGTCACGGCAGCGACGGATTCGGCAACGAATTCCGCTACCGGGAGTCGGCGACGGGCCGGTTGACCGGCGCCTATATGCCGATCGATTTCGCCGCGCATGCCCGCAGTCTCGGAGCCAAAGCCTACAAGGCGTCTACGCCGGCCGAGCTGAGACAGGCGCTGGAGCAGGCGAAGCAAGAAGCTGTCACGACGTTGATTGAAATTCCGGTCGTGCCCGGCACGAATACGTCCGGCTACGAATCGTGGTGGAACGTCGGCGTGCCGGAAGTGTCTGTCAGCGGCAACGTCGTGAAGGCGCATGAGGAAATGAAACGGCGCATTCAGTCGGCTAGACCGTACTGAGCGACGAAGGGGGAGAAGACCAATGCGGAATGTTCCGTTTGCATTAGGCGCCCATCCGATCAACTGGGTCGGCGAAGACGTGAAAGAACACGGCGAGGGCACCTCATTCGAGCAAATCGTGGACGATATGCAGAAGCTCGGCTTGCGCGGAACGGAAATGGGCCGTAAGTATCCGACCGACCCGGCCGTTCTGAAGCGGGAGCTCGAGAAGAGGGGCCTGCAGCTCGTGTCCCAGTGGAAATCGGTACTGTTCTCCGATCCGGCGTACCGCGAACAAGAGCTTGCCGCCTACCGAGCGCATGTTCAGTTCCTGAAAGAAATGGGCAGCACGGTCGTCAGCACTTGCGAAGTGGGAGGCTCGCAGCACTTCGATCCGCGCCGCACGCCGAACGAGAAAGAAGTGCTGCGGCTCGACGAAGCCGGCTGGCGGAGCTTGGCGGAAGGGTTGAACGCCGCCGGAGCGATCGCCAAGGAACACGGCCTTAAGCTTACGTATCACCATCACGGCGGAACCGTCGTGGAGCGTCCGAACGAAATCGACCGCCTGATGGAGCTGACCGACCCGAACCTCGTGCATCTGCTGTACGACACCGGCCACGCGTACTACGGCGGCGCGAATCCGCTCGAGGTGCTGCGCAAGCATTACGACCGGATCGCCTACGTTCATTTGAAAGACGTGCGCATCAACGTCCTTGAGGAAGCCAGGAACGAGAACGCCGATTTCATAACCTGCATTCGCAAAGGCGTGTTCACCGTACCGGGGACCGGGGATCTCGATTTCGGGCCGATCGTGCGAGAACTGATCGCTCGAGGCTATACCGGTTGGGCGATGCTGGAGGGCGAGCAAGACCCGGCCGTTTACCCGGCTTACGAATACGCCGACAGAGCGCTGAAGTATCTCGAACGCCTAATTTCAACGAAAGCGGGGCAATAGCGATGAGTTACATCCAGTTTCCTAGCGGCCGGAGCGTCGATTTCACCGCCATCGGCAGGCTGTGCATCGACCTTAACGCCAACGAAATCAACCGCCCGATGGAGGAGACGCGCACCTTTACGAAATACGTAGGGGGCTCTCCCGCCAACATTACGATCGGCATGTCCCGGTTCGGCCTGCGAACCGCTTTCGTCGGTAAAATCGCGAACGATCAAATGGGTCGGTTCATTCATCGATATTTGGAGCAAAACGGGATCGAGACGAGCAGTGTCGTGGCGGACCGGACCGGGGCCGTGACCGGGCTCGCTTTTACCGAAATTAAGAGCCCTACCGAGTGCAGCATTCTAATGTACCGCGACAACGCCGCCGATCTGCTGCTGACGCCGGGGGAAGTGAGCGAAGAGCTGATCGCGCGCACGAACATGTTCCTTATCTCGGGAACGGCGCTCGCGCAAAGCCCTTCCCGCGAAGCGGTGTTCCAGGCGCTGAGCTATGCCAAAAAGCATGGCTGCGTCATCGTATTCGATCTCGATTACCGCCCTTATACATGGAAGTCCTCGGAAGAAACGGCCGTCTACTACAACCTGGCCGCCGAAAAATGCGACGTCATTATCGGAACGCGCGAAGAGTTCGACATGATGGAGCGCTTCGAACACAATCCGGAGCGAAACGATCAAATAACCGCAGGCAAATGGTTCGACTATTCCGCGAAGATTGTCATCATTAAGCACGGCAAAGAAGGCTCCATCGCCTACACGAAGGACGGAGCGAGCCATCGCGCCAAGTCGTTCCCGGCGAAGGTCGTCAAGACGTTCGGTGCGGGCGACTCCTACGCGGCAGGATTTCTGTACGGTCTGATGCAGGGCTGGACGCTGGAGAAAAGCATGGTATTCGGCAGCGCCGCCGCCTGCATCGTCATTTCCAGTCACAGCTGCTCCGACGCGATGCCGAGAGCGGACGAGGTCCACGAATACATCGCCCGGTGCGAGCGCGGAGAGATCGTCGTTTAACCGACGTCAATAACCATTCCAGGGAGGGGCTTTCGCGATGACGCAAGTGTTGAAAAATTGGATCGGGGGCCAGTGGGTCGAAGCTCGCGCGCAGCAAACCGATCCCGTATACAACCCGGCTACGGAAGAAGTGCTCGCTTACGTGCCTCTATCCGCCAAGGAAGACGTAGACCAAGCCGTGCAAACGGCGAAGGAAGCGTTCCGAACGTGGAGCCGCACGCCGGTTCCGCGCAGAGCGCGCATTTTGTTCAAATATCAACAACTGCTGGTCGAGCGCTGGGACGAACTGGCGAAGCTGGTCACGCTGGAGAACGGCAAAAGCTACAACGAAGCTTACGGCGAAGTGCAGCGCGGCATCGAATGCGTCGAGTTCGCCGCGGGAGCGCCGAGCCTCATGATGGGCAAGCAGCTGCCCGACATTGCGACGAACCTCGAATCCGGCATGTACCGTTACCCGATCGGCGTCGTCGGCGGCATTACCCCGTTCAACTTCCCGATGATGGTTCCTTGCTGGATGTTCCCGCTGGCGATCGCCTGCGGCAACACGTTCGTGTTGAAGCCGTCGGAGCGGACGCCGCTGCTCGCGAACCGTCTGGCCGAGCTGTTCCACGAAGCCGGACTTCCCGCGGGCGTATTCAATATCGTGCACGGCGCGCATGACGTCGTTAACGGCATTCTCGAGCATCCATCCATTGCCGCCGTGTCTTTCGTCGGCTCCCAGCCGGTAGCCGAGTACGTGTACAAGACGGCTTCCGCCCACGGCAAGCGCGTCCAGGCGCTCGCCGGCGCCAAAAACCATTCGATCGTCATGCCGGACGCCGATTTGGACCTCACCGTCAAGGAAATCATTAACGCCGCTTTCGGCTCCGCCGGCGAACGCTGCATGGCTTGCTCGGTCGTCGTCGCGGTCGGAGACATCGGCGATGCGCTCGTCTCCAAGCTGGTCGAAGCCGCGGACAGCCTTACGATCGGCAACGGCATGGACGAAGGCGTATTCCTCGGTCCGGTCATTCGGGGCCCGCACAAGGAACGGACGCTGAAATATATCGAAATCGGCGAGAAGGAAGGCGCGCTCCTGCTCCGCGACGGCCGCAAGGACGCGGCGGCGAGCGGCGGCGGCTATTTCGTCGGCCCGACGCTGTTCGATCAAGTGCAGTGCGAGATGAAAATTTGGGAGGACGAAATTTTCGCTCCTGTCCTGTCCATCGCGCGCGTAGGCACATTAGAAGAGGCGATCGAGCTGGCCAACCGTTCGGAATTCGCCAACGGCGCCTGCTTATTTACCCGCAGCGGCGCCGCGATGCGGCAGTTCCGCGAAACGATCGACGCCGGCATGCTGGGCGTCAACCTGGGCGTGCCCGCGCCGATGGCGTTCTTCCCGTTCTCCGGCTGGAAGAAGTCGTTCTACGGCGATTTGCATGCGAACGGCACGGACGGCGTGGAATTTTACACCCGCAAAAAAATGGTCACCGCCCGCTGGTAAGCGGCGGAAGAAACGGACGGAGGAATCACCCGCATGACGCTCGTATCCATGTCGGCGATGCTGAACAAAGCGCTGGAAGGACGGTATGCCGTCGGTCAGTTCAATTTGAACAACCTGGAATTCACGCAGGCGATTTTGCAGGCGGCGGAGGCTGAACAGGCCCCCGTCATCCTCGGGGTCAGCGAAGCCTACATCCCGTATATGGGCGGGCTTCCGACGATCGCCGGGATGGTCCGCTCGCTGATCGACTATTACGGCATCACGGTGCCGGTCGCGCTGCATTTAGATCACGGTTCCACTTATGAGATATGCATCCGCGCGCTGCACGCCGGCTTTACGTCGGTCATGATCGACGCCTCGCATCACGAGCTCGAGCGCAACATCGAGCTCACGGCGAAAGTGACGGAAGCGGCGCACGCGCTCGGCGCTTCGGTCGAGGCGGAGCTCGGACGGATCACCGGACGGGAGGACGATCTCGTCGTCGACGAGGCGGAAGCGATGTACGCCGTCCCCGAGGAATGCGTCCGGCTCGTCCGCGAGACCGGCATCGACTGCCTCGCGCCGGCGCTCGGCTCCGTGCACGGGCCGTATCGCGGCCAGCCGAAGCTCGGCTTCGACCGGATGGGCGAAATTCAGCGCCTAACCGGTTTGCCGCTCGTGCTGCACGGCGGCAGCGGGTTGCCGGAGGAGGAAATTGTGCAGGCGATCGCCCTAGGCACCGCCAAAATCAATGTCAACACCGACAATCAAATGGCCTGCACGTCCGCCATCCGGGCCTATCTGGAAGAGCATCCCGAGGCGTACGACCCGAGAAACTATATGATTCCGGCCCGCGATGCGATTCAAGCCGCGGTTCGGGCGAAAATCCGCCTGTTCGGAAGCGCAGGGAAAAAATAGGAGGCAACCCTATGACCAAAATCAAAATCGGCATCATCGGCGCGGGACGGATCGGCAAAATTCATGCGGACAATCTGCTCCGCCATCCGAACGTCGAACTCGTCGCGGTCAGCGACTTGTTCGCCGGACCCGAGCTGGAAGCTTGGGCGGCGGCGCGAGGGATCGGCATCCTGACCAAGGACAGCTCCGAGCTTATTCGCAATCCGCTGATCGATGCGGTGTTCATCTGTTCTTCCACCGACACGCACGTTCCGCTCATTCGACAAGCGGCGGAAGCGGGCAAGCATATTTTCTGCGAGAAGCCGATCAGCATGTCGATCGATGAGACGGAGAAGGCGCTGGAGGCCGTCAAACAAGCGGGCGTGAAGCTGCAGATCGGCTTCAACCGCCGCTTCGACCATAACTTCAAGCGCGTCCGGGAGCATGTTGCCGGAGGCGCCATCGGCGAACCGCACATCGTGAAAATTACGTCCCGCGATCCAAGCCCGCCGCCGAGAGACTACATCAAAGTGTCCGGAGGCCTGTTCATGGACATGGCCATTCACGATTTCGACATGGCGCGTTTCGTGTCCGGCAGCGAAGTGACGGAAGTATACGCGCAGGGCGGCGTGCTCGTCGACCCGGTATTCGCGGAATACGACGACGTCGATACGGCGATCATTACGCTGAAATTCGCGAGCGGGGCGCTCGGCGTCATCGACAACAGCCGCAAAGCGGCGTACGGCTACGACCAGCGGGTCGAAGTGTTCGGCTCCAAAGGCAGCGTGAGCATCGCCAACGATCACCCGAGCACGGCGGTGGTCAGCACGGAGAGCGGCATCGTGTCCGACAAGCCGCTGCATTTCTTCCTCGAGCGTTATATGCAAGCGTATGCGGACGAGGTGCAGCATTTCGTCGACAGCTTGGTCAGCGGCGCGCCGCCCGCCATCGACGGCGAAGATGGCTTGCAGGCGGAGCGGATCGCGCTGGCGGCGAAGCTGAGCTATAAGCTGAACCGAGCCGTCAAGCTTAGCGAACTGAACGAGCTGCGCCGCGAGCCGGCGGCGAAATAACGACAGGGAGGTGCAGGTATGACGAAACAGAAGCTCATCGTCACTCCCGAACGACATCCGGGACCGGACGGAACGGTCATCGCCATCACGCCGGAGTCGGCGGGATGGACGTACGTCGGCTTCGAAGTCGCGAAGCTGTCCGCGGGGATGACGCTCCGCCGCGAAACGGGGGCGAACGAAGCGTGCCTCGTCCTGCTGAGCGGCGTCGCGGACGTCGCTGCGGGCGGCGCCGAATGGCGCGGCATCGGCCGAAGAATGAGCGTGTTCGAGGGGACGCCGCCTTATTCGGTGTACGTGCCGAGCGGCGACGGCTACGCGGTGGAGGCGCGCACGGACGTGGAGCTCGCGATCTGCACGGCGCCGGGCCGCGGCGGACATGCGGCGCGCCTCATCGCGCCGGAGCAGGTCGGCGTCGAAATTCGCGGCTATGGCAATATCGAACGGCGCATACACAACATTTTGCCGGAGCGGGAGCCGGCCGACAGCCTGCTCGTCGTGGAGGTGTTCACGCCGAACGGGCATTGGTCGAGCTATCCGCCGCACAAGCACGACCGGGACGCGCTGCCGGAGGAGTCGCTGCTCGAGGAGACGTACTATTTCAAGGTGAAGCCGGAGCAGGGGTTCGCGGTGCAGCGGGTGTATACCGACGACCGTTCGCTCGACGAGACGCTCGTCGTGAAGGACGGCGAAGCGGTGCTCGTTCCTCGCGGTTATCATCCCGTGTCGGCGCCGCCCGGGTATGACGTCTACTATTTGAACGTGATGGCCGGTCCGACTCGCACCTGGAAATTTCACAACGACCCCGACCATGAATGGATCATGACGGCGGGACCGAAGTAAGCGGCGTATTGCAAGCTCTGCCCGGAACGCGCATAATAACGGCAAGGGAACGGCCGCGCGCCGCCCCCAGTTTGAACGCCAGAGGAGCAAGCATGAAAGCGACCATTTACGACGTGGCCAAAGAAGCCGGCGTGTCGATCGCGACCGTCTCCAACGCCATCAACGGCAAGGGCAAAGTGAGCAAAAAGCGGCGCGAGCAAATATTCAAAATCATGGAGAAGCTGAATTATCAGCCGAGCGTCATCGCCTCCGCCCTGATGGGGAAGAAAACGTTCACGCTCGGCCTGCTGATCCCCGATATTTCCAACCCGTTCTTCGCCGAAATCGCCCGCGCGATCGAGGACGAGGCGCACGTAGCTGGCTACAGCGTCGTCATTTGCAGCACAGACAACAAAGACGAACGGGTGGAACGGTACATTACGCTGCTCGAGCAGAAGCGAGTGGACGGCATGATCATCGGCACAGGCGTCGAGGACTCGGGCATCTTGGAGCGGCTTCAGTCGAAGTCGATCCCGTTCGTGCTGATCGCGCGCGAGAGCGCCGCGCAGGCAGCCGACACGGTCGTGGCCGACGACTACGTCGGGGGCGTGCTGGCCGCGCGGCATTTGGCGGAGCTCGGGCATCGGCGGATCGCGATCTTGGCGGAAAATCTGAAAGTGAGCAGCAGCCGCGAGCGGATTCGCGGCTTTAAGCAGGGGCTCGCGGAAATGAACGTCCCGTTCGACGACGGCGATATCGTCACGTGCGAATTTATGATCGAGGAAGGAAGACGGGGCGCGTTCGAGCTGCTCGACCGGCCCGTCCGGCCGTCGGCGATCTTTTGCTGCAACGACGTGCTGGCGATCGGGGCGCTGCAAGCGGCGAAGCAGCTCGGCCTTCGCGTGCCGGAGCAGCTGTCGATCGTCGGGTTCGACGACACGATCTTGGCGACGGTAACCGATCCGCCGCTGACGACGGTAACGCAGCCGATCGCCAGCATGGGCAAGCAGGCGTTCAAGCTGCTGATCGAGAACGCAGCGAACGCCGACTCCGTCAAGCAGCGCATCGTGCTTCGGCCCGAGCTTAACGTTCGCCTATCGACGCATCGGGCGCAATAGCAGAGACCCCTCGTCTTCTCAGACGAGGGGTCTTCCGCGTTATTACGGTTTTTGCAATGCCCAAAGGGCGATGTTGGAGAGGACCTTCCAGCCGTTGTCGGTCAGCTGTTCATGGAAACCGATGTTTCCGAACGCATAAGCGATGCGCGCCGGTACGACCGAGCCGTCATCCGCTTTCGATCCTTTCTCGTATACGAAGATATACGCCTCTTTCGGTTGTCCCGCCACCGTAGCGATCACTTTCGCGTTTTTGCCGATTTTTTGACCGGCCACACCGAGCTGCGTAAGCTTCTCCTTCGCCTCCACCTTCCGGAACACTTCCACCTGACCTTTAAACCCTTTCGCGATCGGATGCTTCGCGTCCGCGAAGCTGATCGACCTGATTTTGTCTTTCTTGTCGGAAGCATCCTCGTCGGGATCGTCCTTCGGGTCCGGCGGCGGAACTAACTTAATGCCCGCGAGTCCCTGCCGTTTGCCATAAATCTGCGGCACTTTCAGTCCTTTCATTTGCCCGTCTTTCAAATACTTTTCGTTCATGGTCGGGCTGAAGTAGACGATATCGTATGTCTCCAGCGATTTGACGGTTACTTTCTTTTCATCCACGAGCGTAACCTTGAAGCCGAGCGTCCTCATGTGCTTCGCGATGGCTTGATCTTCCGCCGCCTTCCCGCCCGTTCGCCCGACGATCGCCATTTTCTTCCCTTTGGGGGATACTTCCTTTGCGTTCGCCGCCGCCTTCTTGGTCGTTGCGCTCGAGACCCCGCTGTGTGCCGCCAGAGCAGGCGACGCGATGACCGACACGGCTAGAACAATGAATAAAATACGCAGCCATAGCTTCTTCATGGCGTTTCCCCTCCGTTAGAACGATTTTCGGATTTTCGCGGCATTGCGCTGCCACCCGCCTTTCCAGAGATTTAGAAGCGCTTACAAAGACATTGTACGGAAAGAGAGTTTACTGTTTATAGGGGGTTCATTCCATAAATATAGGTTGTTTGTTGCTAGTTTGAAGACCGTTCGAAGCGGAAGGGAAAAAGGGCAAAACAACCTATAAACGTGGGTAAAACCCCCTATAACTGCCTTCGACTTTCATAATAAATTGAAACTCAAAGGAGTGGATCATAATGCTGCGTGTTGAAGGGGTTATTCCGGTGCTGATCACGCCGTTCACGGAAAAACATGAACTGAACGAGCCCGCGCTCCGCCGTTTCGTCAACCGGTTTATCGAGTCGGGGGCCGACGGCTTGTTTTGTTTGGGAACGAACGGCGAGTTTTTTTCGTTAACGGCGGAGGAGAAGATCCGCATCGTGGAGATCGTCGTCGACGAAACGAGAGGGAGAGTTCCGGTTTACGCGGGCACGGGGGGAATCGGCACGAAGGAAACGGCGGAGCTGTCGGAAAGGATGGAGGCCGTCGGGGCGGACGCGCTGTCGATCATCACGCCGTATTTTCTGCCGTTGACACAGCAGGAATTAATAAGTCATTACAAGAGCATTGCCTCCTGGACGTCGCTGCCGATCGTGCTGTATAACTTCCCGGCACGCACGGGGGTCCACCTGGAACCGAGGACGGTGGCCGAGTTGTCGAGCATTCCGAATATCGTCGGGATCAAAGACAGCAGCGGCAGCTTTGACACGATCTTACAATATATTCACGCAACGACGCCGGACTTCGCGGTGTTGTCCGGCTCCGACTCGTTGCTGCTGTGGACGCTCGCCGCAGGCGGGAAGGGAGGCGTCAGCGGCTCGGCGAACGTCGTTCCGGCGCTGATGACCGCGATTTACGCCCGATGGAAAAACGGGGAGCTTCCCGCGGCGAAAGAAGCGCAATCGCTACTGCGGCCGTTGTCGGAGCTGTACAAGCGAGCGACGCTGCCGTCCGTTTTTAAGGAAGCGATGAACATGATGGGGCTGAACGCCGGTCCGTGCCGGCCTCCGATCGCCCCGCCGGAACCCGCCTTGAAGGAAGAGCTTAGAACGCTGCTCCGGCGTTACAAAGAATTAGGCTACATAAAGGAAGAGATTCAATGAACGCGGCAGCAGAAAGGAGGTCCGCGTTGGACAATATTTGTCTCGGATACGACAGAAATCCCTCGCCGAGGGTAAGGTACGGTCTCGATTTGCTGAAGGCTGCGCTGCAGGAATGCGGTTATCACGTGTACGAGAATTCGGAGCTTTGGGAGTGGGACCGTTACCGAACCGGCGAGGGAAGGAAAATTTACGCCGGCAATCGCGGCGCGTCGCAGTTTTTGCGCGGGTTGGAAGAGCGGGATGTGCTGCTGTATCATACGGACGCGCCGGGGAGCGAGGGGTTTTATCTTGCGTCGGTCCCCGGCGATTTGCTGGCCGTTTCCGGAGGAGACGATTCCGGCGTGCTTTACGGCTGCCAGGAGCTTGCGCGCCGAATCCGCATCGCCGGGGAGCTGCCGAACGATCTCGCGTTCGGGGATGCGCCCCGTTTTCGGCTGCGGGGTCCGGCGATCGGATTGCAGAAGATGACGGTCGAACCGCCCCGTCAGACGTACGAATATCCGATCACGCCCGACCGGTTTCCTTGGTTTTACGACCGGACGCTGTGGACGGAGTTCCTCGATATGCTAATGGAAGAGCGCTGCAATGTCATTTACCTGTGGAGCGGCCATCCGTTCTCCTCGCTCGTGAGGCTGGAAGAGTATCCGGAAGCGCTCGAGGTGACGGACGAGCAATTCGCGCTGAACGCGGATACGTTCCGATGGTTGACGGAAGAAGCGGGCCGGCGGGGCATCTGGGTCGTAATGAAATTTTACAACATACACATCCCGCTGCCGTTCGCGCAGAAGCACGGGTTGAAGCTGCATCAACCGAAGCCTCTTCCGATCACGAGCGATTATTACAAGAAGTCGCTCGCGGCGTTCGTGAGCGCGTATCCGAACGCGGGGCTGATGGTTTGCCTCGGGGAAGCGCTGCAGGGGCAAATGTATGGGGCGGAGTGGTTTACCGGAACGATTCTGGAGGGCATCCGGGATGGGCTGCGTCAGTCCGGCGTCAAGGAGCTCCCCCCGGTCATCCTGCGCTCGCACGCCATCGACGCGAACAAGGTCGTCGAAGCGGCGCTGCCGCTGTATCCGAACTTGTATACGGAAGCGAAGTACAACGGAGAATCGCTGACGACCTGGACGCCGCGCGGCAAGTGGCAGGACATTCATCGCCAGCTCGCCTCGCATCGATCGGTGCATATCATCAACGTCCATATTTTGGCCAATCTGGAGCCGTTCCGTTACGGCTCGCCGGCATTCATCCAAAAGTGCATGCAAGCGGCGAAATATCGCCTCCATGCGAACGGCCTCCATCTGTATCCGCTGTTTTTCTGGGATTGGCCGTATTCGCCGGACCGGACGGAGCCGCGGCTGCGTCAGATGGATCGGGATTGGATTTGGTTCGCCGCATGGTTCCGGTACGCCTGGAATCCTGACCGCGATCCCGAGGCCGAGCGGCGGTACTGGAAGGATACGATCGGCCGGCGATTCGGCAGCTCTCGGGCGGGCGCGGCGATCCTGGAAGCGTACGATGCGTTCGGCGAGTGCGCTCCGAAGCTGCTGCGAAGATTCGGCATTACCGAAGGTAATCGGCAAACGATGAGCCTTGGCATGACGATGAGCCAGCTGACGAACCCGGACCGTCACATGCCGTGGCCGGATTTATGGGAATCCCAATCGCCGCAGGGCGAACGTCTCGAGGAATACGTAGTCAAGGAATTGTCAGGCGAACCGCATATCGGGGAGACGCCGCCCGAGACGATCGCCGACGCGGAACGTCACGCGGAGACCGCGGCCGCCGCGATCGAAGCGGCGCGCGCGTTCGCGGCCCGAGACCGCGAATCGTTCGAGCGGCTGGCCGACGACGTGGAGGCGATCCGTCGGATGGTGTATTTCTATTCGCACAAAGTAAGGGCGGCGATCGCCGTGCTCACGTATAAGCACCTGCCGAGAAAGACGTGCTTCGATCATGCGGAGCTGCTTAGGGAAGCGCTTTCCCATCTGGAGAAGAGCGTTCAACATTACCGAGAGCTCACGGTGATCACGAAACGGACGTATTTCTACGCCAACAGCATGCAGACGCCGCAGCGCAAAGTGCCGATCCGAGACGGGTTCGCCTTCCGGCATTGGAGCGAATGCTTGCCGGTGTACGAACAAGAGCTCGAGCGTTTCCGCCGGCATGTCGGCGAACTGTCGTCCGGCGTCGTGCCGGAGGCTCTTCGGCGCGAGGAAGAACGGATCGCCGCTTACCGGGAAGCGCCGTTCGCGCTGCATTCGACCGGCGCCGAGACGTACGTGCTGAAGAAAGGCGCATTCGCGTTCACGGACGGGGATACGCGGATTACCGGCTGCGCGGAGGAGCTGGAAGGGCTCACCGGGATCCGCTTCAGCCAACGGGAGGCGGCCGCGGCCGGCCGTGCAGTGGAGATCGAGCTGCCGCAGCCGGCTCACGTGTTGGTCGGGTATTTCAATTCGACGGATGAACAATGGCTGCAGCCCCCGAGGTTGGAGGAAAATACGCACGCGGACGACCGGGGCGGATATATGCCGATTTTGCGCAAAGGGCTGCGCCTGTTCGCTTATCCTTCCGTCAACGTTCACGCAATTCGTTATGAAGCGGGGCGGCATACGCTGGATTTCGGCAAAGGGGCGTACCTTCTGCTCGGCGTCATCCGCGAAGACGAGTCGCTGCGGCCTCGGGACGTGGAACACCGCAACGACGGCGTCGACACGCTCGATTGGCTGTTCGAATAACTACGTTCGTTTCGCAGAAACGTTCAATTATGGGGGGATGCGGCATGGACGGGAATCGATGGAGCTCCGGCACATCGGCATGGAAGGAGCGTGCTGGCGCGCTGCTCGAAGCGGCGGTCAGCCACGCGGACCGCATGATGAAGGCGGCTCGAGACCCGTACGGTTCGACGCCGTTGTTCGCGAACGGGGTGGACGCCGCCGCCGGTCTGCCGGCGCGGGTGGACACCGACCACGTACGCAAGGACGCCGTGCTCTCGAACACGGCCAGCCAACACCATTGGCTGCGTTTGCTTGCCGGATTGACCCGGCTGACGGAGAATCCCGCTTACGCGGAGGCGGCGCAATCGGCGTTGCGTCACCTGTTCCGGCATCACGTCGACGATAGCGGTCTGATCCATTGGGGCGGCCACACGGCTTACGACTTGGAACATCAAAGAATCGAATTCGCCGCCGACAAGCAGAAGGTGCACGAGCTGAAATTCCATTATCCGGACTACGAGTTGATGTGGGCGGCGGACCCCGCATCGACCCGCGCCTATATCGAGGCGTTTTGGAATGCGCATGTGATCGATTGGTCGATTCTCGACTTCAACCGTCACGGGCCTTACAACACGCCCCTCGGGCCGCTTTGGCGCAGCGAATACAAGGGGGGAGACGTGTTCTTCTGGGGGGAAGGATTGACCTTCGTCAACACCGGAAGCGACCTGTATTATGCCGCCGCGATGCTGTCGCATTTGTCCGAAGACCCGCATCCGCTCGCTTGGGCGAAACGGCTGGCGAAACGGTATGTGGACACGAGGCAGGACGGGGTCGGGATCAGCGGGTACCAATTCAGCCAATCGGCTAACGCGTGGTGCGACGGGCCGTCGGTTCGCGGAGACCGCGCGCAGTACCAATTGGCGCCGCTCATTCCGGAAGGGCACCTTGTTTACGAAGGGACGCTGTTTAAGCCTCGGCCGGTCGTGCAGCGATGCCAGCTGGCGATCGGGGAGACGCTCGGCGCGGCCGGCGAGGAGTTCGTTCGCTGGTCCAGCGAAGAGATGGCCGCTTGGGGCGACAAGTCGTATCGAAGGCAAGACAACAGCTTTGCGCCGATGCTGACGGACGGCTGGAGCATCGAAGGGTTGACGCTCGACCGCAACGGGTATTTCGGGCCGAAGGGACGAGCGTTCGGTCCGATTCGCGCGAGCGTCGATTTTTTTTGGATGTACGCGGCGGGGTACCGCGCGTCCGGCGACCCGTTCCTGTGGCGAATGGCGAGAGACATCGCGGCGGGTCTCGGCATCGGCGATATCGGGGAGAGCGAAGGCGGCGCCGGGACGGTTCGGCTGCCGGACCCGAAGGAGGCCGACCATCGGCTCGTGTACGGCATGCTGGAGCTTCACCGCGCCACGGAACGCGCCGAGTACCTCGAATACGCGATCCGCGCGGGGGAATGGCTGCTCCGCAATCGATACCGCGACGGATGGTTTACGGCGGACGGGTTGGCGCTGACGAACGATCCTGCGCCGCTCGCGTTGCTGCATGTCGTTAGGTCCGTCCAGGAGCCGGAATCCGAACGTACGGATATGCCGCTGCCGTTGAAATAGGGAAAGCGGCAGGGAGAGGAGTAGGGGAGACATGTCCGACAACAAGCTGAAATTGTGGTACGCAAGGCCGGCCGAGCGGTGGATCGAGGCGCTTCCGGTAGGCAACGGCCGTTTGGGCGGCATGGTGTTCGGCGGGACGCGCCGCGAGCGGATCCAATTGAACGAGGAGACGCTCTGGTCCGGAGAACCGCGCGATCCGGTTCGCTACGATGCGATTCGGCATCTCGGCCGCGTCCGGGAGCTCGTCTTCGCGAAGCAGTACGTCGAAGCGGAACGAACCATAGAGCATTACATGCAAGGGCCTTGGACGGAATCGTATTTGCCACTGGGCGATCTGGAACTGCAGTTCGAAGATGCCGGCGAAATGACGGAATACCGCAGGGAATTGGATTTGACGGAAGGCGTCGCGCGGGTGTCCTACCGTCTGAACGGCGCCGCTTGCAGCCGCGAAGTGTTCGTATCCGCCCCTGACCAGGTCATGGCGGTGAGGTTGTACAGCGAAGCCAAACAAACGTTCACGGTATCGCTGAGCAGCCCGCTGCAGTATTCGGTGCGGAAGGCGGGCGCCGATCGGATCGCAATGTCGGGGCGATCGCCCGCGCATGTGCTTCCGAACACGGTCCGAACGGAGGAGCCCGTCCATTATGCGGAGAACAAAGGCATCGCGTTCGATGTCGTCCTGCACGCGGCGGCGCCGGGAGGCAAGGTGGAGGTCAGCGGCGGCCGAATTCGCGTCAGCGGTTCGGGCGAAATCGTCCTGCTGCTGGCCGCTTCCACAAGCTTTGCCGGATACGACAAGGATCCTTCGGCATACGCGGAACGCTCCGCCAGCCGGTGCGCCCAACGGCTGGAGCGAGCCGCGGCATTGGGGTATCGCGCATTGAAGGAGCGCCATGCCGCCGATCATGCCGAACTGTTCCGCCGGGTCGCGCTCGAGATCGGGGAAGAGGATCGTAGCGAGCGGCCGACCGACGCCCGCATCGAAGCGGTCAAGAACGGCGAGCACGACCCCGGGCTTGCGGCTTTATTTTTTCAGTATGGAAGATACTTGCTCCTGGCGAGTTCCCGTCCCGGAACCCAGCCGGCGAATTTGCAGGGCATCTGGAACGATCGCATTCAGCCCCCTTGGTGCAGCGCTTGGACGACCAATATTAATTTGGAAATGAACTATTGGCCGGCGGAAGTGTGCAATTTGGCGGAATGCCATCTTCCGCTGTTCGATTTGATCGACGATCTGAGAACGACGGGGAGCAAAGTCGCCAGCGTGCATTACGGCTGCCGGGGGTGGACCGCGCACCACAATATCGATATTTGGAGAACCGCGACTCCCAGCGGCGGATCGCCGAGCTGGGCGTTCTGGCCGATGGCCGGCGCGTGGCTGAGCCTCCATATATGGGAGCATTACGCATTCGGTCGGGATCGGGCGTTCCTCGAACGATGGTACCCAGCGATGAAGGAAGCGGCGATGTTTTGCGTGGACTATCTGGTGGAAGACGAGGACGGGTATTGGGTCACATGTCCTTCGACATCTCCCGAAAATATGTTTATCGCGGGGGACGGACAAGAAAGCAGCGTGACGAAAGGGTCGACGATGGACATGGCGCTCATCGGCTCTTTATTCGCACACTGCATCGAAGCCTGCCGAATTTTGGGCACGGACGAGGCGTTCCGTTCCGAGCTGGAGCAGGCGCTTTCGCGCCTTCCTCCGTTCCGGATCGGCCGGTACGGTCAACTGCAGGAATGGGACGAAGATTTCGAAGAGTCCGAACCGGGACACCGTCATACCGCCCATCTGTTCGCGCTGCATCCCGGCGATCGGATCACGCTCCGCCGTCATCCCGAGCTGGCGGAGGCTTGCCGCAAGTCGCTGGAACGGCGCCTCGCACACGGCGGGGGACACACGGGATGGAGCTGCGCTTGGCTGATCAGCCTGTGGGCAAGGCTGGAGGAGGCAGACGCCGCCGACCATTTCTTGACGGAGCTGCTGGGCGGGCTGCATCCGAATTTGATGAACGCCCATCGGCATCCGAAGGTGAAGATGGACATTTTTTCGATCGACGGCAATTTCGCGGGTACGGCAGGCATCGCGGAAATGCTGCTTCAAAGCCATGACGGCGCGGTGCACTTGCTCCCCGCGCTCCCGAAGCGGTGGAACCGGGGAAGCGTGACGGGGCTGAGAGCGCGCGGCGGTTATCTCGTCGATATCGCATGGGAGCGCGGTTCGCTCAGCCGCGCGGCGGTGACCTCGGCGTCCGGCGGCGGCTGCCGGCTGCGCGCCGGCGTTCCGGTCCGAGTGCGGCAGGAGGGCCGCGACGTCGAGACCGAGGTCATCGAAGCCGGCTTGGTCGCATTCCGAACCGCTCCGGGGCAGCGATACGATATCGTACCGATTCACTGAGGTCGGCACATATAGACAAGGAGACTATGCATGAAATACGTAAACTGCGTGAAGGAATTTATTTTCGAGGAGGACCGGCCGTTCCTAAGCTGCCACGCTTCCACGCTCGAGCTTCTGCCGAACGGCGAAGTGATCGCCGCTTGGTTCGGCGGAACGAGAGAGCGGGCCGGCGATGTCGCGATATGGACCGCAAGAAGGGAGAAAGGCGGATGGACGCCCCCCGAGAAGGTAGCCGACGAGGAAGGCGTGCCGCACTGGAATCCCGTTCTGTTCCGAAGACGGGACGGCGTCCTGTTTCTATATTACAAGGTTGGATACAGCATAGCGGAGTGGACGACGATGGTCATGAGGTCGACGGACGACGGCCGTCATTGGTCCGCCCCCGTTCCGTTGGTCGAAGGCGACCGCTCGGGAGGGAGAGGGCCGGTGAAAAACAAGCCGATCGTCTTACGGAACGGCACGATTGTAGCGCCGGCGTCGGTCGAGCCCGCTTGGGACGCCTTCGTCGACATCTCCCGCGACGGCGGGGAAACGTGGGTCCGCAGCGAAACGGTGCCGCTCGACCACAGCCGCTTGATCGGCAAAGGCATCATTCAGCCGACGTTATGGGAGTCCGCCCCCGGCGTCGTACATATGCTGACGCGCAGCACGGAAGGCTCCATCTACCGAAGCGATTCCGCCGATGGGGGGAAAACGTGGTGCCCCGCGTACCCGACGCCGCTTCCGAACAACAACAGCGGCATCGATCTGGCGAAGCTGGACGACGGCCGTCTCGTGCTGGTGTACAATCCTGTGCGGCCGGAAACGGGCACGAAAGGTCCGCGAACGCCGCTCGTCCTTCGCGTGTCCGAGGATAACGGGATGACCTGGGATCACGAGTTCGAGCTGGACCGGGGCGAAAAGCAATATTCATACCCGGCCGTCATCGCGAACGGACACGATATTTACATTACGTATACGTGGAGACGAGAGCGGATCGCCTTTTGGAAACTAACGCTTTCGAATTAAGCACGATACACCTATAGTTGTAGGGAGAAATGGCATTAACAGGATAAAAAAGGCAGTTATAATAAGGGTATAAATAAAAAAACGCTTTCATCACCGATATCCGGCACGACGGAGGAGGGGGAAACTGCCATGTCTATCGCGCACTGGGACGAACGGCTGGCCGCCGGCAAAAAATCGCTTCGCACCCGGCCCGGTTCGCTGCTGCTCGGTTCGACGGGCGCTCGGCTATGGGCGGACTATGTCGATCCGAAACCCGGATTTTCCGGCCGGTTCGATTTCATTCATAAAGTAAATATCCCGCTGCTGTTTACCGTCGACAATAGCGCAACGGACAGCTTCGAACCGTGCCGTGCCGAATGGTACCCGAGCCATCTGTTCCTAGAGTATGAAGGCAGCGCTCTGCATTTTACGGAACGGAAATTTATCACTTGGGACGATTGCGCCGTTTCCTGTCAGACGTGGACGAACCGGAGCGGCGAAGATCTTGTGCTTCGGCTGGCGACGTTCGAACGGAACTTCGGCAAGCGCGGCGAAGCGCAGCTCTACGGCTCGTTCCCCATAGAGCATTACAGCTTCGATATCGATGCCGTCTTGGCCGCGAGCGACGAGGCGCTGCTTACTGAGGTGCGGCTGAAGCCCGGCGAATCCCGGCAATTCGTCGTCGCGGCCGCGCTGGGGATTCGGGGACTGGACCTGCCGGACCGGCTGGCGGAACGAGCTGCGCGCTACGCGAATCGGGGAGACACGGCAGAACAAGTTTTCGCCGAATACCGTACGGCGTACGGAGCCTGGTTCGAGAAGGCTCCCGTCTTCCGCAGCAGCGATCCGCTGCTGGATCGAACCTGGGCGTACCGCTGGTTTCTGCTTCGCCACAATTTGGCGGATCCGCGGTACGGGCTGCTCCAGCACCCGTTGTTTTACGAGGGAAGATCGCATAAGAAGAGCAAAACGCCGTTCGGGAAGGGCGGATGGGAATTCAGCAAGCTGATCAACTTATCGGTCCCGCTGCATATTACGGACGCCAGGTGGTATCACGAGCCGACGGTTAGCGAGGGCGCCTTGAACAACATGAAAGAAGGCGCCGTCGACGACGGATTGTTCGTGTGCCTGACGGTGGACCAAAAGATGCACTCGTTCGCCAACTTCGTTTGTTGGGCCGCGTATCAGCTGTATTTGGTGCATAGAAACGCCGAAACGATGCGCCGATTGCTTCCTTCCTTGAAAAAGCAGGTATGGCTGTGGAAAAGCATTCACGGCAACGAGCGGGACGAATTGATGATCGAATACCGGCACACGCGCACGGGCAAGGAATATCAACCAAGCTATTGGTATTTCCACAATTACCCGAAAAATCCGAAAGATCCGGAGACATATACCCATCTAAAGCGGGTCGACCGGACGGTGTACCATTATTTGAACGCCCTCGGCGTGGCCCGGTTGTGCGAGGAGCTGGGCGATCCGGAGGCGGCCGTCTTCCGCGGCATCGCGGAGCGGATCAAGCAAGACGTGCTGGGGAAAATGTGGGATGCGGAGACGAGCTTCTTTTACGATCTTCACCACCAAACGGATGAAAAGGCTTTCGTCAAAAACATCGTCGGCTTTTACCCGGCCTGGGCGCAAATGCTCGACGAACGATACGACGGGTTGATCCATCATTTGTTCGACGAGAAGGAGTTTCGCACGAAATGTCCGTTCCCGTCCGTCTCCGCCGATTGCCCCGCCTACGCCAAAGAAGGGGGATGGATGGGGCACTTCGTCAAAGGCCGAAACGGGTGCGTCTGGGACGGTCCGACATGGCCTTACACGAATTCCATCGCGCTCGATGCGCTCGCGAAGGAGAGCAAGCGGAGAGATCACCGCTTCGACCGTCAATTCGCCTATTATTTGCGGGAGTACTCGTTCCTCCACTTCTTTCATCGGGACTTGAACCAACCGGGACTCGTGGAGCATTACAACAGCGAAACCGGCGAACCGCTCAGCGACGAGCATGAATACAATCATTCGTTTTACATCGATTTGGTTGTCTCCCATGTCGCCGGCTTGTCCGTCGAGAGCGATCGGTTGGTCCTCGATCCCGTGGACGCCGGTTTGGATTACTTTTGCTTGGACCGCGTGAAGGCCGCAGGGCTGCAAATTCGGATCACCTACCGGAAACCCGGCGTCCGCGAGGATTCGGGAATCGAAGAAGGGTACCGTCTTTTCGTCGACGGCGAACTCGTGTATTCGAGCGCCGCGCTGAGCCGGGTAGAGCTGCCGCTTCGCGAACTCGGCCGCGGAAGGGACTGACCGCGCGCTGCCGGATGCAGGGCACTACGGACAGGGGGGAATTGACAACGCATTCGCACGCGGCGAAGCCGGCCGCCGGTTCATGACGCCGTTAAAGGAACTGCCGGTAACGATAACAAGGAGGAATTAATGACATGAATCGGTTTGACGGAGTGATCCGCGCATCGGACAAAGATCCGAGCATCGTCGAAGCGTACTTGCCGATTTCGCACGAGAACGACAACCATGCCGCTAATCTGTTGGAGCTCGACAACGGCGATCTGCTGTGCGTCTGGTTTTCGGGGAGCGGGGAAGGCAACCCCGATACGAACGTAGTCATGTCCAGGCTGCCCGCGGGATCAGACCGCTGGACGGCGCCGGACGAATTGACGCGAGATCCCGAACGGTCCGAACAAAATCCGGTGCTGTTCCAAGATCCGAGCGGGTTGCTATGGCTGTTCCATACGTCCAACGAGCCGCACAATCAAAAAACGTCCAGGGTCGTTGTCAGGACTTCGGAAAACCGAGGTCAATCCTGGAGCGAGCCGCGCGTGCTGTTCGACGACAAGCCCGGCATCTTTCTCCGCCATCCGCCGATCGTCCTGCAAACCGGAGAGTGGCTGCTGCCGGCGTACTATTGTACGAGCGAAGGACATTACAGCGTCGTCAAAATCAGCGCGAATCAAGGCGAAACGTGGCAGGAATTCGAAGTGCCGGGCAGCGTCCACAGGGTGCAAATGAACGTGGTCGAACGGAACGACGGGACGTTGTTCGCGATGTATCGCAGCCGGCAGGCCGACCGGATCTACACGAGCGTCTCCCGCGATCACGGGAGAACCTGGTCCGTACCTGCGAAGAGCGAACTGCCGAACAACAACTCTTCCACGCAGACGGTCAAACTGCAGGACGGCCGGATCGCCATCGTGTTCAACAACGCCACGATGGAACGCGATCAGTTCCGTTGGATCGAACGGAAAGGGGAATGGCGCAAAAAACCGCTCCGCACTCCGCTGACGCTGGCCGTTTCGGAGGATGACGGGAACACCTGGCCTTTGGCGCTGATGAAAAACGTGCAAACGGCCGATCTTGAGTACAAGGATTCGCAAATCGGGTATTCGTACCCTTCGATTATGCAAACGCGAGACGGACGCATCCACATCGCTTTCTCTTATTTGCGCAAGGGGATTAAATACGTGCGCATGGAAAGCGATTGGATCGAACGGGGACACAACTAGTTTGTGATTGCATCAAGGTCAATTTACGCGTTATGAAACCGGGGTGGAAATCATGAACGGAAGAATCGAACAATTAAAAGGCGAGCGTTTCTTCGAACACGATGACGACATTTTTGTAAATCGGGAAGTAGAATCGTTCAAAACCAGCCTGCACACGCATGATTTCGTCGAAATCTGCATTGTGGGAGAAGGAAGCGGTTACCACTACATCGAGGAGCAGGTGCTGTCCGTCAAGCGCGGGGACGTGTTTCTCATTCCGGTCGGCACCGCGCATGTGTTTCGGCCGCCTTCACCGAAGCAAGATAAAATGCTTGTCGTCTACAACTGCATTTTCCGCGCTTCGGTCTTGCAAGATTGGGAGCATAACTTCGGAGAACAGTCCGGGATCCGCGATATGATTTTCAGCCCGGAAACGTGTTCCGCGCGGTGGCTGCATTTTCAAGACAAACACGACAGATTTCTGTCTATTTTCCAAGACATGCACTGGGAATATCTGAATAAAAACAAGGGCTACGGCATTATGCTGTTCACGCAGCTCGCGCAAATTTTGACGTTGATGCGGCGCTTCGAGATGACGTACGGCGCGCTGCCTACCCCCAAGAGCCAACTGGACGATATCGTGGATTTTATTAAAAACAATCACTCCAAAAATATTACGGTACAGACGGTAGCCGATTATTTTTACATGAGCTCCAGCCATTTCCAGCGCTTGTTCAAAAAATCGACCTCGCTGACGTTTACCCAGTATTTGCAGAACGTGCGCATTCAAAAATGCTGCGATTTGCTGAAGTCGACGGATATATCGATTCACGAAATCGCAAACCATGTCGGGTACCAGGATATGAAGTTTTTCCATGCGCTGTTCCGCAAAAAGACCGGGGTTACGCCGAAGCAGTACCGGAAGAATTTCCAGGAAACGGAAGACGGGGAAATATCGGTCGGGTGAAAAGCGGAATCGACCTATACAATCGTCGAACATCCCCCCTAACTTTTGCATACAAGCGAGATACAATGAGGATGCAAACGATGCCAGATCCGGAACATTCCATTTGTTAGACGGGAGGCTAGTAGAGATGATGGGATTTCGTAAATTGAGCTTGTTGGTTTCTGTTTTGCTGATGTTTTACATGGTCGTTCCAGCCGTTCAGGCGGCGGAGGAGAGCGGCGCGGAGCAGCAAGCCGAGGGGACGTCGGAGGAGGCGATTTCGGAGTCGGAAGACCACGAGGAATCGTCGTCCGCCGGGCTGAGCGCCGACTCCTTCGAAGATTTGACCGATGTGCCCGAAGACGTTCGGGGGAAAATCGACGCGTTAATTCGGGCCGGCGTATTCAACGGCTTGACCGAAACCGAGTTCGGGTTGCACGAGTTGATGAATCGCGCGCAGCTTGCGAAAGTGATCGCCCTGATTTTTTCGTTGCCTATTGATGAAGCGCTTACAACATCGAGCTTCTCCGACGTCACTGACGAATTCGCATATGCAGTACCTTACATAGAAGCGCTTAAAGAGGCGGGGCTGACGAAAGGCAGCGATCCCGAGGGGACCTTGTTCAACCCGGGCGGCGAGGTGACGCGTCAAGAGCTGGCGGCCTTCCTAATCCGAGGGCTCGGTCTGGAGGAAGAGGCGAAAGCGACCGCGCCCGTCGAAGACGAGACGGTGGGTGACTGGGCGAGAACTTACGTCGCGTTAGCGCTGGAGAAGGGGATCATGTCGAACCTCGAGGACGGAACGTTCGGCGGAACCGTTCCCGCCACCAGGGAAATGCTAGCGGTTGCAGCTTTCGACGCGAGACCTGAGGAGGCGAAAGCTTCGATCGTCGAAGCGGAAGTGATCGGCGCCAAGCTCATCGCCGTCAAGCTGAACCGCAGCGTCGACGTCGAAGCCGATTTGGAAGTGTGGAGCGGCGCCACGTCGCTGAATCGAACCGTCGAATGGGATGACGATTCGAAGTCCGCCGTAATTACGATGGACAAAAAATTGACGAAAGGCAAATACAAGATCAAGCTCGTCGGATTGGAGGAGGACGCCGTTGAGGTCGGCGAGATCGTGTTCGAGGCGGACAACGAAACTTTGGCTTCGATCGACATCGTCTCCCCGTCGACCACGCTTCCGCAGGGGAAAGTGACGCTTGAATACAAGATGAAAAATCAGTACGGGGAAGAGACGGACGGTTTTCATGTGAAAGTGATGGGATCGTACCCGAACAACTCCGTACCGGTCCTTACTCCCGGCAAGCAAACACTCCAAATCGACTTGAAAAATGTAACCAAAGGAACTCCGGTACCGGTCGTCCTCATGAACGAGCTGTCGGGGGTATCCGCCAACCAAGTGTTCACCGTCGGCGATCCGCAAGTCGTGAAGACGATCGAGCTCGGCGAGCTGAAAATAAAAGGGAAGGACACCGTGCTGAAGCCGGGCGGCACCGCTTACCTGACTTTGACCTTACTGGATCAATACGGTTTCCGTGTCCGCGATCTCGAGACGGTCAGAAGGGATATCATGAAATTGGTTACCGGGGAGGCGCTCAAGTCCGACCCGCAAGCCAACCCATTCATCGATTACGATAACGACGGGTACCCCGAGCTGCAGCTGGACGCTGTGCCGAATTTGAACAGTAACAAGGAATCGACCGTTAAACTGATCTCGGTCGCGAGCGGTGAAACCGTAACGCAGACGGTCAGCGTCGCCGTGCCTCGGCTGCCGGCTTCCATCGAATTCGCTTATTTGGACGAAACGTTGAGCGACGGGGATACGAATAAGTATGTCGAAATGATCGTGAAGGACGCGAACGGCGACAAGCTGACGGCGGACGAAGTGGTGAATGCCGAAACGACCGGCAAACTGATGATCATAAGCACGGGACCGATTACGCTGGGCGCCAACCCCGCCGTACGCACGGATGTTACTGTTACCCCGTATGTGAATAGAAACGTCGCGGTTCAAGATCGTGGCAAGGAAAAAGGTAAAATACGAATCGCCAGCATAACGGGGTTCGGTCCGGCTTCGATCAACGTTTATATCATGACCGGCGGCAGCGAGCCGGTTCGAGCGACGTTCGATTTGCATATTCAACCGAAAACGACCGATCAAAGACCGTCGTCGATCGTTGTGGACGGGGGCGAAACGAGCATAGCGGTGCTGAATACGACCCCGGCTAAAATGAAATTCGACATCTTGGATCAATACAATAAAGATTTCAAAAATGCGCTGCATGATATTAAAGTCGAAATGAAGCTCGAACGAATCAGCGGCGATGCCGGAGCCGTCGTCACCACGAGAGCGGTCGCGCTGTCCGAAGACACTCCGACCGTGATCAAGGAGATCAAGGATATTGCCGATAGGGACATCGAATTCGTTCCAGATCGAACGAAGACGGGATCGTACCGCTTAACCGCTACGCTCGTCAAAATCAACCCGGAGGATCAAACGGTGGTGCAGCGGCTCTCCTCTGCATCGATCGTGGCGGACGTGATCGACGGGGTAAACCCGCCGCTCGTCTACGAATTCGACGTCGAAGAAGACACGTTGTACGCGATTGGCAAGTATACGTACGACCGCGGGATCACGACGACCGTCACCGACGCAACGTACCAATTCAGCTGGTATAACGACTTCGGGGCGTCGATCGAAATCCGCGCGAAGGACGTTGACGGGAGGAAAGTCGTCCTGCCGAGCAAAATGATTACTAATGTGTTGAGTTCGAATCCGTCGGCCGTAGCCGTGAACGGCGCATTGGACCGCATTATCGGACTCGACGCCGGAACGTCCAAATTGACCGTTCTGTTTAATTCGCCGAACGGCAGTCATATGCTGTCCAAAGATGTTACGGTCAAATACGATCCGCTGGAAGTGGGCGAACTTAAAGCGAAGAAGCAGGATAACAAGGTTGACAGCGCGGTCTTGAACGGGTTGTATCCGTGGGACGCCAAGGTGATGGATCAGATCACGATCGTGCACAACTTCGGAGAAGTCAATAGCGGAAAGTCGAACGGCGTAGATAGATTCCTCTATTATAACAGGTTGTTTAACGGGGTGTTCGTCATTAACAACCTCAAATTCGCGCCGGGCACCGCTGCGGGAACACAAGACCGAATCTATGTCGGCCCCGATTACAAAATCGTGTATGTTCCAACGAGCGGCAATCCGTCGGATAATAACTTAATCGGCTTCACGATTTCGTTCGTCTTGCCGAACGGGAAGACCGTTACTACTGATGTAGAAGTGCAATAATTGCAAAGATTTTTCGAAATGCGGCTTCTCCCCCTTTACTCCATACATTTTCGCCTCTGTCGGGAACTCCCGGCAGGGGCGCTTTTTTTGCTGGAACATCCCTGCATCGGAAATGCGGCGCAATCGACCTATAGAATGGATGAACCTCACCCATAATCGCGTCATCCGATCGCTTGTATAATGGAACCGATATCAGTTTCCAGAAAATGATGGGGCGGAACCGATCAAAACCTTCAGGGGGTGTCGCAGTGGAAAGCATTACGTTACACCATGTGGAGAAACGTTACGGCAAGGATAAATTGTACGCCGTTAAAGATTTTCATTTGAAAATCAACGAGGGGGAATTCCTCGTGATGGTCGGCCCTTCCGGCTGCGGGAAGTCGACGACGCTGCGGATGATCGCCGGATTGGAAGATATTACGTCGGGGGAAATTTATATCGGCGACCGGCTGGTCAATCATCTCCCGCCGAAAAATCGCGACATTGCCATGGTGTTCCAAAATTACGCGCTGTATCCGAATATGAACGTGTACGAAAATATCGCCTTCGGCTTGCGCATGAGGAAGCTGCCGAAGCATGAGATCGATATCGCGGTCAAAAAGGCGGCCAGAGTGCTGGAAATCGAATCGTTCCTCGAACGGAAACCGAAGCAGCTGTCCGGCGGTCAACGGCAGCGCGTGGCGCTCGGCCGAGCGATCGTCCGCAACCCCAAGGTGTTCCTGATGGACGAACCGCTGTCCAACTTGGACGCGAAGCTCAGGGTGCAAATGCGAACGGAGCTGATCAAACTCCACAAACAGCTCGGCGTGACGACGGTGTATGTGACGCACGACCAGGTGGAAGCGATGACGATGGGCCACCGAATCGTCGTCATGAAGGACGGAGTCATTCAGCAGGCGGACACGCCGCAGACGATCTACAACAACCCGAAGAACATGTTCGTCGCTGGATTTATCGGCACCCCGCCGATGAATTTCATCGAAGGCAAGCTTGCCGAGGGCGGCTCCGGTTTGCTCGAGTTTCATACCAGCCGCTATTATCTCGAAATTCCCGCATGGCAGTCGGAAAAATTGAAAGCGCATAACAAAACGAATAAAACGGTCGTTTTGGGCATCCGCTCCGAGCATGTCCATTTGGACGACGCGATGAAGGAGGCCCGCCCGCGCGCGCAGGTCGTCGGCATCCAGAAAATTTACGAGCTGATGGGAGCCGATATGTATTTGTATCTGGATATCGGAGCGCCTTCCTTGCTCGTTGCCCGCACGCACCCGGAACATCGATTTACGGACGGGGAGCCGCTGACGCTCACGATGGATTTGCACAAGGCCATCTTCTTCGACAGGGATACGGGCGAAAGCTTGCTGCAATAATTTGATGACAGTGGAGGGGTAAAATTGAAAGCGCTCTTGCGAATAGCTCGGACCTGGACCGGAATCGCGCTGGCGGCGGCATTGGCCATGCACCCGGCCGTCTCCGCCACGTCGAGCGAACAAGTCGCGTCCCCCGAACGTCCCGAAGCGGGCGGCGAACGGCTCCGATCGGCGGCGCCGGGCGGACTGGATCCGTCTTATCGCGAAGTTTTGGAGGCATGGAAAAAGGAAGGGGCTTCGGAACGCCATAGCGGGCAGATCTCGATCCCCGGCACGGCGTTGGCCGGGACGTCCGAAAACGCGAATGTTTCCGTAGGCGCCTACGGCGGCAAAAACAACGTCCTCATTTGGAACGCGGCGAACGACGAGTGGGTCGAATACGCCATGGACGTCGAAATCGGCGGATTGTATGCCATCGAGGTTTCTTACTACCCGATCCAAGAAGGCGCCAACCGGCTGCCGATCACGTGGAACGTTGCGCTGGATGGCGGGAATCCCTATTTGGAATCGAGATCGATCCGGCTGTATCGGAAGTGGCAGGATCAGTTTCCGGCGGAGAAGGACGACTACGGCGACGAGATGCGCCCGAAGACGATCGACGCGAGCGCATGGATGACGGAAGCGCTGCGCGATTCGGCAGGTGCTTACACGGGTCCTCTTTTATGGTACTTGACGCCGGGGAAGCATACGCTGCGCTTCGCGGGCAGCTCCCCCGTCGCGATCGAATCCGTAACGTTGAAACCGCCGGTCGAGACCGCCGATTACGAGACGGTGCGCAGCGCCATACACGACAACGGCAACGCCTCCGGAACCGAACCGATTCGGATCGAAGCGGAGCAAGCGGCCTGGAAAAACGATTCCTCCATCGCGTTAGGGTACGACAACGATATTTACGCCTCGCCGTACAAAAGGGGGAATATTACGTACAACGTCATCGGCGGTACGCAGTGGGCGTCTGGAAATCAGGAGATCGCCTGGTCCTTCGAGGTTCCGGAGAGCGGGTTGTACAAAATCGGGATGCGCGCGCTGCAGGTATATTCCTCCAACCGTTCGTCGTTCCGAACGATCTCGATCAACGGGAGGGTTCCTTTCGCCGAGCTTGAAGCCTACCGCTTTCCGTATTCGACGGGGTGGCAGGGAGTTACGCTGCGGGACGAGGACGGTAAGCCATTCGAATTTTACTTGGAGAAGGGCTTGAACACGTTATCGATGCGGGTCACGCAAGCGCCAGTGAAACCGCTTACGGCGGAATTGGAACGTTTGATTTCGCAGCTGAAGGAGATGGTGCTCGAAATCGAAGCGTTGACGGGCGGCACCGTCGATCCGAATCGAACATGGAACACAAGGAAAGATTTGCCCGGGTTTGTCGAACAGCTGAACGGCGTGTACGACGAACTGCGCGGCGTCAGGGCGCGGCTCGAGGCGGTGAACGGACGATCCGATGCCGTCACGCAAGGGATTGTCACCGTGGAGAAAGATATCGAGACGCTGCTGAGAGACGTCAACGACATTCCGTTCGAAAGCGGCAAGTTCGTGTCGATTCAAGGGAAGCTGGCGGAATACGTGCAGCAATTGAACAGCCAGCCGCTTCAGCTGGATCGGATCTATATTGTGCCTGCCGATCAAGACGTTCCTAAAATGACGCCGAGCATGTTGGAAACCCTCAAAGGCGCGTTTTTTAACTTTCTGCATTCTTTCCAAACGAAGAAACGGCTGACCGATGTGGACGACGAAGAGGTGCTGAACGTGTGGGTGCAGCGCGGCAGAGATTACGTCAATTTGCTGCAGCAGCTGTCCGACGAAATGTTCACGCCGCAAACCGGAATCAAGGTCAAGGTCCATTTGCTGCCGGGATCGGATTTGCTCGTGCTGATGAACGCCGCGGACATCTCCCCGGACGTCGCGCTCGGCTTATCGCAAGATTTGCCGTTCGAGTACGCGGTTCGCAACGCGCTCTACGATTTGTCGACGTTTCCGGATTTTAAAGAGATGTACGACCGGTTTGCACCGGGCGTGTGGACCCCGCTGTATTACGACGGAGGATATTACGGGGTGCCGGAAACGCAAACGTTCGAGATGCTGTACTACCGCAAAGACATACTCGACCGCTTAGGACTGGAAGTTCCGGATACGTGGGAAGACGTTTACAAAATGCTTCCTACGCTGCACCAAAACAATATGAATATGCCGCCCGTTCCGTATACTCCGATTTTCTACCAAAACGGGGCGGAGTTTTTCACGGCGGACGGGATGAAGACGGGATTTAATAACCCCACGGGGTTCGAAGCGTTCAAGACGTGGACCGATTTGTACAATTTGCACGCCGTCGAGCGTCAGTCGTCCAGCTTCTATCAGACGTTCCGCAGCGGGATTTACCCGATCGGCATCTCGGAAATCAACACGTATATTCAGCTGATGGTGGCCGCTCCCGAATTGAACGGCTTGTGGGGCGTAGCCCCGATTCCAGGCGTGCGGCAGCCCGACGGGACGGTCGCTCGATGGATGAGCGGGGGCATGGACACCGGCGTCATCTTCAAAAAGACGAAGAAGTCGGAAGAGGCTTGGGAGTTTCTGAAGTGGTGGACGTCCGCCGAAGTACAGGAGCGCTACGGCACCGATCTCGAAACGGTGAACGGCGTGACGTTCCGCTGGAATACGTCCAACGTCGACGCGTTCGTCAAGCTGCCTTGGAAAGCGGACGACCTCCAAAGCATCTTGGAGCAGTGGCGTTGGTTTAAGCAGGTTCCGAACGTCCCCGGCTCTTACTACCTGGACCGCGAAATCCAAAACGCGTGGAACCGGACCGTCGTGGACGGCATCAATTACAGAAGCTCGCTCGAGACCGCCGTGAAGGATATCGAGAGAGAGATGTATCGCAAGTTTCAGGAATTCAATCTGATCGACAAGAACGGGAACGTCGTTCGAACGCTGGATTTGCCGCAGGTGACGGAACCGTGGAAAGGTGTGGACCGCTATGTTGAAGATGGAAGCGAATAAGCTTCGCGCGCCTGACGTTCCCGGAAACAAGCTGCTGCGGAAAGCGGCGTCGACCGCCAAGCTGATTTGGTCCTACCGGTTGTCGTATATATTTATCGCGCCGTTCATGATCTGCTTCACGCTGTTCATCATGATCCCGGTCGCCGCCGCCTTTTTGCTCAGCTTCACCCAGTTCAACTCGTTGGAGCCGCCGCGCTTCGTCGGCTGGGATAATTTCCGGTATATGCTGTCCCAGGATTTGCTCTTTATGAAATACGCGCTGCCGAACACGTTCAAGTTCGCCATGATCGTCGGTCCCGGAGGATATATCGCTTCCTTTTTGCTGGCGTGGCTGATCTCGATTTTGCCGTCCGTCACGCGGAAATGGTTCGCCCTCGCCATCTACACCCCGTCGCTTACGGGGGGGCTCATCATGACGATCGTATGGGTGCCGCTCCTCTCCGGAGACAGAATCGGCTACTTGAACAGCTATTTGCTTAATCTCGGATTCATCAACGATCCGATTTTGTGGGTGACGAGCAAAGAGCATTTGATGAATTCGATGATTTTCGTCACCTTGTGGTCCAGCATGGGAATCGGTTTTCTCGCCATGCTGGCCGGCATCTTGAACGTGAATCAAGAGTTGTACGAAGCCGGCAGGCTGGACGGCATCAAAAGCCGCCTTGAAGAAATTTGGTACATCACGATCCCGTCGATGAAGCCGCAGATGCTGTTCGGCGCGGTGATGGCGATCGTCGGCACGTTCAACGCGGGCGGCATCGGAACCCAATTGTCGGGCATGAATCCGACGCCGCAATATTCGGGCCATCTCGTTGTAAACCACATTAACGACTACGGGTTCACCCGGCTGGAGCTCGGTTACGCGACTGCGCTCTCCGTATTCCTTCTCCTATTTATGTACGTGGCCAACAAGTTTTGCTGGCGAATTTTCGGTTCCAAGGAGGACGAATAAATGCAAGCCAACGCAGCGCTTCGCAAAGTGCGGATGTGGCGAACGAGCTCGAAGCTGTTTCGCTTGAGCCCGACGGAGAGAGTCGCGGCGGTTCTGCTTGTTTTGCTCAGCGTCTTTATGCTTATGCCGCTCGTGTTCATCTTCAACAACGCGCTGAAGCCGTATCAAGAGCTGTTTTTGTACCCGCCGACGATTTTCGTTGAAAATCCTTCGTTCCAAAATTTCTTGGAATTGTGGGCGATTACGAAAAATTCGGCCGTTCCGATGTCGCGTTACATTTTCAACAGCGTGTTCGTCGCCGCGCTGACCGTCGTCGCCGTGACCGCGGTTAGCGCCATGTGCGCTTACGCGATATCCAAGCACAAGTTTCCGGGGCACAAGGCGGTGTTCGCAGCCATTCTGCTGACGCTGCTGTTCGCCCCGGAGACGGTTTCGATCCCTCGTTATTTGGTCGTCAGTCAGCTGGGCATTATGAATACGTACTTCGGCCACGTGTTCCCGATGGTGGCCGTCCCCACCGGGGTGTTTCTAATGAAGCAATTTATCGATCAACTGCCGGACGATTTGATCCACGCGGCCAAGGTGGACGGAGCGGGGGAAATGACGATTTTCTTGAAGATCGTCCTGCCGTTCTGTTTGCCCGCGGTGGCTACCATCGGCATCATCGCTTTCCAGAACGCTTGGGGGAACACCGAGACTTCGTCTTTATTCATGCAGGAAGAGTCGATGAAAACCTTTCCGTTTTTCATCTCGACGCTCACTTCCAATATGGCCAACAACGTAGCCAGGCAGGGGGCGGCGGCGGCGGCGGCGCTGCTCATGTTTTTGCCCAATCTCATTATTTTTCTGGCATTTCAGAACAAGGTGATCAACACGATGGCGCATTCGGGGATCAAGTGAGAGACGTCAAACGGATTTGGAGGGTTTTCCATGATACTAAAGCGAGGCGGGTGGCGCCTGATCTTGGCCTTGGTCGTCGTTTGCACCGCGATGCTGCCGGCGTCGGCTTTCGCCGACGTGAAATATTCGACGTACACGAGGAACAGCTACGGCCATTTGGTATATCTGCAGCCGGCTTACTTCCCCGTGGGCGTCATCGGCGCGGATCTGTACGTGACCGATCCGAACGATCCCGGCGTCCGCACGGTATCCTCTTTGAAAGAGCCGAAGGATTTGTTTATCGACGGCAAAGACGAAATCTATATCGCGGACACGGGCAATAACCGGATCGTCCATTTGTCCTCGGACGGGACGTTCCTGAGGTATCTGACCTCCCCGGAAGATCCGTTCAACAAGCCGGAAGGCGTATTCGTCACCGAGGACGGCGATATATTCGTGGCGGACACCGGCAACAAACGAGTGCTGCGCCTCGACCAGAACGGCCATGTGAAGCAGAAGTACGAGCGGCCGGATTCGAAATTTATTTCCGATAGTTTCGTGTTTACGCCCGTGAAACTCATCGTCGACAAGCGCGGGTTTTTGTATGTGGCGTCGCAAGGCAGTTACGAAGGGGTGCTCGTGCTCGATCCGGAAGGCCGGTTTCAAGGGTTCTTCGGCACGAATCGTACGGTGTTGACGCCGCTGGAAGCGTTGAAGAAATGGCTGTATACCGACGCGATGTACGAGCGGGAAGTGCTGAAAAGACCGGAGACGATCAATAGCCTGACAACCGATGGAAACGGGTACATTTACACCGTGACCGGCGGTTCCGCGAGGAGCAATCAATTGAAGAAGTTAAACACGCGCGGCATCAACCTGCTTCGCGGCTCGACCGGGTCGTTCGGGGAATATCTGAGATCGGACGCCCGGACGTCCGTCGTGAATCCGGCCGCCCGATGGCCGCAGTTGATCGATGTGGCCGTCGACCGCAACGGCAATATCGCGGTGGCGGATAAACAATTCAAATACATTACGCATTACGACCCGAATGGAAACTTGCTGTATTTCTGGGGCGGGCCGTCCGATTTCGGCACCTCTCAAGTCGGATTGATGAAAAATCCGGTCGCGCTCGATTTCAATTCGAAGAACGAATTGTACGTCCTTGACGACCAAGAAAACATCGTCCAAAAATTTCGCATGTCGGAATTCGCTCAGTTGGTCGACCGAGCGAACCAGTTGACTTTGTCGGGCTTTTACGAGGAAGGCGAACAATTGTGGCGCGAAGTGCTTCGGATGAATCCGCAGTTCAACCCCGCGATTTTGGCGTTGGCGCAGGCGGCGTACAAGAACGAGCAATTCGAAGAAGCGAAGCAGCTGTTTCGCGAAGCCGGCGATAAAGAAGGCTATTCCGAAGCGTACTGGCAAATCCGTCTGCGATGGTTTCAGCAATACTTCTCGTGGATCGCGAGCGGCGTTCTCGCCCTCTTCGTCCTGCTGCAGCTGTTCGACAAATGGACGAAGAAGCGCGGCGGGCGGGGCATTCGCCGCAATCGAAACGGCAGGCAGCTTCCTGAGTTCGCGCTGCATATGAAACATGCGTTCCGCTTGCTGAAGCATCCGATCGACGGGTTTACGGCCCTCCGGTACGAGGGGCAAGGGAGTTACTGGAGCGCGATTCTAATCTTGCTCCTCGTGTACGCTTCGATGCTGTTTCGCGAGTTCCATACCAGCTTCGTGTTTAACAACGCCTTGCGCGTCAATGTGTATACGATTTTCACGCAATTTTTCGTCGTGTGGATCGCCTGGGTCGCGGCGAATCACCTCGTCAGTTCGATTTACCGTGGCGAGGGGCGGCTGAGAGATATATTCATCGGCAGCGCATACGCGATGGTGCCGTACATCGTGGTAGGCGTCCCGCTGACGATCGTATCGAACGTGATGACGCTGTCGGAATCTAGCGTGTATCAGTTCGTCGATCAAGGCATGATTCTTTGGGTGGCGCTGCTCATTTTCTGGAAGGTTCAGTTTATCCACAATTACAGCGTCGGAGAGACGCTCATGAATATCATTTTGACGCTCGCCACGATGCTGGTTCTCGGACTGCTGATTTTCATTATGGTCGGGTTGACCCGCGATTTGATTTCGTTCGTGCTGGAAGTTCTTAGGGAGGTGGCTTTGCGATGACATGGATGAAACGACTCCGTTTGTTGAATCCCCGCGTCGCGATCGTCGCCGTCCTCGTCGCCGCCGCCGCATACATAGCTTCTACCGCGAAGATCGAGTGGCGCACCGAAGAGACGGCGACGGCGAACGCCGCGCCGGCGGCGTCCGCGCCGGCCGCCGCTCGCGACGAAACGGCGGGCTTACCCGCCGACGGCGATTTTCGCCCGGTCGCCGAAAACGAAACGTTACGGTTGAAGGTTCATGAGGCGACCGGGCATTTCATCGTCGAAGATAAACGCAACGGGAACGTATATCGCTCGTACCCGGATCCCGACTATTGGGAACGCGAGCAGGTGTCCAAAGTATGGAAGCATCACTTGTCTTCGCCGCTGATGCTGCAGTACGTCGATTTTTCAAAGCCGATCCTGCAGCCCAAAGAAACGAGCTTATCCGCCGAGGGCGGCGCGGTCAGCGGGATGCGGGAAATTCCGGGCGGCATCGAGATGACGTTCGAGCTGCCGGAATTAGGGTTTTCCATTCCGGTTCGCGTCAAGATCGAGCAGGATTACGTGGAGACGACCGTCGTCCGGGATGGAATCGGCGAAAGGGATCTGGGGTTGATCTGGGTCAGGCTGTATCCGTTCTTCGGCGCCGAGTACACCGAGGAAGATCCGAACGGCTATTTGTTCATTCCCGACGGTCCGGGCGCGTTGATCCGGTTCAAAGACAACAAGCTAAACGTCAATAAAATTTACGACGAGCGCGTGTACGGGAGAGACATGACGTTCCCGGGGCTGATCAATAACCGCAACCCGGTGGGCATGCCCGTATTCGGCATGAGGTCGGGAGGCAAAGGCTTCCTTGCCGTCCTTCACGACGGAGAAGAATACGCGAACATCGTCGCGTCCCCCGCGGGCGTGTTCAGCAATTACAACTGGATCGCGTCTCAGACGAACTTCCGCGCCAGCTTCCTGCAGTTCGCGCGAAGGAACGATCCGGTCGAATGGGGGTTCATTTCTTATAACGAAGACGAATTGTTCGGAAGCGACCGGGTGACGCGCTATTACTTGCTGGACAGCGGCAGCACGGACTATGTCGGCATGGCTTCCCGGTACCGCCAGTATTTGATGGACGAGAAAGGCTTGAAACGTTTTTCGCCCGAACATTCGGATATCCCGCTCTACGTCTCCATCATCGGCGGCGACCGGGAACGGGGGACGCTGTCCGATGTCTACATTAAAGGGACGTCTACCTCCGAAGCGGAACGGATCGTCGGTTCGATGCATGCGGGCGGGATTCGCAACATGACGGTGACATACGCCGGTTGGCAGGAGGGGGGCGTCAGCTCGTTCGGGGCGACCTTCCCGGTAGATTCCCGCATCGGCGGTTACGACGGCATGAAGCGGTTCGTGGACTATGCGCATCGTCTCGGTTACCGGGTATATTTGGACACCGTGTACGGCATCAACAACACCGGCGCGAACGGATTCCGCGAGGAATTCCACGCGATGGTCAATTTGGCCGGACACACGATCGGGGAAGAAGGCCTTTCCGTCGTCAGCGACAAATTCGCCGAACAGCTGATCAAGGCGGATTTGGACGCTTACAAGAAGTTGGGCGTCGACGGCCTTGCCGTGAACCGAATCGGCGGCCATTTGTTCAGCGATTACAATACGAAATACGGATCCGGCCGGGACGAGGCTAGGGATGTGCAGGAGAGGATCCTGCGAACGATCCAGGAGGAATTGGGCGGCGTCATCGGAAGAAGCTCAAACTTTTACGCCTTGCCGCACATCGACGTCGTCCAGGGGATGGCATCCGATTATTCCTACGACTTGTTCACGGACGAAGCGGTGCCGTTCGCGCAGATCGCGACGCACGGATTGGTGTCGTACACGTTCCGCTACGCGAACAACCGGGAAGAGAACGTGAACGATTTCTTGCGCGAGATCGAGTACGGAGCCGCCCCGTCGTACGTGTTTACCGCCGCGGAGACGAAGGAGTTTATCAATTCCTACAATACCGTCTTTTACAGCACCAATTACGAAGATTGGGGTTCGCGCGTCACGCAGGAATACGCGCGCTTCAACGAGGCGCTCGGCGACGTCCAGGACCAATTCATCGTCGGGCACAGGACGTTGGCGGACAAGGTGAAGGAAACCGTATATGCAAACGGCAAAAAAATTATCGTGAATTATAACACGGAACCGTACGCGGACGGCGACATTCAAGTGCCGGCGCAGGACTTCATCATCATTCCGGGAGGTGCCGGCCAGTGATCAAGAGGCTCAAATTGCGGTCTTCGCTTATTGAATACTTGGAAGGCACCCTGTTTATCGCTCCGTGGTTTATCGGATTTTTGGCGTTCATGGCGTTCCCGATCGGGTTTTCGTTCTTTATGAGCTTTCGCAAAGTCAATATCGTCGCGACGGGGATGACGAGCTACGACGTGGGGCTGGCCAACTACAAATATATTTTGTTGGAGGACGGCAGCCAGCTGTACAACGATTTATTGCCGTTCTTGCAAAAGACGCTCTTCATGATTCCGATCATCGTCATCTTCGCCTTGCTGATCGCCATCATATTGAACCAGAAATTCGCCGGACGTTCCTTGTTCCGAGCGATCTTCTTCCTGCCGGTCATCCTGTCGACGGGGGAGGTCGTGAAGGAATTTCTGACGCAGGGCGAAGGCGACCTCGGGTTCATGTCCAAGTACAACGTCTCGGACCTGATCAGCGCCAATTTGTCCTCTGCCTGGGCGACGCCGCTCATTTGGATTTTAGATTCGTTCGTCCTGATATTGTGGTATTCGGGGGTTCAAATCTTAATTTTCTTGGGCGGACGGCAGACGATTCCGAACTCCGCTTACGAAGCCGCCAGAATCGACGGAGCGGGCCCGTGGACGACGTTTTGGAAAATTACGCTTCCGGCGATGACGCCGTTTATTTTCCTGAACATGATTTACACGGTCGTCGACCTGTTTACGTTTCCGACGAACCCGATCGTGGCGAAGGTCAGGGACAGCGAATACGGGCAATTCAGCGCGCTCATTTGGATTTATTTCGTCATCATCAGCGCCTTCCTATGCCTGATCTTCATTCTTTTCCACAGAACGATGAAGTCGCACAAGCAGGCGGTATAACGAGTCGACAAAGGGGGTTTCGGCGTGAACAAGCTGCTGGAAAACATGAAACTGCGGACGCGGCAGGCGGACTTGTCCGGACTGATGGACCGGATCACGAGGCTGCGCTTCGCCATACTCGGCCGGGAGGCCGACAAAGGATTATTGTTCAAGCTCTTCATCTACGTCATTCTGCTCGATGCCGCCTACATTTATTTGAAACCGATCTTCCGCATGCTGTCCATGATGATTCAGAACGGCAACGATCTGCTCGATCCCGCCGTAAACTGGATCCCTACCGCCATCTATATGGGACACTTGCAAGAGGTATGGGAGTGGCTCGAATACCCGAAGGCGTTCGGCATGAGCCTGCTGCTCGCCGGGTCGGTCGCTTTGCTGCAGACGTTCTCGTGCGCGATCGCAGGCTACGCCTTCGCCCGGCTCAAGGTTCCGTTCAAATCGTTTTTGTTTTTCTGCTTGCTGGTGTCGTTTATCGTGCCGCTGCAGCTGACGATTTTGCCGAATCTGATTTTCGCGAGGGTGCTGGGCGTGCTCGACACGGCGATTCCGATCATCGTGCCGGCGATGTTCGGGCTGGGGTTGAAAGGCGCGCTGTTCGTCATCATTTACAGGCAGTTTTTCTCGACGCAGCCGAAAGAGCTGGAAGAAGCGGCGAAGATCGACGGCGCGAACGTATTCAAAGTGTTCTTTAAAGTGATGATGCCGCTGGCGAAGCCGGCGATCCTCGTGGTGTTCCTGTTTTCCTTCGTGTGGACGTGGAACGATTTTTACTTGCCGAGCATGTATTTGTCGAATGTGGAAGTGCAGCCGCTCTCCATGGGCATCACGAAAATCGCCTCGGTCATGCGCGCCGAAGCGGAATCGGGAGGACCGTCTATTTATACCGAACCGCTCAGCATGGCTACGACGTTCATGATGATCGTCCCGCCGATCGTCCTATACTTCTTCGCGCAGCGCTGGTTCGTCGAAGGCGTGGAACGGACTGGATTGGTCGAATAGTAGAAGCTTTTCCCGGCGAAAGGGGGGCGCAGGATGAGCGCAGCGGAACAACCGCAATATGCAGAACCTCTGTTGCGGGCGGAAGGGGTTACCCGAGTGTACGGACGCGGCGCGGAAGCGGTGCATGCGCTGAAAGGGGTTCACTTGACGATTCCGCCCAGAAAGCTGGTCGCGCTTCGAGGGCGTTCCGGCTCGGGCAAAACGACGTTGATCAATATCCTGGGGGCGCTGGACCGGCCGACGGAAGGAGCCGTCTACTTCAAGGGGATGGAAATCGGCGGATTGCCGGAAAAAAGCCGCAACGAGCTGCGCCGCAAAGAGATCGGCTTGATCTTTCAATCGTTCGGGCTCGTGTCGTTGATGTCCGCTTACGAAAACGTGGAGTTCGGGTTGCGGGTCGCGGGAGTGCCCGCTTCGCGATGCCCGGCGTATGCGCATGCGGCGTTGGAGGCGGTCGGCTTGAAGGGACGGATGCACCATAGACCGTTCGAGATGTCCGGAGGCGAGCAGCAAAGAGTCGCCATCGCGAGAGCGATCGCCCACAAGCCGTCGATCATCTTGGCGGACGAACCGACGGCCGAGCTCGACAGCAAAACAGGGCTTCACGTAATGAAGGTGTTCAGGGACCTCGTCCAACAGGAGGGAATTACCATTATATTGACTTCGCACGATCCCGCGATCAAGGAGATCGTCGATCACGTCTACACACTGGAGGATGGTGAAATTGTTAAAGAAGACTAGATGGTTCCGTGCGTCGGCGATCTGCGTCATCTTCGCCTCCGCGCTGCCCGGTTGTTCCCTTCTGCCTGTCGAGGAGCAGGAACTGCAGCCGCCGCTGGTCAAGCCGGTGCAGCAAAACATCGCCACCGCCGAAGTGAAGCGCGGCTCGATCATGAAACAAATCGTCGGCGACGCGACCTTCCAATCCGACCGGATGGAATATTTGTATTTCACGGAATCCGGAGGAACGTTCTCCGGCATGCAGGTGCAACTAGGCGACGAAGTGAAAGCCGGCGACGTGCTGGCCTCCGTCGAGACGAACGATCTGGAAGCGGAAATCGAGCTGAGAACGATCGATATGGAAAAAATCAAAATTTCGCTGGCGCAGGAAAAGGCGGACAAAGGACCGGACGATCCGTCGGTCCGTTTGAAAATGCTCGATCTGAAAAGCGCGGAAATTCGATTGAACGTCCTAAAGGAGCAGCTTCGAAAATCGAGGCTGACGGCGACGATGGACGGCATCGTGACTTACCTCGACGGCGTGAAACCCGGAGACAAAGTGTCGGCGTTCAAAGAGTTGATCACGATCTCCGACCCGTCTTCGCTGAAGCTCGTGTATACGGCCGGCAACCGCGCCGACCTGGCGGGCGTGGCCGTCCAAATGGAGGTCGACGTGGAGATTAACGGCCAAACGTACAAGGGGAAGGTCGTGCAAACGCCGCTGACGGCGCCCGCAAGCGACGATCAGGACATCGAAGAACGCAATTCCCGATCGATCGTCATCGACGTGCCGGACGCGCCGAAAGACGCCGGGATCGGGACGCATGCGAAAATCACGATCGTGACGGAACGAAGGGACGACGTTCTGATCATCCCGCGCTCCGCGCTGCAAACGTATTTGAACCGCGATTTCGTGCAGGTGCTCGAGGGCGAAAGCCGCAAAGAAGTAGATGTGGAGAAAGGGATCGTCACCTCGACGGAGGTCGAAATCCGGCAAGGGCTGCAAGAAGGGCAAAAGGTGATTTTGAACTATTAGGGGGGCTTGACGTTGGCATTAGTGGTGATGATCATCCGCAAAATGATCAAAAACAAATGGCTCGAGCTCAGCCTCCTGTTCGGACTTGTCTTGACCGTCGCCTTGACGAGCAGCTTGCCGATTTATACGAACGCGATTTTGCACCGCTTGCTCATCAAGGAGCTTCAACAATTGCAAATTTCGATGAATCAATATCCCGGCACCTATTGGTTATCGGCCAACCTGACCCCCGAAGACTCGCAGGGGAGCGACGTGACGGCCGCCGACGAATATTTGCGCGAAGCGGGCGGCAAATTCGGCATCCCCGTGCAATTTTTCGTGCGGGAGCGCGTGACCGACAAATACAGCTTCGCGCCGGCCAGCGCGGAGCAGGTCGATATCGACAATATGGTGTGGGCCGATTTGACGGCGATCAGCGACATCGAGCGCCATGTCCGCCTTACGGACGGCCGTCTTCCCGCCAAAGAGGCGGTGGACGGCGTCTACGAGGCGCTCGTCGTACCCGAGGCGCTGACCGAGTTTAACATGGTGCTCGGCAACGAATTTACCATTCGGGACGACGGCGTGAGCGAGACGATCCGCGTCAGGCCTGTCGGGGTCATCGAACCGAACGACCGCTCGGATTTGTTCTGGTATAACCATCCGGGGAGCTACAAAAGCAGCTTCCTGCTTGATTTCGACCTGTATACCGAAGAGTTCGTTCTAGGCGGCAAGCTCCCGGTCAAGTCGGGCTACTGGTACTTCGCTCTCGATTATTCGAAAATGACGCTGTCGTCCGTCGGCGATTTTCTCAGGACGGACCGGTCGATCGGCAAATTCATGAACGGCACATTCGAAGATACCGGTTCGAACGTTCCGGCGCTGGGCACGCTCGGCGTTTATTTCGAAAAAGAGGCGAAGCTCCGCATCCTGCTGTGGTCGTTGCACGTGCCGATCATGCTGATGCTCGCCTTCTACCTATACATGGTAGCCAATTTAATTACGGAGCGGCAGAAAACGGAAATCGCCGTGCTGCGGAGCCGCGGGGCCAGCCGCTGGCAAATTATCGCGAGCTACGCGGCGGAGGGGGCGATTCTCGGCGCGATCGCTTTCGCCGCCGGTCCTTACTTAGGCTTGTTGTTGACCAAGCTGCTCGGGGCGTCGAGCGGGTTCCTCGAATTCGTGCAGCGCGCCAAGGTAGAGGCTTCCGTAAACCGGGAAGCGTTCGAATACGCGCTGGCCGCCGTCGGCTTTTCCCTGCTGATGACGTTAATCCCGGTGTTTCTTGCGACAGGGGTGTCGATCGTCGGAAGAAAGCAGCAGATGGCGAGGCTCCAAAAGCTGTCGTTCTGGCACAAGTATTTCATCGACGTCGCGCTCATCGCCGTCGCGCTGTACGGGTTGCAAAATTACCAATCCCGCATTCGGCATATGCTGTCGTTCGGCATCCGTTCCGCCGCCGATATCCGGATCGATCCGCTGTTATTTTTAATACCGTCGTTTTTCATTTTAGGCGCCGCCTTGTTCTTGCTCCGGTGGTATCCGCTGTTGATCCGCCTCGTGTATAGGCTGGGGAGGCGCTGGTGGACGCCGGCGTTGTCGTCGTCGTTGGTTCAAATCGGCCGGTCTTCCTCCCAGTACCAATTCATCATGGTGTTCATGATCGTGACGATCGCCACCGGCATCTTCGGAGCGAGCGCCAACCGGACGATCAACAAGAACGTGGAAGACAAAATTTATTACGATATCGGGACGGACATCCGGATGCAAATTTATTGGCAGAACGACGCGCCGCCGCTCATCCTGTCGGGTTCCGACGATGAGGGGGCGGGGGATTCTCAAGCGGCGCCGAGGAGGACGCAATATTCCGAGCCCTCGTTTCTGCCCTTCACGGAAATTCCCGGCGTCCGCCACGCCGCGAAGGTGTTCATCAAGGAAGACGCGGCCGTGTTCGAAGGGAATTCCGCCAAGAGCGAAGTTCAGTTGATGGGAATTGAAACGTACGACTTCGGCCATACGGCCTGGATGCGAAGCGGGCTGTTGGAGTACCCGTTTAACAGCTACTTGAATCTCATGGCTTCGGAACCGTCCGCCGTGTTGATTTCCCGATCGGTGGCCGCGGAGCTCGGACTCCGGCCCGGGGATACGCTCACCCTCGGCTGGCGCGGAACGGATCAAGCCGATTTCATCGTATTCGCGATCATCGATTATTGGCCGTCCTGGAACCCCCTGCCGAACGTTCCCGCCGGAAGCGAGCGGGCCGAAACGCCCAAGCTGATCGTCGGCAATTTGCCGTACATCCAGAGCCAGCTCGCTCTCGAGCCGTACGAGGTATGGTTCAGGCTGCAGCCGGAAGCAAGCAGCCAAGAAGTGTACGACGCGGTTGCCGAAAAAGGGTACGACGTGCTGTCGGTGCAGAACGCGCGGCAGGAGCGGATTCAATCGATCAACGACCCGTTCATTCTCGCGATCAACGGCGTGATGACGCTGGACTTTCTCATTTCGATTTGCATTACGTTCGTCGGATTTTTGCTGTATTGGGTCATTTCGCTGCATGCGCGTACGCTCCAATTCGGCATCTTCCGCGCGATGGGCATCTCGTTCTCGAGGCTTATCGCCATGCTTGCGGGCGAACAAATCTTGATCTCGGCGGCGTCGATCGCGATCGGCATCTACACCGGTACGATCGCCAGCCGGTTGTTCGTGCCCCTGTTCGAGATGTCGTTCGATGCGCAGTCGCAAATATTGCCGTTCAAGGTGACGTTCGACCCGGACGATTACATGCGTCTGTATATGATTGTGTCGGCCATGGTCGCGATCGGGCTGGCGATTCTCGGTTACGTCGTGTCCCGCATCAAAATCCATCAGGCCGTCAAGCTGGGGGAGGATTAACTTGATCCACTGCGAAGGTCTCGTCAAAGTGTATAAGATCGCCGATCTGGAGGTGCTCGCTCTTCAGGGACTAGATCTGCACGTGGAAGCCGGGGAGCTGATGGCGATCATCGGCAACAGCGGCAGCGGCAAATCGACGCTGCTGAATATGCTCGGCGGCCTCGACCGGCCGACCGCCGGGCATTTGACCGTCGACGGGAAAGATTTGCTGAAGATGACGGAAAGCGACCTGGTGAAATACAAGCGGGAAACCGTCGGCTTTATTTGGCAAAACAGCGCTCGCAATTTGATTCCGTATTTGACCGCTCAGGAAAACGTCGAGCTGCCGATCATGCTTCGGGGGCGGCGCAAGCGGCAGCGCGCGCTCGAATTGCTGGATGCGGTCGGATTGCTGCATCGTCGGAAAAACCGATTGAACCAATTGTCCGGAGGGGAGCAGCAGCGGGTCGCCATCGCCATCGCGCTGGCCAACCAGCCGAAGCTGCTGCTGGCCGACGAGCCTACCGGTTCGGTGGACACGAAAATGGCGAATCAGATTCTCGAGCTGTTTCGGGAGTTAACCCGAAATTTCGGCTTGACGGTCGTCGTCGTCACGCATGATCCTCAATTGGCAAAAAAGGTGGACCGCGTCGTGGCGATTCGGGACGGCAAGGCATCTTCGGAAATCGTCCGCCGCACTTCGTACGCCCAGGAGCTGATGGAGCTGGAGATGGGCATGCGGAAACAAGAGGAAGAGGCTTTTATCGAGTACGCGGTGATGGACAAAGCGGGCCGGCTGCAAATCCCCAAAACGTACCTCGACGAGGTCGGAGCGGGGGACGCAAGCCGCATGCAAGTATCGTTGGTGGACGGCAAAATCGTGCTGACGCCGCCGAAATCATTTTAATCGGAGGGGTGCTGTTTTATGAGAAAGGCGTTAACCTTCATTGCCATGATCCTTGCGATCGTATCGTTGGCCGCATGCCAAAAGACGGAGCCGGCCGCCGTATCCTTGGAGGGCAAAAAGCTGTTGTACGTGGAGAAGGCGAGCAGCGGCGGGGACTTCCTTACCGTCTCCCAAATAAAGAAGATGGGGTTCGAGGTGACGGAAATTTTCGACGGAGACTTCACGACCGAATCGGCGGAAGGCTTCGACCTCGTCTTCGTCAGCTCTTCCATCAGCTCCGGCAAAGTCGGAAGCAAGCTGTACAAATCCCCGGTACCCGTCGTGTACGCCGAACCGCAAAACATAAGCGACATCGATTTGGCCGGTTGGGACGATACCGTAGACAACGGGACCGTTCCGGGGCAAACGATCGCGATCACGAATCCCGACCACCCGATCGCGGCCGGCTTCAGCGGGAACGTCGACGTGTACAAATCGGAAGGCGCTATCGGCTTCGCGAAGCCGGGCGGCGACGCGCAAATCGTGGCGACGGCGGCGGACGACGAGCAGAAAGCGGTCGTCTTCGCCGTGGAGAAAGGCGGCAAAAACTTAAACGGCCATCCGGTGCCGGCGCGCCAGGCGTTCATCTACCTTGATCCGGACAGCGTGGTATATCACACCGAAGACGGGTGGAAGCTGCTCGAGGCCGTCTTAACTTGGGCCGTATCGGGAAAATGAGGTAAACAGCCTATAAATGTCGAACGTCACCCTAATCATAACGCCTTCGCCTTATAGTAAGATTCTCTTGAAAACGGTTACTCAAATTGGAATTCATAAAGGGAGGTTCTTGGATGATGAAAAAATGGTTTGCCACGACGACTGCGCTCGCACTTATACTTGTCGGGACCGCCGGCTGCTTCGGCGGGGGCGCTGCGCCGACCGGTACCGACGCGACCGAGAACAACGGCGATGCGGAAACGACGGAGGGCGGGGACGCCGCGGCGGTGAACACGACGCCGGATAACGTGCTGTTCTTCTACACGGCGCAAAATAAGATTTACGAGGAAGAAGAAAATTTCGAGCGGCTGATCGGCCAGTATATCCGTAAGAAGTTCCCGGATATCGAACTCAAGCACGTGCATTGGAACGACGGCACCCGCTACGAGGATTTGATCGCGAAAGGTACGATTCCCGATATCGTACTGGAACAGGTGCGCCGCAACACGACAAGGATGATCGTCAGATTCGGCATGGAGTACGACATGTCCGACCTCATCAAAAAGTATAACTTCGATACGAGCGTATTGGACCAGGCGATGCTGGAAAACTCGAAATTGGCTTCGGACGGAAAGCTGTACTCGCTGCCGTTCGAAAACGACGAATTCGTGCTCGTATACAACAAAGACATCTTTGACAAATACGGCCAAGATTACCCGTATGTCGGCATGACGTACGACGAAGCGTACGAACTGGCCAAAACGATGACGAGACAGGACGGCGACGTCACGTACAAAGGCTGGCAGCAGCACCCCAGCCATTACATGATGTACAATCAGCTCTCGGAACCGGCCCTCGATCCGAACGAAGACAAAGCTTCGCTGACGACCGACACCTGGGTGAAAATCGTGGATAACATGAGACGGTTCTACGATATTCCGGGTAACCAGTTCACGTCGACCTCGGAATTCCCGAGGGGGAGAATGGCCGTTTCGGTCGATACGTTGGAGAACGTAACGAAATGGTCCCGCGAGTATCCGGATTTGAACTTTGCGTTCGGGGCGGTGCCTGTGTTCCCGGAGGCGCCGAATTCCAAATACATGCCGAACCTGAACGGGCTGTTCATTACTAAACAATCGAACAAGAAGGATCTGGCGTTCCAGGTGATTTCCTACCTGCTTTCGGAAGAAGTGCAGCTGGCGAGGGCCAAGGACGCGCTCGCCGGTCCGTTGATGAACGAGACGGTCGTTCAAGCGTTCGCGCAGAACGTGCCGGAGCTGCAAGGGAAGGACGTTCATAACATCTTCGCTTTGAAGCCGGCGGTGCCGAAGGCGCGCAAGCCGGGCCTCACCTTCGTGAACCCGAACGTATGGGGCGTGTTCCAAACGCATATCTTCGAGGAATCGAAAGATACGCCGACGGCTCTTCGTTTGATCGAGGAAGCCATGAACAAACAGATCGAAGAGACGGTCCAGCTCAAAGCGGCCGGCGGCGATTGGTGGAAACATCAATAAAACGGAAAATAAGCGGTGCACTATGCAAAAGGGCCTCCCTGTTCGGAGGCCTTTTCTATCCTTCCGCCGGATCGGCGTGGGCGGAATGACACGATTCGCCTATACAATAAGTAAACATCACCTATAATGCCTCAAATTGAAACTTGTATAATGATAAAAACCAAGAGAACCAATAATTGTTATTTGCATTATTAGGCTTTTTGAGGCGAGGAGCGTGAATCGACCTATGTGCGCGGAGCGAATCGACGGCGAGACGGAGCGATGGGGCATATTCGAGCTTCGCCTGAGCGGTCCGGACGAAGGAAACCCGTTCCAGGACGTGCAGGTGTCGGCCCGGTTTCAATATAAAAACGTCGAAATCGAAACGGACGGTTTTTACGACGGCGACGGGACGTACAAAATTCGGTTCATGCCGGATCGGATCGGCGAATGGCGCTACGAAACCCGGAGCAATCGAAGCGAACTGGACGGTCGGAGGGGACAATTCCGATGCGTCGCTCCGTCGGAAGGCAATCGCGGCCCGGTGAGAGTGAAGGGAGATTACCGCTTCGCATACGAAGACGGAACGCCCTATATGCCGTTCGGCACGACCTGCTACCATTGGACGCACGCCGGCGACGAGCGGCTCGAAGAGATGACGCTGCGCAGCTTGGAGGCGTCTCCCTTCAACAAAGTGAGAATGTGTATCTTGCCTACCCGCGCGATGTCTCCTCCGGCGTTCGCCTTCGCGGGCACATGCCCGGAGGATGCGGATACGACAAGGTTTAATCCGGCGTTTTTCGCCCATTTGGAGCGCAGGATTCAAGATCTGATGAACCTCGGGGTCGAAGCGGACTTGGTGCTGTTCCACCCTTACGACAAAGGCCATTGGGGTTTTGACGACTTGGGACGCGAAACCGACCGTTTTTATTTGCGTTACGTGATCGCCCGTTTGGCCTCGTTCCGCAACGTCTGGTGGTCGTTGTCCAATGAATACGATTTCAATAAGCAGAAATCGGTAGAAGATTGGGACGATTTGCTTCGCTTCGTGCAGCGACACGACCCTTATCAGCATCTGCGATCGATCCATAACGGGACGAAAATGTACGAATCCTCGTGGCTTTACGATTTTTCCAAACCGTGGATCACGCACCAAAGCATACAGCATTGGGATGCGTCCATGACGTCCCGGTGGCTGGCGGAGGTCAAGAAGCCCGTCGTGATCGACGAAATGTCGTACGAAGGCAACAGCTCCCGCAGATGGGGGAACATTTCCGGCGAAGAGATGACGCATCGGTTTTGGGTGACGATGTGCGCCGGCGGCTATGCCGGCCACGGCGAGGCGTTCGTCGATCGGGAGACGAGAGCATGGATCAGCGCCGGAGGCAGGCTGTACGGGGAGAGCGTCAAACGGATCGCTTTCATGCGCGCCATCTTCGAGGAAGGTCCGGACGACTGGATCCGTTCGCGGCAGGAGGGCACCTACATGCTGCTATATCTCGGAAACCGCCAGCATGCTTATTACGAAGTCGACCTCCCCGAGCATTCGACGTACCGCATCGACATCATCGATACGTGGAACATGACGGTGTCGCCCGCCGAGGGAACGTTCCGGGGAAGAAGCGTCATCGAATTACCCGGTACGCCGTACATCGCTTTGCGCATTCGCAAGACGTAAATTACGAGCAATCGGTTCGGGAAGGTGAGATTATTGCATAAGCCTACACAAGCGGAACGCTGGGGCGTGTTCGAACTGGCGCTGGAAGGGCCGCCGGTCGGGAACCCGTTCGTCGACGTGCGATTGCGCGCGCGATTCGCCAAAGACGCGAAGCGATACGAGGTCGAGGGGTTTTACGACGGAGATTCGGTCTACAAGCTCCGCTTTATGCCGCAAGAAGAAGGCGTTTACACGTATGAGACGATCAGCGACGTCCCGGAGCTGAACGGGATCGCAGGCGAATTTGTAAGTACGCCTCCCCAGCCCGGAAACCGAGGGCCCGTCGCGGTCAAAGACGCCGGCGGCTTCCGGTATGCCGACGGGACACGCTACATCCCCTTCGGCACCGCTTGCGATGTCTGGCATCTCCAAAGCGAACGGCAGCAGGCGCAAACGCTGGATACGTTGCGAACGTCGCCATTCAACAAACTGCGCATGTGCGTCTTCCCGACTTCCAACGCTTTCGACGACGCCGAGCCGAGCCTCTACCCGTTCGCCGCGAAGCCGGGGCGAGGGTTCGACCCGACGCGCTTTACCCCCCGATATTTCTCTCGCCTAGAGAAGAGCATTCAAGATTTGTCCTCTCTCGGCATCGAAGCGGAACTCGTTTTGTTTCACCCGCACGACGGAGGGCGCTGGGGGTTCGATCGGATGTCGGCCGAAGAGGACGAACATTATGTACGCTACGTCGTCGCGCGCTTCGCGGCGTACCGCAACGTGTGGTGGTCGCTGGCGAACGATTTCGGCGCTATGGAGGGCAAAACGGCCGAGCATTGGGATGCGCTGTTCCGCGTCGTGCAGGAATGCGATCACGCAGGGCACTTGCGCTCCATCTCCAGCGGCGAATCGCTGTACGATTACGGAAAACCTTGGGTGACGCACGCGAGCATCCAAACCGAAGACGTCAGGGCGATTTCGAAGTGGGTTCGGCATTACGGGAAGCCGGTCATCGTCGACGATTGCGGATGCGAAGGGAATCTCCACACCTCATGGGGCAGTCTTACCCCGGAGGAAATGACGCTCCGCGTATGGGAGGGGGTGTTTCGCGGCGGATTCGTCACTCACGGGGAAACGTATTTGCGCCCGGAGGAGGGGCTTTGGCGCTCGCACGGGGGAAAGCTTCGCGGACGAAGCGCCGCAAGAATCGCGTTTTTGCGAGAAGTGCTTGAAGAGGCGCCGGATGACATTCGTTACAGCGGCAACCGCATGGACGCCTCCACGCTCGAGATCGCGGGTGAATATTATTTGCAGTATTTAGGCCCGCACCGCTTCTTATTCCGCGAATTTTCGCTGCCGGAAGGACGCTACAAGGTCGATGTTATCGATACCTGGAACATGACCGTGACCGACGAGATGGAGTCGGCCGGCGGCAAACTTCGCATCGATCTGCCCGCGGAACTATATTACGCCTTGCGGATTCGGAAGATCTCCGCTACCGAAGAAACGGAGGAATGAGGATGCAATACAAGCTCTGGTACAATAAGCCGGCCAAGTCGTGGGACGAAGCGCTTCCGATCGGGAACGGCCGGCTCGGCGCGATGATTTTCGGCAAAGTATACCAGGAAAGAATTCAACTGAACGAGGATTCCGTTTGGTACGGCGGCCCCAAAGAGGGAAACAATCCGGACGCGAAGCGCTATTTGCCGGAAATTCGCCGCTTGCTGGCGGAAGGGAAGCAGACGGAGGCGGAGGAGCTCGCGCAAATGGCGATGCTGTCGATCCCGAAATCGCTGAACCCGTATCAGCCGCTCGGCGACTTGAACTTCTATCATAACGGCGGGAAAGGGATGATTTCCGAATACCGCCGAGAGCTGGACTTGGAGCAGGCGATCGCCCGCGTCAGCTTCCGTCTGAACGATGTTCGGTACGAGCGGGAAATTTTCAGCAGCGCGGCCGATCAAGTCATCGTCGTGCGCTTTACTTGCGAGCAGCCGGGGAATCTCAACATGAGATTCCATCTGACCCGGAGACCTTTCGACGGCGGCACGCTGCGGGCGTCTCGAGATACGCTGCTCATGCAAGGGAATTGCGGCGAGGGCGGGGTGTCTTTCAGTACGGGGCTTAAAGCCGTGGCGAAGGGCGGACTGGTCCAGACGGTCGGGGATTTCCTGTTCGTTCGTCACGCGGACGAGATCGTATTGTACTTGGCCGCCGCGACGACGTTCCGCCACGAGGATCCGAATGCGGAATGCGTGAACCGAGTGGAAGCGGCGTCGCGCAAACCGTTCGAGCAGCTGAAGCAGGACCACGTCGCGGAGCATGAAGCGCTGTATCGCCGCGTGAAGCTCACGCTGGATAGCGGGAACGACGGAAGCGCCGCGTCGCTGCCGACGGACGTTCGACTGCAGCAATTTAAAGAAGGCGCATCCGATCCCGGACTCATTTCGCTCTATTTCCAATACGGAAGATACCTGCTCATGGCTTGCTCCCGCCCGGGATCGAACCCGGCGAATTTGCAAGGGCTGTGGAACGATAGCTACACGCCGTCATGGGAGTCTAAATATACGCTGAACATCAATACGGAGATGAATTATTGGCCGGCGGAATCGTGCCATATGCCGGAATGTCACGAGCCGTTGTTCGATTTGATCGAGCGGATGCTTCCGTACGGCCGGAGGACGGCGATGGAAGTATACGGATGCAGAGGATTCGTCGCCCATCACAATACGGACATGTGGGGGTCCAGTCAAATCGAAGGCAATTACTTGCCGGCGTCCGTCTGGCCGTTGGGCGGGGCTTGGCTGTCCCTCCATATGTGGGAGCATTACCGGTACGGCATGAACGAAACGTTCCTCCGGGAGCGGGCGTACCCGGTGATGCGGGAAGCGGCGGAGTTTTTCTTGGAATACCTTACGGAGGACGCGCAGGGACGGCTCGTGACCGGGCCTTCCACTTCGCCGGAAAACAAATTCATCCGTCCCGACGGAGGCGTCGGAAGCCTCTGCATCGGACCGGCGATGGACACTCAGATTATTTACACGTTGTTCCAAGCGTGCGTCAAAGCGTCGGAAATTTTGCAGACCGACGATGTCATGCGCAGGAAATGGATCGACGCCATTCGCAAACTGCCTCAGCCCGCCGTCGGGAAACACGGACAGCTGCAGGAGTGGCTGGAGGATTGGGACGAAGCGCAGCCCGGGCATCGGCATATCTCGCATCTGTTCGCGCTGCATCCCGGAGAAATCATTCACGCGCGCCATACCCCGGACTTGGCTCAAGCGGCTAAACGGACGTTGGAGCGAAGATTGGAGAACGGCGCCGGAAGGACCGGCTGGAGCAGGGCATGGGTGCTGAACTTTTACGCTCGTCTGGAGGAAGGGGAGAAATGCGGCGAGCACCTTCGCGGCTTGCTGGCTTCCTCCACGCTTCCGAATTTGCTCGATACGCATCCGCCGTTCCAAATCGACGGCAATTTCGGCGGCATCGCGGGCATTGCGGAGATGCTGCTGCAATCCCATCGCGGCGAGATCGCGCTGCTTCCCGCTTTGCCGAGCGACTGGAAGCGGGGGAGCGTGCAGGGACTTCGCGCCCGCGGCGGATTCGAGGTGGATCTCGAATGGGCGGACGGGCGGCTCGTCAGCTGCCGCCTGAAAGCCGGCGTCGACGGCGTATGCCGCATCGGCTGCCGACGGCCGGAAGCGCCGCTGACCGTGGAGGCGGACGGACGGAAAGTGGTCTGCGAATCCGACGGGTTCGTGATCGAATTCAACGCGGTCGCCGGGCAGACCTACGTGCTTTCGCCGGAGCCGGCGAAGAGCGCCGCGGGGATGGAAAACCAAGCGTCGAACGGATAACCGCGCAACGGATCGCGGCGCCCGCGCCGGAGCGGGCGCCGCGGACGCAGGCCGAGAGGAGGACGAACCGTTGGAGCAAGAGATGCAGCCGGATCAATTTGCGGAAATCGCATTTCGAGAACATCCGGGAAGGGGCGATTTGCAGGAAATCCCCCCGATGCCGATCGAGAAAACTTATTTTACTCCCAGCAGCGACCGGGCGCCTGCGGATCGGCCGATTCCGCACGAGGAGCGGCTCGCCCGATTTCAGGAGCAGTTGAACAAGCTGCGGGAGCAGTACCGTCCGTATTTGCGCGATTTGACTTCCGAACCGGAGTACCGCAGAGACGCGCTGCTGATTACCGAATTTCTATTCCGGTACAGGACGCCCGAAGACGACGATTTCCGCCGCGTCTTGGAGGGCGAGGGCGATTGGGAGCCCGTGACCGTTCCCGATTTCAGAGGACCTACGGGGGAGAACGGCAAATGGACCGCGTTTTACCGCGCTTCCTTCGAATACGGTCCGATTCCGGAAGGAAAGCGGGTATACCTCGTATTCAAAGGCGTCGACTACAAAACGTCGGTATATGTGAACGGCAAATGCGTAGGCTCGCACGAAGGGTTTTTCGCCCCTTTCGAGTTCGACGTCACCGCGCTGCTGCGCAAAGAAAACAGTCTGGTGGTCGAGGTAGAGAACGATTACCCGATGATGGGAGTCGGCGGCACGAAGCTGGACGGCGACAAAATTTATGCGGCGACCGGACCGGGCTGGGACGATCCGTACAGCGGATGGCATCACTGCCCGCCAGGGGGCGGGATCTACAATACGGTGTATTTGGAGCAGCGTTCGGAACTGTTCATTCAAGATGTGTTCGTGAGGCCGAACATCGACGACGGCAGCGCGGAAGTATGGGCGGACATCATGAACACGATGGACCGCGTGGTCGAAAACTTCGAAATCGAGATCGAGCTGATGCCGAAAAATTTCGCCGGGAAGAAGGTCGGTCCCGTTACGTTCCAAGTGGCGTACGCCGGACCGGGCCTCAACTACTGCCGATACCGGCTTTCGCTGCCGGAGTTCCGGTTGTGGGAGCCGGACGCGCCGCATCTGTACGCCGCCAGAGTGAGCCTTAGGGCGACGAAGCTGCTGGATGTAAGGGACCGAACGTTCGGCATGCGGAAATTTCATGTGGACGAACGGGATACGCCCAAAGGCACGCTTTATCTAAACAACCGTCCGGTGATGCTTCGAGGCGCCAACGAGATGGGGCATCTGCAGCAGTGCGTCATGAACCGCAATTACGAGCAGCTGATCGACGACATTCTGATCGCGAAAATCGCCAATATGAATTACTACCGGATTACGCAGCGTCCCGTACAAGAGGAAATTTACGATTATTTCGATATGCTGGGCATGATGCATCAATGCGACTTGCCGACGTTCGGATTTATTCGCCGCAATCAATTCAGCGAAGCGGTGCGGCAGGCGGCCGAGATGGAACGGCTGATTCGCAGCCACCCTTCGGCGGTAATGGTTTCGCTGATCAACGAGCCGTCTCGGACGGAAAAGAGAAGGAAAGGCCATCGCCATCTGCACCGCGACGAGCTGGAAGCGTTCTTCGTCGCCGCCAGACAGGCGATTTACATCGAAAATCCGGATCGGGCGGTCAAGAACGCCGAAGGGGACTACAACCCCCCGACGCGCGAAGGACTGCCGGACTTTCATTGCTACAACATGTGGTACACGGACAACGTCATTCCCCTCGGCAAAATGTACAAGGGCTACCTTCCGACCATCAAGCCTGGCTGGAAGGCAGGGTGCGGGGAGTACGGAACGGAAGGCTTGGACAACGTCGACGTCATGATGAAGCATTATCCGAAAGAATGGCTCCCGGCGAGTGAGGGCGAACCGTGGACCCCGGACAGCATCGTCGGAGCCCAAACCTACAGCCTGCACGGCGACTGGTTCCCGGAGCAGCGCACGCTCGCGGAGTGGGTGCGGGCGAGCCAGAAGCACCAGAGCCTAGCAACGAAATTGATGACCGACGCCTGGCGAAGGCGTGCCGACTATATCGTGTCCACCGCGATCCACCTGTTGATCGACGCGTGGCCTTCCGGCTGGATGAAAGCGCTGGTCGGCGCGGACCGCATCCCGAAGCCGGCGTTCTTCACGTATCAGGCGTGTCTCGAGCCGATCCGCGTCAACCTGAGAAGCGATCGGTGGAGGGCGTACGAAGGGGATACGCTGGAAGTCGAGGCATGGCTGTTGAACGATACGCACCGAGATCTCGACCGCTGCCGGGTGGTCGCGACGCTGCGCGACGACGAGCGGGAATACGGCCACTACGCAATAACCGGGAGCGTCCAACGAGTATCGGCCCGATACGCGGGCACGATCCGGATCCCCGTGCCTGCGGTGGCGGACCGGCGAACGCTGCATGTCGATGCTTGCTTGATGAGCGAGCTGGGCGAAACGCTGAACACGGAACGGTTCACGTTCGAGGCGTTCGCCAAAGCCGGCGCGCGGGCCGCCGCTTCGAAAGTGGCGTACCTCGGCGGCGAAGCCGAGCTGGCGTGCTCGGTGCTGCAGCTCGGCGGCGAGCCGTTCGATCCCGACCGTTGGAACGGGAATCCGCTCGTCATTTCTTCCGGCGACGACTTCGCCCGCCATCACGACCGGATCGTGGAGAAAGTCAAAGAAGGCGCATCCGTCATGCTCCTCCGGGGCGCTTCCGGACCGGACGCCTGGAGGATCGATGGGGTCGAGGTGAAAGCGGCGCCGATGAAAGGCGTCTACGTCCTCGCCGTCAACCGCGGCAGCGGCCGGCTGTCATGGATGCATGAGGACGATTTGTCGTACTTTTATCACGTACCTTACGACCGGATCGGCCCGGCCGCCGACCGCTGGTTGGAAGGGGCGGGACTAGAGCCGATCGCTTACACGTACCGCAAACGCAAAGAAGCCGGGGGGAAAGGGAAGCTTCCCGTCGTCGGCAAGCTTCGGTTGGGGAAAGGCGAAATCGTCATCTCCGCCCTGCCCTTGTCCGGATGTCTTGGGTTCAACCCGACGCTCGACCGGTTTCTCGTGTCGCTGCTAGGGCTTGCCGAAGACTACGTTCCCGGCGGCGACGCCGTTCGGAGGGAGGGGGGAATCGTCCATGACTCGTTACACGCTGTCCGGCCTTGACGGTCGCAAGCGGGTGGAAGCGACGGCGACGCCGGATTCCGTTCGCCTCGTTCTGCGCTATGAGAACCAGGCCGAGGCGTACTTCGACGGAAGCATGGAGCGCCTGTTGACCTATTCCGAGGGCAGGCCGTGGCGGTTCGACGTTACGCAATTTCGCCGGGAAGACATCGTCCTAAACAACGGCGAGCTGCGGATCGCGGGCATGCTCGGTCCGCTGCACGTTCTCGTCAGCTTCTCGTTCGGCCGGCATGATCTGCTGTACGTCAAGGTCGTATGGACCAACCGGACGGACCGCGCGCTGTCCGATGCGGCCGTCGGCGTCGCGCTCGAGCTCCCGGCCAGGGCGGCGGAGAACGCGACGATTCCGCACATGATCTATAACAACAATCCTTCCGCGGATCCGGAGCGGGTCGTGCCGAGACTGGGCGTCGGCCCGGGGAACGGGTTTATTTGCGAGGAACACCGCTTGCCGATTCCATGCGTCAACGTGGAGTGGCCGGGGCGCGCGGCGGCGCATTATTTGACGCTCTTCGCCGTTCCGTCTTACGTAGAAACCGAGGACGGCAAGGTGAACTATTTTTCGCTGGGCGCGGTGCGCGACGGCGGCGCGACGACGATCGCCTCTCTCAGCGGCGTATTGATGTTCAACGGGGAGAAGGACGTCGTGTACGTCGGCAAAAGCAAGACGCAGCCATACGACGGCGGGTATGTCGACGTCCCGCCCGGGTTTTCGCTGTCGAAGGAATACGCGCTCGACTGGGGAACGGCCGAACGTACGGGCTTAGGGTTCCGCAAGGCGGTGGAGAAAGGAATTGCGTTGTTCGACCCGCAAGGGGCGAAGCCGTTGACGGTGCACGACATGATTCGGCTCAAGACGAACGCGATGGATGACCGGTGGCGGGAAGCGGAGGGAGCCGCCGGGTACGTGAAGTTTAACGACTCGAATGCGTTCGGAAGCGCTTCCCGCCATCCGCCTCATTTCCTGTACGGGTGGACCGGGCAGTGCTTGAAGCTGGCATGGTGCGACGGTTTGATCGGATTCGAAGGCGGCGGCGACGTGCGCATAGACCGCTGCAGACGGGCCGTCGACTTTTATGTTCGGGAGAGCAAGAGCATGACTCCCGGGCTGAGACGAAGCACGTATCGGCTGAACGACGGGCAATGGGAAAATTTCCGGTCTAAGGGACAACCCGCCGTTTCGAGCAGGGCGTACGGCGAGACGGTCTCCGACCTTGCGGACATCGCGATGCTGTTCAAGGAGCGGGAAGGGGCGGCGCCCGGCGCGTGGGTCGACGCCGTGCGGGATGCGGCCGACTTCTTCGACGGCGCGGTATTGCCGTCGGGAATTTATCCCGCCGCTTGGCTGGAAGACGGAACGCCCGCGGACGACATGATTACGGCCGCCGGCATCCCGTGCGCGATCGCGATGCTGAAAGCGTTCCGGTTAACGGGCGAATCGCGGTACTTGGCACGCGCGGAGCAGACGCTGCTACGCTACTACGAGCTGCATGCCGCCACGTTCGAACGACCGTTCGCCCGCTCGACGCTCGATGCCAAATGCGAAGACAAAGAGGCGGGCATGTACTTCTTCCTTGCCGCTTACGAGCTGTTCGATCTCACGAAGGAAGAACAATACAAAGCTTGGGCGGAAATCGCGGCGGACTGGCTGCTGACGTACGTCTACGTCTGGAACCCCGTGTGCGACCGCGGATCGAGGCTGCGGGAAGCCGGCTTCAACGCGGTCGGCTGGCCTGGCGTGAGCGTGCAGAACCACCATTTGGATGTGTTTTTTCCGACGTACGAATTATGGCGTTTCGGCCGGTTAACCGGCAATCCGACGTACGAGCGAATGGGGCGGCTGTCGTTCGACGCGATGGGGCAAGGCATCTGCAGGGAGCCGGGGGAATGGGGATTTACGGTCGTCGGCGAGCAGGGCGAAGGGTTTTACCCGACCCATTATCATCAGCGCGGCGGCAGCAATACGTGGAACCCTTCTTGGATCATCGCGCTTGTGCTGTCCAACGCCTTGAAATTCCGCGGCGACGAAGCGGCGAAGGAAGGTGCTGCGAAATGATCGAACGTTATGCAACCCCGTATAAACGAGGAACGCCGGTGCTGATCGGCTCGGGACAGCCGGGCGCGTTCGACGAGCGGGCCGTCGATTGCCCGTTCGTCTTCCGCCACCGCGGCAAGTTTTACATGATGTATGTCGGATTCGACGGGATCGGCTACCAAACGGCGCTCGCCGTCAGCGACGATTTGCTGCACTGGGAGCATCTTTCCGTCATTCTCCGCCGCGGGGAAGGAAACGGCTGGGATTCCAGAAACGTGGCCGGGACTTGGATGCTCCGCGAAAATCGGATGGACGCCCCGCCCGTGCTGAAAAAATGGGACGGGAAATATTGGCTTGCGTATCATTCCTACCCGGGTGACGGCTACGAGGAAGGCTCCGCCTGTATCGGGCTCGCTTGGACGGACGATGAACGGCTGCTCGAATGGCATCGACTGCCCGACCCGATCCTGACGCCGGAAGAGGGCGCCGATTGGGAACGCGGCGGTCTATATAAAGAATGTCTCGTAGAACACGATGGAACCTTTTACTTGTTTTACAATGCGAAAAACCAGAAAACCGGCAAATGGCTCGAGCAGATCGGCGTCGCGTCTTCCAAGGATTTGCGGACATGGGCGCGATACGAAGGGAATCCGGTCCTTCGGGTGACGCCGGACGCGTGGGATTCGAAGTTCGTCAGCGATCCGTGCGTCCTGCGCGACGGCGAGAACTGGGTCATGTACTTCTTCGGGTACGACTATAAGCGCGCGCAAGAAGGCGTCGCCGTGTCGGAAGATTTGTTTCATTGGGAAAAGCTTCCCGAGCCCATCCTTGCGGTAGGGACGGGGGACGACATCGATACGATTCACGCCCATAAGCCGTCGGTCGTGACGCATAACGGCGTGCTATACCACTTCTACACCGGCTGCAGGCTGTACCGGGAAGGAGACCGGACGAAAAATTTCGGGAAGGAATTCCGGACGATCTGCGTCGCCGCATCCGACCCGATATTCGAGGAGGCGGATCGCGATGCCCGGCATAGCGTTTCCTAAAATTTTATTCGGCGGCGACTACAACCCGGAGCAGTTCCCGAAATCGGTCTGGGACGAGGACATGCGGCTGTTCCGGCTCGCCGGCATCGATATCGCGACGGTGAACGTCTTCTCTTGGGCGTTGAATCAGCCGGACGAGGAGACGTACCGGTTCGATTGGCTGGACGAGGTCATGGATTTGCTCCATGCGGGCGGGATGTACGCCTGTTTGGCGACCGGAACGGCGGCGCATCCGGCGTGGATGGCGCGGAAATATCCGGACGTGTTAGCCGTGGATTATCAGGGGAATAAACGTAAATTCGGCAGAAGGCATAATTCGTGCCCGAACAGCCCGACCTTCCTTCATTATTCCGCTCGAATGGCCCGCAAGCTGGCCGAGCGGTATAAGAACCATCCGGCGCTGCTCCTGTGGCACGTCAATAACGAGTACGGCATCCGCTGCTACTGCGACCGCTGCGAGCGAGCGTTTCGAGAATGGTTGAAGCAGCGATACGGCTCCTTGGACAAGGTGAACGAAGCGTGGTACACCCGGTTTTGGGGACATACGTTTTACGATTGGGATGAAATCGTGCTGCCGAGCGGTCTTAGCGAAGGATTGGATAAGGGCGACTCCGACAAAACGGCGTTCCAAGGCATGACCCTCGACTATTATCGTTTCGCTTCCGAAAGCCTGCTGCGATGTTATACAACCGAATATAACGCAATTAAGGAAGTCATGCCCGACGCGGTCGTCACGACGAATTTCCAAGGGAACGGGACGTATAAACCGCTCGATTATGCCGCCTGGGCGAAGCATATGGATATTGTCGCGCTCGATATGTACCCGCCGAGCGACGCCTCCTCGAGCTATACGGCGCTTCGGTACGATCTCATGAGAGGACTTAAGGACGGCGCGCCGTTCATGCTGATGGAATCGAGCCCGAGCGTGCTGAATTGGAAGCCGGTCAACCCGTTGAAGCGGCCCGGGATCATGCGGCTGCAGAGCTATCAGGCGATCGCCAGAGGCGCGGAGACGATCATGTTTTTCCAGCTGCGCCGTTCGCTCGGGGCGTACGAGAAATTTCACGGCGCCGTGATCGACCACGCGGGGCATGAACATACGCGCGTCTTCCGAGAATGCGCGGAGCTCGGACATGAGCTGGCGAAGCTGGGCGATGCGTTGACCGGCTCGCGCACGGAGAGCAAGGTCGCCATCCTGTTCGACTGGGAAAATTGGTGGGCGGTCGAGCTGAGCGGCGGCCCGACCACGAGATTGAAATACTTGGATCAAGTCCAAAAATACTACGATGCGTTCTATCAAAACCATATCCAAACCGATATCGTCGGCATCGACGCCGATTTGAGCCGGTACGACATCATCGCGGCACCCCTGCTCTACATGGTGAAGCCGGGTGCGGCGAAGTCGCTCGAACGGTTCGTCGAAGGCGGCGGAACGCTGATCGCCACATTCTTCAGCGGCATTGTGAACGAGAGCGACCTCATCGTGCCCGGCGGATATCCCGGCGAACTAAGAAAGCTGCTCGGCCTATGGGTGGAGGAGATCGACGCGCTGTTCCCGAATCAGAAGAACGCCGCCGTCGTCAAGCGGGAGAACGAAGCGCTCGGGGAAACGTATACGTGCGAGCTCGTTTGCGAAGTCGTCCATCCGGAAGGCGCCGAAGTCATCGCAGAATTCGCCGACGAATTTTACAGGGGATCGCCGGCGCTGACGCGTCACCGATTCGGCGAGGGCGAAGCGTGGTACACCGCCTCCGATCCGGAGCCCGCCTTCTTGCGAATGTGGGCAGCTCACCTGTGCGCGCGCAAGGGAATTCAACCTCCGCTTGAGGCGCCGCCGGGAGTGGAAGTGACGCAGCGGATCAAAGACGGAACGCGGTACACGTTCCTCTTGAATCACACCGGCGAGGTGCAAACCGTGGACATCGGCGCAGAGCCGCGCATCGATATGCTGAGCGAAACCGCCGTCAGCGGCGTCGCGAACATTCCGCCCGCGGGCGTCCTGGTGTTAAAGGGGTGAGCGCTGCGTCCGGTAACCTATAACCTCCTGATCCACACCCGATCGACGTGGAAACGGAGGTTTCTTTCTTTGCAGGAAAGGAGGATGTGCCTGTGCGTCGAATGCGGAGCTGGAAAACGATCGCGAGCGAGGCGAAAACAGCCGCCGGTATCGCGAAATATATCGGCGCCATCTGGATCGAAGCTTCTTGGCCGCTGACGCTCCTGCTGCTGCTGTTAAGCGTGTTCGGGGGCGTCACCGGCCTCGCGGAAGTGTACGCGATCACCCGTTTTATCGACGAGACGACCGTTTTTAGCGGCTGGTCCGATTCGTATTGGAAGGTAGCGGCTCATTTCCTTCCCTATATATTCATTCTTGTCGGAGCGATTTTGTTTCAGCAGTTCGCCTCGGCGATCCGTCCGTATTTGTCGGCGCGGTTAGAGGAGAAAGTAACGCTCGTCGTGAACCGCCGAACGTTTTCGAAAGCCATGCAATTGCGGCTGGAAGCGTTCGAGAGCGATGCGTATTACGATAAGTTGGAACGTGCGGTCCGAGTGCAAGGGTATGTCGCGCGGGCGCTGGAGGAGGTCGGCTCGGCGATCGGCGCCTTTATGCAGTTTTTTGTGATTTTCTACGCGATCCATCGGCTAAGTCCAGGGTACGCCGCGCTGTTTCTCGTATGCTGCGTTCCCGTCTTTTATTTTCATATCGTAAGCGACAAAAGGTTCGTAGAAGTCACGTACAAGCAATCGCCGACGAGGAGAATGCAAGGCTATTGGCGGAAACTGGCGACAAGCAGGCAATCCGCGGCCGAGCTTCGCCTGTTTCAGCTCGGGCCGTTCGTGATCGACAAGTGGCGTCAATATACGGCGGCGCTGATGTCGGAGCTGTGGCAGGCCAGAAAAAAACAGTCGCTGCTCATCGTAAAAGGGGAAGCGGCATATTTCGTATTTCTGTTCGTCATGATGGGCGCAGCGGCGTACTCCGGCGTCCGCGGCGCCGCATCGCTCGGCGCGGTCGTATCGGCGTTTTATATGCTCGACCGGCTGCAGCAAACGATGGTCGCCGCGACCTCGTCGGTAAGCGCGCTGGCTCAATTTTTTTTCAATTTCCGAGTCGTTCCGGAATTTTTGGAGATCGACGAGGAAGAGAACCATAACGGATTGCCCGCCCCCCTGCCGTTGAAAGACGGCATTCGCTTCGACAATGTGAGCTTTGCGTATCCGGGCCGGTCCCGCCCCGTATTGGAGCGCGTTAGCTTTCATTTGCGGCCGGGCGAGCGCATCGCTTTGGCGGGCGAGAACGGGGCGGGCAAAAGCACGTTATGCTTGTTGTTGTTGGGGTTGTATAAGCCGACGGAAGGGCGGATTACGGTCGACGGCATCGACCTCGCCGAGATCGACCCCGCGAGCTGGCGGAAAGCGGCTGCGGCCGTCTTCCAACAGTATGTGCGTTATCAATTGACGGCCGGCGAAAATATCGGGTTCGGCAGCGTGGAGCGGCTCGCGGATCGAGACATGGTGGAAGCCGCGGCGAGGCGAAGCGGCATTCATGCAGCGATCGAGCGGTTCCCGAATCGGTACGACACGCTGCTAGGGAAGCAATACGAGGAGTCGCGGGACTTGTCGGGGGGACAATGGCAGAAGGTCGCGATGTCCCGCGCGGCTTTCCGAGATGCGGAGCTGTTGATATTGGACGAACCTGCATCGGCGCTGGACGCCTTCGCGGAGCACGAGGTGTACGAACAATTTATCGCCCTGTCCGAAGGCAAGACGGTACTCATCGTATCCCACCGGTTAGGCTCGGCTCGGCTCGCCGACCGTATTTTGTTCTTGAAGGACGGCCGCTTGGCGGAGGCCGGAACCCACGACGAATTGCTTGAGCTGAACGGAGAATACGCGACGCTGTTTCGATTGCAGTCGCAATGGTATGAGCAGCGTAGTCGAAAGGAGGGGCGGGCGCTTGTCGATTGAAGAACCGAAACGCCGTTGGCACGTGTATCGAACCGGCTTCGCGACGCTGCTGCGTTTGGTCAAGCTGTGCGCCAAGCTGTCTCCGAAAGGAATCGCATCGGTGCTGGCGATCCGGCTGGCGCAAGGCATGCTTCCGCTTGTCGTGCTGTTTTCCTTGGAGCATCTCGTCGATGCGATCGGCGCCGCCGTCCAAACTCGGCAAGGAATGACTCCGCAGACGGCCCTTTGGTTGAGCGTCTTCACTCTGTCCTTATTGTTCTCCGCGCTTATGCACGTGATCGGACGTTTGATTTCAAGCCAGGTACAGGAGATCGTCAAGGAACGCTGTCAAAGCGAGATTATGCAGAAGGCTTACCGGCTGTCATTGGCGGATTTCGATCGAGCCGAACTTTACGACTCCCTGCAGCGGGTGAACCGCGGGATGGACCGGCGCTTTATCTCTACGCTGTCCTCCGTATTCAATCTCGTGGCTGATCTTGTAGCCGTCGTCTCGACATTAAGTTATTTGGTGTTTATCCACTGGGCGGTACCGCTCGTTTTCGCCGCGGGCAGCCTTATCTTTACGTTCGTGCAGGTCAGGTCGTTGAAAGAAAGATATTTGCTTCATCGGCGGCAGACGACGCCCGGACGGCAGCTTAATTATTTACATCAATTGATGACGTCGCGGGAAACGGCTTCCGAGCTGCGGCTGTACGGGTTGAAGCATTATGTGCTGCAGGCATGGACGTCGTTGAACGCTCGATTGGTCGGCGAGCGGCTGAAGCTGGCGGGGCGCGTATTTCGTCTCCAGCTCGTCAGCTCCGCCGGACATTCGCTTGTTTTCGCACTCGTCATTATGGGGTTGTTCCTGCTCGGGACGAACGGCTTACTGTCGATCGGCAGGCTCGCGGCCATTCTTCGCGCGGTGCAGTCGTTCCAGCACAATCTGAACGGCTTGATGTGGACTGCCGCGCTCATCCAGAACGATTTGCGTTACGTCGAAGAGTTTTTCGAATATTTGGATTTAGCGGAGGAGAAACGGACGGGCATCGCATTGGCGCGAGATGTACCGCTTCGGCAAGGCATTCGATTTCGCAGCGTCGGATTCACTTATCCGGGGACCGATCGGCCGGTGCTGCGCCATCTCGATTTGGAAATCAGACCCGGCGAGAAAATTGCGTTGATCGGAGACAACGGCTGCGGAAAGTCGACGCTCGTCAAGCTGCTTCTCGGATTGTATAAGCCGACGGAAGGGACCGTCACCATCGAGGGAATCGACGCGAACGCAATCGACAAAAACGCGTGGAGGGCGAGAACGACGGCCATCTTTCAAGATTTCCACAAGTATCAGCTGCTCAGCGTCCGCGACAATATAGGCATCGGGGACATCGAGCATAGGGGCAGCAACGAACGGGTGCAGCGGGCGGCGCAGCTTTCCGGCGCGGATTCCTTCATACGAACGCTCCCCGAGTCGTACGACACGCTGCTCGGCAAAGAATTCGGGGGAACGGAGCTGTCCGGAGGCCAATGGCAAAAAATCGCCGTGGCGCGGGCGTATTTCCGCGACAGCGAGCTGCTCGTGCTCGACGAGCCGACGGCATCGCTGGACGCGAAAGCCGAGGTGGAGATGTACCGGCAGTTCCAGCGGGTCGCCGAAGGGAAGACGGTCGTGTTCATCTCTCATAGGCTGGGGGTGGCGAAGTTGGCCGACCGCATTATCGTCATGAAGAACGGCCGGATCGAAGAGATGGGGACGCATGACGAGCTGCTCGACGGAAACGGATATTACGCGGAAATGTATCGGCTGCAGGCGCAGTGGTACCAATAACCGAAGGAACCGCCCTACGCATGACAGGAACGACCTATTGTTTGGGGGATGCGGACTGGATACGCTGTTAGTGGCTGGAAACGCTTGCTTGCGGATTCGGCCGCATTTTACCTTGGCAAGGGGGATTTGAGTGATGAACAAAAAAGGTTTGCCTGCAGCGATCGCGCTCGCTCTGACGTTCGCGGTCGCTGCCGGGTGCTTCGGCGGAAGCCCCGGCGAACCGGTCGATGGCGGGGAGGCTTCCGACGCGGCGGACGACCGCGCGATGTCGGACGCGGCCGGCGGGGGGGCGCCGGAAGGGAGCGTCGTCAACACGACGCCGGAGGACACGCTGTTTTTTTACACCGTCGACCTCTTTTTGACCAAGCGCTATGTGCAGCAGGAAGATTTCGAGAAGTACATCGGCCAATTTATTCGCAAGAAGTTTCCGGACATCAAGATTAAACATGTGCTGTGGGACGACGGAACGCGATACGAGGATTTGATCGCGAAAGGGACGATTCCCGACATCATCTTCGAGGATACCCGCCGCAATGCGCACCGGTACGTTCGAAGGTTCGGCTTGGAATACGACATGAGCGATTTGATCAAGAAATACAATTTCGACACGGGCGCGCTGGATCCGTCCTACCTGCAGCTCTCGCTCAACTCGTCGGACGGCAAGCTGTATTCGCTGCCCTTCGAAGGCTACGATTACGTGCTGTATTACAACAAGGACATATTCGATAAATTCGGCGTCGATTATCCGAAGGCGGGCATGACGTACGACGAGGCGTACGAGCTGGCGAAGCATATGACGCGGCAGGAAGGCGACATCACTTATAAAGGCTACCAGCAGCATCCCGAATATTACATGATGTTAAACCAGCTCGCCGAGCCGGCGCTCGACCCGAACGAGGATCAAGCGAACCTGCTCAGCGAGAATTGGGTGAAGATCGTAGACAATTTGAGGCGGTTTTACGACATTCCGGGCAATCAATTTACCACGGTCCGAGATTTCCCTAAGGGACGAATGGCGATGGCGGTCGATGTGGAATCGTGGATTTACAATTACTCGACGGAATACCCGGATCTGAACTTCGACGTCGCCCCGGTGCCCGTCTTCCCGGAGGCGCCGAACGCCAAGTATCAGCCTTACGTTGGCGGATTGTATATCTCGAAGCAATCGAATAAGAAAGATTTGGCCTTCCAGGTCATCTCGTACCTCTTGTCGGAGGAAGTGCAAATCGAAAGGGCGAAGCTGGGCATCCGCTCCCCTCTGATGAGCAGCGCCGTGCAAGAAGCGTACGGACAATTCGTGCCTGGATTGAGAGACAAAGATCGAGACGCGCTCTTCGCGCTGCAGAACGCCGCGCCGCTTCCGCGCCGGCCCGGGCTGACGTTCATCGATCCGAAGGTGGGCGAAGTGTTCAACCCGCACATCTTCGAAGAGTCGAAGGACAGCTCCGCGGCGCTGAGGCTCGTCAACGAAAAGATGAACAAAGCGATCGACGAGACGAAAGCGATTCAAAGCGAAGGCGGCGTCAGTCCGCATCTTTAGCGTAGATCGCCGACGCCCGCTTTCACCAAATTCAGCGCCATATGCAAGAAGCCCTCGTCGTTCGGATGCAGGCCGTCGGCGAAGAAAGCGGGATGATGCGGCGCCAATGTCATGCCGGAGACGAGGCGGACCTGCTCCAAGCCGCGGCATACGCGCTCCAGCATGTCGTAAATAGCGGCGAACTCGCCCGTCCTCTTCGCCTCGGCGCAATCCGAGCGCCAGATCGGAGACAGCACGGTCACGGGAACGCCGGGATACGTTGCCGTTACCTTACGGATGTACGCCGCCGCCCGCTCTTCGAGCTGCTCGGCGCTTTCCCGAACCGTCCAGTCGTTCGTGCCGTACGCGATCGTAATGAGATCCGGACGGTACGGCAGCTCGGGATCGATCGTCCCCGCATCGAATACATAGCCGCTGACCGCCTGGTTCAGCAGGTTCATGTCCAGGGCGCGCGACAGCAGCACGGCATACGTCGACGACGGATGGGCGGCGTTCATCCCTTGCGTTATGGAGTCGCCGAGGCATAACAAATTTTTGCCGTAAGGCTTCGCCGGCTCCCATAGCGCACCCTGGGCAACCTCCATATGTTCGATGGCGATTTCGGCTTGATACGGCAAATAGACGGTGATGCGCCGCGGTTCGCCGGCTCGGACCGGGAGCTCCGCCGTCCAGTCGCCGGAGCCCTTGTCCGCAATCGGAACGGCGGGGAAGTCGACGAGTTGGCCGTCCGCCAATATATCGAAATACAGTCGTTCGCTCGTGCCCGGCTTCACTTTCGCGCGAAAGCGCATTCGGAAAAACGGGGAGTCGGTCATAAAGTCAAGGCAAATGCCCGCAGCGTTCCTGCTGCGGAATTTGTAGGGCGTCGGTTCGAAATAAGCCATTTGCGATTTCGAAAACCGCAGCGGCACGAGCGCGTCGTCCATCCGATGTACATCGATTGCGTTCTTGATAAAGCGTTCCATCCCTGTCCCTCCGATACCGGTTTGATCCAACCATTGTTTCGTTGGCATTAGTGTACCGCTCGGGTTATGGAAGTCAATTAGCGTAAAGAGGCGAAATACCCCCTGATTCGATCAAGCTGGGCTGGAGGGGAGGGTGAACGATGCGGCGGGTTACCGCTTCCCGGGCACCCGTTCGCCATCGCGGGCCGCGGCATGCCGACGAGGCGAGCATGGTCGAAGGCTTCGCCAGGCCGCCCAGCCGTCCGCCGCGAGACGGCGCGATCAGCCTATAAAGTAAGCAGAATTCCACCCCGCCCCGTTCGAATGATGCTTGTATAATGGACGAACGAAAACGATCAACGAAGAAACGGGGGAGCGACGTTGGCGAAGAAACGATATGCCATCTGCGGCGTGAGCGCAAGGGCGAACGGCATGTATATTAAACCGATGCTCGACGCCTACCGGCCGCACTGCGAGATCGCGGCCCTGCTAGATCCGGATCCGGTCCGGTTTGACAATTGCGTCTCCAAATTTCCCGAGCTTCAAGGCGTCCCGACGTATCGACCGGAGCAATTCGCGCAGATGATCGACGAGACGAAGCCGGACGTTCTCATCGTCGCCGGCGCGGATTACACCCATGCGGACTACATCGTGCAGGGACTGGAGCGCGGCTTGGACGTGATTTCGGAAAAGCCGATGGCCACGACGTCTTCGGATTGCAGACGCATTCTGGAAGCGCAGGCGAACAGCAAGGGGACGTTATACGTCACGTTTAACTACCGCTATAATCCCATTCATTCCAAAATCAAAGAGATGATTCTCGAAGGACGCGTCGGCAGAGTCACTTCGGTCGACTTGAATTGGTATCTCGATACGTATCACGGCGCGAGCTATTTCAAAAGATGGAACCGCAAGAGGGAAATTTCCGGCGGGCTGTCGATCCATAAGAGCACGCATCACTTCGATCTCGTCAATTGGTGGATCGACCAAAAGCCGGTGGAGGCGTTCGCGTATGGAGCGCTGAACTATTACGGCTCGAACGGGGAGCTCAACCCGGCGAAGGAGGACGGCCGCTTTTGCGGCACCTGCCGGGTGAAGCAGCAGTGCGCCTATTACATGCGCTGGTCATCCCGCTCGAAGGCGGTTGCGCCCGCAGACGACCATTTGAGCCTTTTCGATACGAAAACGAAGAGCTACTCCGGGTACCGGCCGGACGCTTGCATCTTCGACTCGGACATCGATATCGAGGACACGTACACGGCCGTCGTGAAATACGACAAAGGCGCGATGCTGAGCTATTCCGTCAACTTCTCGCTGCCGTACGAAGGGTACCGCCTGGCGATCAACGGCACGAAGGGACGAATCGAAACCAAAGAAGTGGTTAAGCGAAGCCAATCCCACGGCGGGGAGCAGACGATCGACTATTTCCCGCTGTTCGGCGGGAAGGAAACGATTCACGTCGTGCACCGGCAAGGGGGGCACGGGGGCGGAGATCCGCTGCTTCTCGAGGATTTGTTCCTGGGTCCCGATCCGGCTCGCGAGTACGACATTGTGGCGGGCGCGGAAGCGGGCACCTTGTCGGTGCTCACCGGCGAAGCGGTCTGGAAATCGGTTCGCGCCAACCGGCCGATCCGCATCGACGAACTTTTGAATGGGGAGGGGTGATTAGCGTGTACGGCAATTTGGAGTCTACCCAAATCCCGAATTTCGATATCAAGAGCCAATTGCCCCGGTGGATTCACGATGCGGCGCTGCGGGCCGCCGAAAGCGGGGAACGCGCGCGCGAGGCTGTGCAGGACATCGCCGGACTGCAGCAAAGACAGCGGTTCATCCGCGAAGGGATCGAGCGATGCCTCGGCGGCCTGCCGCCGCTCGATACACCGTTGAACCCAAGGATTACAGGGGTCGTGCAGTGCGACGGGTTTCGCATCGAGAAGGTGATTTTCGAATCGCGCCCGCGCGTGTACGTGACGGCCAATTTGTACGTGCCCGACGGCATCGACCGGCCCCGCGGGGCGGTAGTGCTGCTGTGCGGCCATCGCGAGCAAGCGAAGCATTGCGACGAGTACCAGACGCCTTGCCATTACTTCGCGCATGCCGGACTCGTCGTGCTGGCGGTCGACCCGATCGGACAAGGGGAACGGTTCGGCTTCTACGACCCGGCCGAGAAGGCGGCGCCGATGACGAGCGTGACCGAGCATGAGCAGGTCGGAAGGCAATGTTTGCCGCTGGGCGACAACCTCGCCCGGTATATGCTTCACGACGCGGTGCGGGCGATCGATTATTTGTGCGAGCGCGAGGAGGTCGACCCCGCGAAGATCGGCGTCTGCGGCCATTCCGGCGGCGGCACCCAGACGTCGCTGGTCATGATGTACGACAGCCGCATCGCAGCCGCCGCGCCGGGCGGCTTCATCATGAACCGGCCGTACTTTCTGATGACGGGCAAAGCGCAGGACGCCGAGCAGAAGTGGCCCGGCTTCTCCGCGCTCGGCTTCGACCACGAAGACATCGTGACGGCGATGGCGCCGCGGCCGGTGCTCGTGCTCGCCACCACCTACGATTCCGTGCCGATCGAGGCCGCCCGGCATACGGTGAACGTCAACCGACGGTTTTGGGAGATGCACGGGGCTGGCGGAGATTTGGAGATCTTCGAGGACGAATCCGGGCACAGGTTCACCTTGCCGCTCGTCCGCGCGGCGACGCGGTTTTTCTCGAAGCATCTGCTGGGGCGGGAGTACGTGCCTTCCGACGAACGCATCCGGCTGGTGCCCGCGGAACAGCTGTGGTGCACGAAGAGCGGGCAGGTGATCGGGGAGCTGGACCAAGCGAAAAACGTGCACCGGGAAAATGTCGAGCGGCTCGAGGAAACGGAGCGCATTCGGCTCGCGATCCCCGATGCGGAGCGCAAACGGCAGGCGATCGACTGGCTGCGCGCGGCCGTCCACCGCGGCAGGACGGCATTCGATTTCAATCCGCGCCTGTACGGCGGAGGAGAAGTCGAAGGCATGCACGTGTGGCGGACCGTCTGGTGGAGCCAGCGCGGGCTGATGAATCACGCGCTGCAATTTTTCGACGCGGAGCTGGCCGGCCGCAAGCTTCCGGTCTCGATCGCCGTATGGGACGAGGGAACGAACCGCTTGACCCCTCACGACCGATGGATCAAAGAAACATGCATGTCCGGAAGAATCGCGCTGGTGCTGAACCCGACCGGGATCGGCCCGCTGCTGCCGCACCTCAACTCGCCGCAGGATAAACCGTTCAAGCGGTTCGGCGCGCTCGACAAGGTGACGGACGAACTCATCCTGCTCGGCGACAGTATGGCCGCGGTGCGCACCTACGACGTTCTGCGCGCGGTCGAGCTGGCGGCGCATCTGCGCAATGCCGATCCGGACGATATACGGCTGTATGGATGCGGCCGCTATGCGGTGTACGCGGGCTTAGCCGCGCTGCTCGACCCCCGCGTGCGGAGCGTCCGCATGGACGACCGTATGAGCAGCATCGCGGATTGGATCAAGGAACCGTTCTATGACGAAACGGATTCCCAAAGCTTTATTTTGCCGGGCATGCTTCGATATTTCGATCTCCCGGACATGGATCGCTGGCTGGCGGAAGAAGGGCGGCTGGAAGCGCCGGCCGCAAAGCACGATCCGGTCAACGCGGGGCGGGACGCCTAAAGACGCTCGCGGCGGCCTGCGCGCCGCTTATTCGTCTGCGCCGCCTTCCTCCCGCAAAAATCGGATCCACGCGCGGGCGGCGTGCGACACGTAACGCTCCTTGCTCCAAATGACCGCCAAATTCCAGGAGATCGCCGGCTCGCGAAGCGGGATCGCGCGGAAGCGGGACGGATCCAGCGTTTCGCCGATGTTCCGCGGCAGCAGCGCGATGCCGAAGCCGGCCGACACCATGCCGGTCATGAAATCCCACTGCGACGTCTCGAGGACGACGTTCGGCTCGAACCCGGCGTTCCGGCAGGCGCGCTTCACGGTATGATGGAGCGTGAACGGCTCGGGGAACAAGAGGAACGATTCCCCCGCCAGCTCCCGCAGCGCGAGCCGCTCGCGCGGCGCCAGCGGATGCGAAGGCGGGACGACGACGGTCAGCTCGTCCTCCCACAGCGGCTGCAGCTCGAACCATTCCCGGTTCTCGACGGGCAGCAGGACGACGCCGACGTCCAGCTCGCCGCCGCGCACGTTCGCTTCGATCGCTTTGCCGCCCTGCTCGAACAGCTGAAACCCGATGTCCGGATATCGTTCGTGGAACCGCTCCATGATCGCCGGGAAAAATCGGCTTCCGATCATCGGCGGCAGTCCGAGGCGAATTTGCCCTTTGCGCAGCAGAAGCACGTCGTCGAGCTCGGCCGTCATATCGTCCAGCGACGAGAGGACGCGCAGCGCGGACCGGTATACCGTTTCGCCCGCGTCGGTGAGGCGGATCTTTTTCCCGGAGCGGTCGAACAATTCGGCGTTCAGCTCGGTTTCGAGCTGGCGGACCATCTTGGACAGCGTCGGCTGGGTGACGTGGAGCGCTTCCGCGGCTTTCGTAAAGCTGTTCTCGCGCGCGACGGCCGCGAAATATTGCAAGTGGCGGATGTCCATAAGTTTTCGTCCTCTCGGAAGGATGTATAGACAAACGGAATGAAAACGATTCGGAGTATGTATTTTACTTATCTTTCATTCCGCTGTACAGTGATATGCATCACTTTCGAAGGAAGGTCGAAACGAAATGCTGAGAACGACGCTGCAAGGGAAACCTACGAGCGATTCCTATACGATCAAGGCGTCCGTCGTCTTGCCGCCGGACACGAACCATCACGGCACGATTTTCGGCGGGAAGCTGATGGCGTACATCGACGACGTCGCCACGATCGCCGCCACGCGCCATGCGCGCCGCCCCGTCGTCACCGCGTCGACCGATTCGGTCGACTTCCTGCACCCGGTCAAGAAAGGCGACGCGGTCTGCCTCTCCGCGTTCGTCACGTGGACGCACAACACGTCGATGGAAGTGTTCGTGCGCGTCACGACGGAAGACCTGCTGACCGGCGAGAAGGTCGTCTGCGCCACGTCGTTCCTGACGTTCGTCGCTTTGGACGAAGACAACCGGCCGACGCCGGTACCCGGCGTCGTGCCGCAGACGGAAGAAGAAATGCTGCTCTATCAAACGGCCTCCGAACGGAAGGAAGCGCGCAAAATTCGGAGGGCGGAGAGCAAACGATTCGCCGATTACCTCGGCGCCGATTATAAGCTGGGCGAGGGTCGAAAGCTGCGTTCCGCGGCCGCCGCCGAAGCGGCGGGCCGGCTGCTGCGCGGCGCCGGATCGCAGGCGAACGCGTCCTCGTCCGCCTCGTCTCCCGACGCGACGGCGTCGGGCGCCTACGCGCAAAGCTGGGCGTCGGATTGGGATTAATATGCTTCAAGGCCGCCGGGAGCGATTCCGGCGGCCTTTTTCGCGCGAACGGCATGGATTTTGGGAGAAAGATGGAATACTAGAGAGAAAGGAGGCCGTTTCGCGATGGAGGAACAGCTGTTGGCGGAAATGAAGGCGTTCGTCGCCGAACTGGAGCGGAAGGAAGCGGCGGCCGTCTACGCCGTTCCGGAAGAAGCGTTCAAGGCGATCCGGCGGGCGAAAACGCTGGAGAAATTTCTGCACGATATTTTCGCGCAGGCGGGAGGCAGCGGCGGCATCCGGCTGCTGCCTTATATTCGCAGAGAATTCGGCATCGACGCGGAAGCGATCGAGCGCTTCGACCGGTGGGCGCCTTACGCCAAAGACCGCTTCGAAGAAGCGCTGCACGAAGCCGTCGACCGCGCGGACATTCGCGCCGGCAATCAAGGCGTCTTCTTCGCGGGCACGCCGAGCAAGAAAGAGGCCGAGGAGGCGCTGCGCCTGCTGCGGGACGTCGCGCATGCGGCGATTGAGATCCAATTCGCCGCCGGCCGGGCGTCGCCGGAGCGGTACGTGGCGATCTTAGACGCCCAGCTTCGATTTTATGCGCTGCCGAGCACGTACCAGGCGGGGACGGAGGCCGATTACCGCAGCCTGATCGCCGCCGACCGGCTCGCGGCGTTCGCCGGCGGCGACGAAACGGCCGCGCAAGCGCTCCGGCATTACGCGAGAGCGTGGTATCAAGAGTCGGGGCATGCGTTCCTCGAAAGCAGAGAAGGGTATTTCGATTACACGGACGTGCCGAAGTATCTTTACGCGCTCACCGGCGAACAAGTCGCACGGCTGCGCGGCGATTACGTACGGTACGCGGAGGAGCAGTTCCGCCTGCTCCGAACGAAGCCGGATCTCGCGCGCGGACGGGCGCTGATCGCGATGCTGGAGCAGGCGCTTCGCTGGCAGCCGCTCTAGCGGCCGCGGACGCATGCGGGCCTGCGCCGTCGAATCATGCGGACCTGCCGTTCGAGCATATACTCTCGGTAACGACAGGTACGGATGGGGAGGGATGGCGTTGGCAACGAAACCGCCGATGCTGCGCAGGGGCGATACGATCGGCATCGTGACGCTCGGCAGCCCGCTGTCGGCCGCATCGATCGACGCCGGCATCCGGAGGCTCGAGTCGCTCGGCTTCCGCGCCGTCGTCGGACGGCACGTGTACGCCGCCGCCGGCTTCCTCGCGGGCACCGACGCGGAGCGGGCGGCCGATTTCATGAGCATGATCGAAAATCCGGCGGTGCGGATGATTCTTCCGACGAGAGGCGGCGTCGGCGTCGCGGGCGTGTTGCCGCATCTCGATTACGGCGTTATCGCTCGCAATCCGAAAATCGTTTCGGGCTACAGCGATATCACGGTGCTGCTGAACACGCTGTACCGCTTCTCGAACCTCGTCTCGTTCCATAGCCTGCTGCTGGTCAATTTCGCCGGCACCGAACCCGAGTACAACTTCAACCAATTTTACGCCGCGACGGCGTCGACGGCCGATTCGCGAACGATCGCGAATCCGGAGGGACGTCCGCTCGTCGGACGCGTGCAGGGCAACGTCACCGGGCCGATCGTCGGCGGCAACCTTACGTCCTTGGCCGGTACGCTGGGCACCCCCTACGAGGTCGACACGCGCGGGAAAATATTGTTTCTTGAAGAAACGCACGAGCCGATCAACCGCGTATACCGCATGGTTCAGCAATTGGAGCAGGCCGGAAAAATCCGCGACTGCATCGGCATCGTGCTCGGCGAATGCACCGGCTGCCAAACCGCATACGGCACCTCGTACGAAGACCTGATCCGCGAGGTGTTCGTGCCGCTGGGCAAGCCGCTGCTGACAGGCCTTGCCTCCGGCCACGGCACGTACAAAGCGGCGATTCCGATCGGAGCCGCGGCGAATTTGAACGCTACGAACGGCACGCTGACGATCGTGGAACCCACGGTGAGCTCCGCGTAGAAAGCAAAGAAAATGCCGGCCTAGGGCCGGCTTTCCCGCGGGTATTCAGTCGAAGTTCTCGAGCTCGAGGCACGCCATAATGAACGGGGCGTAGCCCTTCGGGTCGTCGCGGCTGATCGGCTCGCTGATGTAATACTCGAAGGAGCCGTCGCGGTACGGCTTGTTGCCGAGGCCGGCGACGCTGCAAATACCGTTCAAATGGTAAGCGCCGTTCTCGTCCCGTTCCACGTACCGGTCGAGCAAGCCCTGATGCCCGCGGCGCGCCGCGTCGACCGCCCAGCCGCCGAGGTAGCCGTGACGCGCGCCCTTCGCGAGCGAGTACGCGAACATGGCCGTGCCCGACGCCTCCAAGTAGTTGCCTTCGCGGTCGCCCTGGTCGAGCACTTGGTACCATAACCCGCTTCGTTCGTCCTGCACGGCGACGACCGCTTCGGCCAACCGGTAAAACAAGCCGACGATGAGCCCGCGCTTCGGATGATCGATCGGCAGGAAATCGAGCACGTCGACGACGGCCATCATGTACCAGCCGACCGCGCGGCTCCAGAAATGCGGCGAGCAGCCCGTAATTGGATCGGCCCATCGCTGCTCGCGGCTTTCGTCCCAGCCGTGATACAGCAGGCCGGTCTTCGAATCGCGCGACACCCGTTCCATCAAGACGATCTCCTGCGCCACGTCGTCGAACCACTCGTCGTCGCCGAACGTCGCCGCGTATTGCGCGAGCAGCGGCGAAGTCATGTATACGCCGTCGAGCCACATTTGGAACGGATAAATTTTCTTATGCCACAAGCCGCCTTCGGACGTGCGCGGATGGCCCTTGAGCTGCGCTACGAGCAGATCTAGGGCTTTCTTGTATTTCGGCTCCCCGGTTTCGGCTAGCAGCAGGAACAACGTTTTGCCCTGATTGATCATATCTACGTTATATTCGTTCAGATTGTACGTATCGATCGAACCGTCGTTTCGAACGAACAAATCCATATTCGTCCGGATGTAATCGAAATAACGGCGGTCTCCCGTCTTTCGGTACATGCGCTCGAACGCGGTCAAGATGCATCCGTTCTCATAATTCCAGCAGCGCCTTCTTCCGTTCATGTCGGACACGAGCGGGTATTGCTCCATGAACGATTCCGCCATCAAGCTCGACCAAGGCTTCGTCACATCGATTCTCCCCTTTTTCTTTAACTTCCCCGATCATATCTCATAAAACGAATACTTTCTTCCCTGATTCATGCTATATTACGAAGTAACTTTGCTTTTCATGATGTTTTGAAGGGGTAGAGGTGGCGACGATGCAGCGCAACGACATTCATCCCCGCTATTGGACGGAAGGCCGGGATTTTTCGGTCCAATACGCGAAGATCGGCGAATATGCGGAAATGCCGAAGCCGCATTATCACCCGTACTATGAGCTGTTTTATGTGCTGAGCGGGGAGCGGGTGTTCTTCATCCGCGACCGGGTGTTGACGGCGAGGCCGGGCGAGATGGTCATCGTTCGCCCGCACGAGCTGCACCGAACGAGCAGCGCCGAGGCGTACGCCTACGAGCGAATCATCGTGCACTATACGCCGGAGTTTCTGGGGACGGCCGCCGCCGCGCACGAAGCGCTGCCGCCGGTCGTCGCCTTCGCGCCCGAGGAGCGGGACGTCGTGGAAGCGACGCTGCGCGGCATGATCCGCGAAAGCGTGAACCGCAAACCGGACTACGTCGACTATCTCCGCTTGCTCCTATCGCAGCTGCTGCACCACATCCGCCGCGCCGAACCGGCGGACCCCGAGCTCCGAATGCAGGAGGCGCCGCCGCTGCATTTGAAAGTGTCGGAGATCGCCGCTTATATCAACGAGCATTACGGCGAGCCGCTGACCTTGCGCAGCGTCGCGGAGCGGTTCCATATCAGCGAAGGTCATTTAAGCCGCATGTTCGCGAAATACACCGGATACCCGTACCAAGAGTACGTCCGCCTCGTTCGCGTTCGGGAGGCGCAGAAGCGGCTGCGGGAAACGCGGGACCGCATCGCCGACATCGCGCTCGCCGCGGGCTTCGGCCAAATCGCGCATTTTAACAAAACGTTCAAAGCGGTGACCGGTCTGACGCCCCGGCAGTATCGCAACCGCCGTTCGCCGTCGTAACGGCGCCTCGCTTCTCCGCACGAGCGGTTGACCTACAAAAATGAAGCAGGAGATGGGACGACTTCATGGGTCCTCTGCTATACTTAAATAATTCGAAGCTGTATCCGGTATCGCTTGGACTACGGATGTTTTCCGATCCGGATTCGACGATTACCGATTGGAGCGCGCTGTTCGTTCCAGCGATACATTGCAGAGGGCATCAGCACGAGCGGCTTAAAAGGATAGGAGATGGCGCTTACGATTCTAGAACGATTGAACCGAAAATTAGAAAACTGGATGCCCCTCATTACGCCGGCGAGCGTGCTGCTGGGGCTCGTCCTTTCGCACCGCGCGGCGGGATGGTCGGGCTGGGTGCCGTGGATTTTCGCAGGGATCACGTTCATCGGGAGCCTCAATTTAAACTTCGGGGATATGAAGAAAGCATTGAGGCAGCCTGCCCCGATGTTCGCGTTCTTGCTGATCCTGCACGTCGGAATGCCGCTGTACGCCTGGGGAGCGGGACATCTGTTTTTCTCGGGCGACCCGCTAACGGCGACGGGGTTGGTGCTGCTCCTTACCGTTCCGACGGGCATCATCAGTCTCATGTGGGTGACGATGTACCAGGGCAATACGGCGCTCACGCTCACGATGATCCTGCTGGATACGATGCTGTCGCCGTTCCTTGTTCCCTTAGCGCTGTCGGCGCTGGTCGGCGCGAAGGTGGAGATGGACGTCGCCGGCATGATGACGGGGCTGTTTTGGATGGTCGTATTCCCGTCGCTCGTCGGCATGGCGCTCAATCAGGCGACGCGAGGCGAGTTGAAGCGAGCGTGGGGGCCGAAACTGGCGCCGTTTTCGAAGCTGGGGCTCGCCGCCGTCATCCTCATCAACAGCGCGGTTATCGCGCCGTATTTTACGGAGCTGAGCTTCCGCGTCGCGTGGATCGCCGCCGTTTGCATGCTGGTCGTCGTCGGCGGGTATTTGGCGGGGTATGCGGTCGCTAGGCTGTGCGGGTGGGGGCGCGAAACGACGGTCGCGATGACGTTCAACTGCGGTATGCGCAACATTAGCGCCGGCGCCGTGCTCGCGATTCAGTACTTCCCGCCGCCCGTCGCGCTGCCGGTCATCATCGGCATGCTGTTCCAGCAGATGACGGCGTCGCTGTTCGGGCACCTGCTGTTCCGGCGCAGGGACGAACGGGTCGTCCCTGCATCCGTGTCGATCGAAAAATAGAGGCGGGGCGAGTATCGTACGCCCGCATAAAATCGGCAGGCGCCGGCGGTCATATGCCGACCGTATGAATATGCTTGGGCGCGGCGCCGCCGGCCTTCGCCTGCTGAACCGCCTCCGCCGGCGCGTCGGTCAGCAGCACGTCGACGTCCTCTAGGGCACCGACGCTGAACGGAAGCCGCATGCCGAGCTTCGTCCGGTCGGCGAGCAGCAGCACCTCGTCCGAACGGGCGATCATTTTTTGCTTGATCATCGCGTCCTCCGCGTCCTGCACGGTCATCTCCCCGCGGTAGACGCCGCAGGCGCCCAGCAGCGCCACGTCCGCCCGGAAATAATCGAGCATGGCGATGACCATGGAGCCGGATGCGTATAAATCTCTTTTGTTTACTCTGCCCCCGAGCGTGTATACGTCCGTCCCTTCCAACTCCGCGAAGCTGCGCGCGATCGGCACCGAGGCCGTCACGACGGTCAGACGTTTCTCCTTCACGAATTCGGCGAGATAGGACACCGTCGTCGAAGCGTCGAGAAATACGGTCGCTCCGTCGCGGATGTATGACGCCGCGGCCGCGGCCAACGCTCGCTTCGATTCCGCCTGTTCGTCCTGCCGCTGCCGGAAATCCGGTACGGCCGCCGGGACCGCGCCTCCCCTTGCCCTCATGATTGTTCCTTGCTCCTGCAGCTTGACCAAGTCTCTGCGGGCCGTATCCCGCGAGACGCCGAACCGTTCGCAAATATCCCTCACGGTAACTAGCGGCTGGGACTGCAGCCACTGCGCGATCTGTTGTAACCGAGCGTCCTGATCCATGTGTTCGTTCCCCTTGCGTCATCGTTTCGTTATTTCCATTGTATGCGCAAAAAGCCTTATCAAACAAGTATGTTATTTGCACGTATTTACTTATTTTCAGTGGAATATATTGATTGTTTAAGCAATATAACTTAATATATGCATCAAACCACTTATGACATAAGCGAGGAGGACTTATTGTGCATATCGATCACGTGGCCGTCTGGGTGTCGGACTTGGAGGGCATGAAGCGATTTTACGAAACCTTTTTCGAAGGGACCGCCAACGAGAAGTACGAGAATCCGCGTAACCGATTTTCGTCGTACTTCCTGTCCTTCGCTTCGGGGGCGAGGCTCGAGTTGATGACGATGCCGACCGTAAGCGAGCCGCATCGGCATACGGCCGAAACGCAGGGCTTAGGCTACGTCCACATGGCGTTCTCGACCGGCTCGCGCGCGAAGGTCGACGAGCTGACGAATCGGCTGCGGGAGGCGGGCTACGCCGTCTTAAGCGAACCGCGCGTCACCGGAGACGGTTATTACGAGAGCGTGGTGCTCGATCCGGAATCGAACCGCGTAGAAATTACTGAATAACCGAGCGTCGGGGCAGCCCGAGATTACTTTCCAGACGAAGAGCTTTTCTTCTCGCCCTCGGAAATTTGCTGTTTGCTTGCGGCGGGATGTAGTAAAATGAGGGGAACGATTGTTTACTGTAGGAGGGGCCCGGAGGGTGACGACATCCCCAAGTTCAAACGCGCCGCAAGCGGCCGAAGTGATTCAACTGCTGCTGCGGTCCACCCATCATATCCAACAACAATACGAGGCTAGGCTTTCCGCGCTTTCATTGCCGTTTCCGCTGTCCGGACCGAGATTGCGATTGCTGCTCGCGGTTTGGAAGGCGGAACCCATTCGAATGAACGAATTGGCCGGGAAGCTGGGCGTGAAAGCGAGAACGATCACGGATCTGGTGGACGCGCTGGAGCGCGACGGTCTGCTGATCCGCGTGCCGGACCCGATGGATCGCAGAGCGACGCTGCTGCGGTTGTCCGCGGAGGCCGTGCCGCATATCGAAAACGTGAAGCGGATCCAGAAGGACATTTCCGAGTCGCTGTTGGAACGGTTGGCCCCCGAACAGCGGGGGCAGCTCTTCGGTCTGTTAAGCTTGTTGGCCGGAGATTGCGAAGTGCATTTCGTTTGCTGATGCAATGACCGAAAGGTAACGAGGCTGCGGGGAGGATGAGGACCATGACGGAAGCGGCGAACATCGCTGCGATTCGCATCGGCGCGGAGCGAGGGTTTTATCCTACGCTGATTTGGGACGAGCGGGAGGCGGTGCTGATCGACGCCGGGCTGCCCGGTCAGGCGGCGGACATCGCGGAGCAAGCGGAGAAGCACGGCGTTCCGCTGAGCAGACTGACGCGAATCATCGTGACGCATCAGGATTTGGACCATTTCGGCGGACTGGCGGAGCTTGTCGACACGTGCGGCGCTCATGTGCAAGTGCTGTCTCATGCGATGACGAAGCCGTACGTGGAAGGCGAACGGCTGCCGCTGAAAATGAAGCCTGGCGCGACTCCGCCGAAGGCGAAAGTCGACGGCACCGTGGCGGACGGCGAACGGCTGCCGTACTGCGGAGGCATTACCGTCATTCATACGCCAGGCCATACGCCGGACCACATCTGCTTGTACCATCACCCGAGCAGGACGTTGATCGCGGCGGATGCGACGGTCGCGGAAGCCGGGCGGCTGCTCGGCCCGAGTCCCGCGTATACGCTGGATATGGATCAGGCCGTCCGTTCCCTCGAGAAGCTGCTCCCGTACGAAATCGACAGCGTCATTTGCTACCACGGCGGGTTATGCGGTCCGGAGGCGAAAGCGCAGCTGGCCGATTTGGCTCGAAGGGAAAAATAGCGATTGGCGGCATCGCCGGTTTATCGCCGCCTCGCGGCGAGAACCGGCGCCGCGCGAAGGACGCGGGCATCGATTTTGATTGACAACTCCGGGGTACGGATGCGAAAATGTACACGTGTACATCAACAACTAACGGCTGTCCCCGCAAGGTGGAGCCGTATTGTTTTCGACTAAAATGTACGCGTGTACACTGGCAGGGGAGGAGATGGTCACATGTCCAAACGCAAGCAAGTGGCGGAGCTGGCCGGCGTGTCGGAAGCGACCGTCTCGCGCGTGCTGAACGGCGTCGGGCCGATCCGCGAAGAGACGAAGCGGCGCGTGCTGGAAGCGGCGGAAGCGCTCGGGTATACGCCCAGCGCGATCGCTCGCAGCTTCGTTCTGCAGCGGAGCGGCAACATCGGGGTCGTCCTTCCTGTCGTCCCGGGCGTTCGGTTATTTTCTTCGTATTACTTTTCGGAAATTTTGTCCGGCATCGGGCACGCCCTGAGTCGGCGAGGCTATCATTTGCTCGTGCAGTTCCGCGCGGCCGACGAACCGCCCGACTATGGAAGCGCCTTCCGGATGCGCAAGGTGGATGGCTGCATCGTGCTTGGCGCAACGTCCGACGAAGCGCAGGAGCGGGCGCTCTCCGAGCTGCGCGAGGAAGGCTGGCCGTTCTGCGTCGTCGGCCAGCGGTACGCGACGCCGTTCCCGCTCGTCGACGCCGACCATGTGACGGGGAGCCGGCTGGCGGTCGAGCATCTGCTCGCGTCCGGCCGCCGGCGCATCGCGTTCGTGAACGGGCCGGCCTCGTATTCGAACTCCGTCGACCGCGCCCGCGGCTTCGAAGACGCGCTGCGCGCCGCGGGGCACGCCCCCGCGCTTCGGTTCGAAGGCAACTACAGCCGCAAGAGCGGGATCGCCCTCGCCGAAGCGCTGTACGAGCGGCGAAGCGAGTTCGACGCGGTGTTCGCGGCGAACGACCGGATGGCGATCGGGCTGATGCAGGGGCTCAAGGAGCGCGGCCTGCAGGCCGGCGAGCATTACGCGCTTGTCGGCTACGACGATTCGGACGCCTCCCGTTCGACGGATCCGCCGCTGACGACGGTGCACGTCCCTTTTTACGAAATCGGACTTCGGGCGGCCGAGCGGGTGCTGGATCAGATCGAGGCTGAAGAGGAAGAGGCGGCTCCGCAGGCGGAGCTGCTCGACACGCGGCTTGTGGTAAGGGCTTCGTCCCTTATAACATAAGAACTCATTTTGCATTTAGGGAGGAATGGAATGTGAGCGGCGTTCGCGTAGGAATGATCGGGTACAAGTTTATGGGGAAGGCGCACAGTCATGCGTATCGGGATTTACCGATGTTTTTTCCGGACACGTTGAAGCCGGTAATGACGGCGGTGTGCGGGCGCGACGAGGCGGGCGTGCGCGCGGCGGCGGAGCAGTTCGGCTGGAGCGGCTATACGACCGACTGGCGGGAGCTCGTGAAGCGCGACGATATCGACCTCGTCGACATCAACGCGCCGAGCGACGCGCATAAGGAGATCGCGCTCGCGGCGGCGGCGGCCGGGAAGCATCTGTTCTGCGAAAAGCCGCTGGCGCTGACGCTGGCCGACTCGCGCGAGATGCTGCAGGCGGCCGAACAAGCCGGCGTCAAGCATATGGTCGGCTTCAATTACCGGTTCGCGCCGGCCGTCCAGCTTGCGAAGAAGCTTGTAGAAGAAGGGCGCCTCGGCCGCATTTTCCACTTCCGCGCTTGGTTTCTGCAGGATTGGATCATCGACCCGGATTTCCCGCTCGTCTGGCGGCTCCAGAAGGAAGTGGCGGGCTCGGGCTCGCACGGCGACCTCGGCGCGCATTTGATCGATCTCGCGCATTTCCTCGTCGGCGACATGACGGAGGTCGTCGGCATGAACGAAACGTTCATCAAAGAACGCCCGCTGCCTTCTTCCATGACGGGCCTCAGCGCCAAAGGCAGCAAAGACGCGCCGAAGGGCGCCGTCACCGTCGACGACGCGACGCTGTTCCTTGCGCGATTCGCGAACGGGGCGCTCGGCAGCTTCGAAGCGACGCGCTTCGCCGCAGGCCACCGCTGCACGAATTCGTTCGAAATCAACGGCAGCAAGGGCAGCGTCAAATTCGATTTCGAACGCATGAACGAGCTGCAGGTGTATTTCACGGACGACGCGGACGACGTGCAAGGCTTCCGGCGCGTGCTGGCGACCGATCCGTCCCACGCTTATGCGCAGGCTTGGTGGCCGCCGGGACATACGATCGGCTACGAGCACACGTTCATCCATGAAGTGCACGAATTGATGGAAGCGCTTCGCGAAGATCGGCAGCCGGTGCCGAATTTCCATGACGGGGTGAAGTGTCAGGCGGTGTTGGAAGCGGTCGACCGGTCGATCGAAGAGCGCCGCTGGGTGTCTGTCGACGAAATGTAAGGCGAGAGCGAAAAAGGAGGGCGAAACGATGAGCAACGGGAAAAAGAAAGCGCTGGTCGTATGGGGCGGCTGGCTCGGGCATCAACCGGAGGAAGTCGCCGGGTTGTATCGCGGCATTTTGGAGGCGGAAGGCTTCGAGGTCGAGGTGTCGGATACGCTGGACGCGTTCGCCGATAAAGAAAAGCTGCTGTCGCTCGATTTGATCGCGCCGAACTGGACGATGGGGCAAATCGACGGCGGGCTCGTGCAGAACGTGCTGGCCGCCGTCCAAGCGGGCGTCGGCATCGCCGGCACGCACGGCGGCATGTGCGACTCGTTCCGCACGAACGTCGACTGGCAGTTCATGACGGGCGGCCAATGGGTCGCGCACCCGGGCAACGACGGCGTCGAATACGTCGTCAACGTGAAGCATTCGTCGAGTCCGCTGCTCGACGGCATCGACGACTTCGTCGTGAAGAGCGAGCAGTATTACATGCACGTCGACCCGGCGGTCGAGGTGCTCGCGACGACGCGGTTCCCGAACCCGAACGTCCCGGGCCCGCATACGACCAACAAGTCGGTCGACATGCCGGTCGTCTGGACGAAACGGTGGGGCGCGGGCCGCGTCTTCTACTGCTCGCTCGGACACCAGGCGAACATTATCGCGATGCCGCAAGTGACGGAAATCATGCGCCGCGGCTTCCTCTGGGCCGCCGAAGGCAAGGCGCGCGCGGACGCCGCCGCCGCTCAAGGCGCGGGCGCCTATACGGGCATGAGCGATAGCATCGTTTAAGGACGAAGGAGAGGGTACAGTGACAACCATTCGAGTCGGCATCATCGGAACCGGAAATATTAGCGGCATTTATTTTAAAAATTTGCGGGAATTCGAAGGCGTCGACGTCGTCGCCTGCGCGGATCTCGATGTCGAACGGGCGAAAGCGAAGGCGGCCGAGCACGGCGTGCCGAAGGGCTGCTCCGTGGAGGAGCTGCTCGCGGATCCGAACGTCGACCTGGTCGTCAACTTGACGATTCCGGCCGCCCATGCGGAGGTATGCCTGCGGGCGCTCGAGAGCGGCAAACACGTCTACGTGGAGAAGCCGCTCGCGATCAGCCGCGAGGACGGGCGCCGCATTCTCGAAACGGCGGCGGCGAAGGGCCTCCGGGCCGGCAGCGCGCCGGACACGTTCCTCGGGGCCGGCATCCAGACGTGTAAGCGCCTCATCGATGAAGGCGCGATCGGCGAGCCGCTGTCCGCCGTCGCGTTCATGATGAGCCGCGGCCACGAGCACTGGCATCCGTCGCCGGAATTTTATTATCAAAAGGGCGGCGGCCCGATGTTCGACATGGGTCCGTATTACTTGACCGCGCTCGTATCGCTGCTCGGCCCGATTCAGGAGATCGCGGGCATGACGCGGATTACGCACGCGGAGCGGACGATTTCGAGCAAGCCGAAGGCCGGGCAGAAAATTCAAGTCGAAGTGCCGACGCACGTGGCGGGCACGCTGCGCTTCGGCTCGGGCGCCATCGCGACGATGATTACGTCGTTCGACATCCCGGCCGGCAGCACGTTGCCGAACATCGAGATTTATGGCACGCAGGGGACGCTGGCGGTGCCGGATCCGAACACGTTCGGCGGCCCGGTGCGGCTGAAGCGGTTCGGCGAGACGGAGTGGACGGACATCCCTGTCGAGCTGCCGTACGCCGGCAACTCGCGCGGCGTCGGCGTCCTCGACATGGCGAACGCGATTCGGGAAAACCGGCCGCATCGGGCAAACGCCGAGCTGGCGTTCCACGTGCTCGAAGCGATGCACGGCTTCCACGACAGCTCCGACAGCGGAACAGTGTATCGGATGGAGAGCGGCTGCGAATCGCCTGCTCCGCTGCACGCCCGCGCTTAAGAAATTCGGGTTTTTCATTTCGTTATGGTTTAGGAGGAACTACGACGATGGCGGAACCGACGAAACGCAACGAGCCATTGGTGAAGCACATTTATACGGCCGACCCGTCCGCCCATGTGTTCGAAGGGAAGCTGTACATTTACCCTTCCCACGACCTCGACCACGACCGGGAGTCGAACGACAACGGCGACCAATACGATATGGAGGATTACCACGTGCTGTCGATGGAGGATGACGGCGCCCCGTGCGTAGATCACGGGGAAGCGCTGCACGTTCGCGACGTGCCGTGGGCGAAGCAGCAAATGTGGGCGCCGGACGCGGCCTTCAAGAACGGGACGTATTACTTATTTTTCCCGGCGAAGGACAAGAACGACATTTTCCGCATCGGCGTCGCGACGAGCTCCGTCCCGTACGGGCCGTTCCAGCCGCAGCCGGAGCCGATTGCCGGCAGCTTCAGCATCGACCCCGCCGTGCTCGTGGACGACGACGGCCGCGCGTACATGTATTTCGGCGGATTGTGGGGAGGTCAGCTGGAAAAGTGGCAGACCGGCGCTTACGAACCGAACGCCCAAGGGCCGTCCGGTTCGGAGCCGGCGCTCGGACCGAGAGTCGCAGAATTGAGCGACGATATGCTGTCGTTCCGCGGCGCGCCTCAGGAAGTTGCCATCGTCGACGAGAACGGGAACAGAATCGAGGCGGGCGACGAGGATCGCCGCTACTTCGAAGGTCCGTGGGTGCATAAATACAACGGGTTGTACTACCTTTCGTATTCGACCGGCACGACCCACCGCATCGTGTACGCGACCAGCGAGTCGCCGACGGGCCCGTTCGTATATAGAGGAACTATTTTGACGCCCGTCATCGGCTGGACGACGCATCATTCCATCGTGGAATTTAAGGGGAAGTGGTACTTGTTTTACCACGACAGCTCCTTGTCCGGGGGCGCCAACAACAAGCGCAGCGTGAAGTATACGGAGCTGCATTACAACGAGGACGGCACGATCCGGACGATCGATCCGTACGGGCAATAACGAAGTGCGAAACCGTCGAGGTACTGCTCGGCGGTTTTTTTGCGTCCGCATGACTCATACGCGGCTCAGGCGGCGCAGCGCCGCAACAGCGAGCAAACGGATAAAGTGCTGGCGCATCAATTCGCTGCGGCATCCGCTTTTTTTTCGCCTCGCGCCAACATCGTTATTGACAAACGGAAGCGGATTCAATAAAGTTCTGTTTGTAAACGTTTACGTACGGACGGAGACGCGCTTTTTACGCCCCCTGGAGCCGCGGTTGGCCATACGGTCGAAGGCTTTCCTGCGACGGTTTACGTAAACGTTTACGTAAACGTTTACTGAATTGCTTGTTGTGAAGGAGGGGATCGGCCTTTCAGCGCGTCTGACTATCAAGCAGGTTGAGTGTCGATGCATCGGACATATCGATCGGGAAGCGGCCGATCCGCCCGGCGCATTCCGCCGCCGTCGGCTCGAGCGGGAAAGAAGGCGGTGTAGCGGAAAGGTAAATCATTCAGGGAGAGAAGGTGCAACGAATATGGCGGCAAGCAGGAGCTCGGCAAGGAGGAGCGGGGCAAGCAGGGCGCTGATATGGATATTATCGGCGCTGCTTATGTGCACGACGGTCGTTCCGTACGTACCGCAAGGTCCGAAGGCGTCCGCAGCAGGCGCGGAATCTTCGTACACGGAGGAGCGTCTTCGTCCTTACATTCATTACACCCCCGAAGAGCATTGGATGAACGACCCGAACGGCCTCGTCTATTTCGACGGGGAGTACCACCTGTTTTATCAATATAAACCGAGCGGCGATACGTGGGGCGAAATGTTTTGGGGGCATGCGGTCAGCACCGACCTGGTGAACTGGGAAGAGCTCCCGATCGCCCTGTATCCCGATGAGCTCGGGCATATGTTTTCCGGAAGCGTCGTCGTGGACTGGAACAATACATCCGGCTTCGGGGACGGGACGACGCCCCCGCTGGTAGCGATGTTCACGCAAGAATACGCCGGAGGTCAAGTGCAGAGCTTGGCGTACAGCAGCGACAAGGGGCGAAGCTGGACCGTATACGAAGGAAATCCGGTCATCCCGCAGCCGGAAGGGCTGTCGGTATTCCGGGATCCGAAGGTGCGGTGGCATGAGCCGACGCAGCGGTGGGTCATGGCGCTGACGATCGGCGATCAAGTTCGGATTTATTCGTCGCCGAACCTGAAGTCTTGGACCCACGAGAGCGACTTCGGCGCCGGGCACGGGTTCCACGGCGGGTTTTGGGAGACGCCGGATTTGTTCCCGCTGCCGGTCGACGGGGACGCCGGACGCACGAAGTGGGTGCTGACGGTCAGCGTGTCGCAAGGCGCGCCGGCGTTCGGCTCCGGCATGCAATATTTCGTCGGCGACTTCGACGGCAAGACGTTCACGAATGCGAACCCGCCGGAACGGACGCTGTGGGTCGATTACGGCGCGGACTTCTATGCCGGAATGACGTTCAGCGGCACGGACGGGCGCGTCGTCTGGCTGGGGTGGATGAACAATTGGCATTACGCCCAGACGATCCCGTCCGCGGGCTGGCGCGGAACGATGTCGCTGCCTCGCGAGCTGACGCTTCGGACGGACGAGAACGGAGACCTGCGCCTGACGCAGCAGCCCGTCGCGGAGCTGCAGCAGCTCCGGGGGGCCCCGATCGAAATCGCACCTGGGACGATCGAGAACGGTACGATCGAGCTGGCCGACCTCGGAGGCCAGGCTTACGAGATCGTCGCGGAATTCGATGTCGGCGCGACCGTGACCGAGGCCGCGTACGGCCGATTCGGCTTCCGCGTGCACGCCGGCGACGGGCAGCGGACGGCGTTCGGTTACGACGCCTCCGTCGGGGAGCTCTTCTTCGACAGGAGCCAATCAGGCGTCACAAGCTTCAGCCCGGAATTCGCGGCGAGCCCGCAGAAAGCGGAGTACGCGGCGGGAGGAGATGCGCTGAAGCTGCATCTCGTCGTCGATAAGACGTCCGTGGAGGCGTTCGCGGACGACGGCCGCGTCGTGTTTACGAATCAAATTTTCCCGGATCCTTCCAAGCATCGAATCGAGCTGTTCGCGGAGAACGGGGCGGTTTCCGTCGCTTCGCTGCGGATCTACCCGCTGCAGTCGGCCCGTATCGGCAAGAGCGGCGGCAAACCGCTCACAGAGCATGAGATTCCGAACCCGGATTTCGAAACGGGCGATTTGACCGGCTGGACGACGGAAGGGGACGCGTTCTCGAACGCGAGCGTCGTGACGGACACGGACTGGGGCTGGGGCTGCTGCTTCGAGCGGCAGGGCCAGTATCACGTCTGGGGCGCCAAGACGGGCGACCACGCGACAGGGACGATGCGCTCGGCCGAGTTTACGCTGGGCGGCACGGGAGAAATCGAGTTCCTGATCGGCGGCGGCAACGACTTAGAGCGGCTGTACGTCGCGTTGGTGCGCGCCTCCGACGGCGCGGAGCTGATGAAAGCGACCAACACGGAATGGGCGGACGACGAGACGCTGCGCAGAACGTCCATGAACGCGGCCGATTACGTCGGCGAGCGGGTATATTTGAAAGTCGTCGACAAGCATACGGGCGGTTGGGGACATATCAACGTCGACGATTTCCGCGTGCTGCAGCACCCGCAGACCATCGTCAATCCGGATTTCGAGACCGGCGATCTTACGGGGTGGACGACGGTCGGCTCCGCGTTCGCCGCGCCGGTCAGCGACGCCGCGACGTATTGGGGCTCGCAGCCGTTCAACCACCAAGGCCAATACCATGCTTGGGGCTTCGCCGGCGCGCGCGATCCGGACTTCTCCGACCGGCGGACCGGCGTCATGCAATCGAGCACGTTCGTACTCGGAGGCAACGGCAAAATCAGCTTCCTGATCGGGGGCGGCGAAGACGTCGCGAAGCTGTACGCGGCGCTCGTGCGCGAGTCCGACGGCGAAATTTTGTTTAAGGCGACGGGGCAGGCGTCGACGATGGGCGAAGCGTATCGGAGAGTCGAATGGGACGCTTCGGAATACATCGGCGAACATCTATACCTTCGCGTCGTCGATTACCATACGGGCGGCTTCGGCCATATCAACGTCGACGATTTCAAGGTTTACAACGCTGAACCGGTCGTGCCGAACCGGCTCGCCAATCCGGATTTCGAAACCGGCGATCTGAGCGGCTGGACGGCGGAAGGCGAAGCGTTCGCCGCCGCGCTGACGAACGAAGCGACATACGCCGACGGCCGGCCGTACGGCCAGCAAGGGGCGTACCACGTTGCGGGAAGCGCCGCGCCGGGCGGGGATGCCGCCGTCGGGACGATGCGATCGCATCCGTTCGTCCTGTCGGGCAACGGAGACGTGTCGTTCTTGATCGGCGGAGGACAGGACGCGGACCGGCTGTTCGTCGCGCTCGTGCGTTCTTCCGACGACCTTGAGCTGTTCCGCCAAACCGGGACGGGTTCGGAGTCGTATATGAGGGTGACCTGGGACGCGACCGCTTATCTCGGCGAGCAAGCGTACCTCCGCGTCGTCGACGCAAGCCCCGCCGGCCATCTGAACGTCGACGACTTCCAGGTGAGAGGCGAAGGGCTGCTCGGCGGCTGGAGCTTCGACGAAGGCCAAGGGAAGACGACGGTCGACAGTGCAAGAGGCGCGGAAGACCACATTCATTACGTATTTAATGAAGCGAAGTATAAACCGCCGACAGATCCGCTCTGGAAAGACGGCGTGCGCGGCAAAGGGCTGCTGTTCGACGGCTACTCCACGTGGATCGAACGGCCGGCGAACGCCATCGCGAAGCCGGACGACGAGATCACGATCGAAGCGTGGGCGGCGCCCCGATCGTACGAGTGGGGGGACCTCGGACAGCTGTCCGCGATCGTGAATCAGCACGACAAGGCGGCGCGGACCGGGTACATCTTGGGCATGGGCCGCCACGGCCGGTGGTCGTTCCAAGCCGGCATCAACGGCAATTGGGTCGAGGCGTGGGCGGACGAGGACAAACCGCTGCGTAAATACGTATGGTCGCACGTCGCCGTCACCTACAGCAGTACCGAAGGCAAGATCAAACTGTATTTGAACGGCGAACCGGCGGGGGAGACGACGGTGCCGAGGAAAGGCGCGATCGCGCCGTCCGCAAGGCCGTTCCTGATCGGCAAGCACAATACCGGAGCCGTCGTGAACGGCACCTTCACCGCCAACATGTTCAACGGGTTGATGGATGAAGTGCATATTCGCAACGTCGCGTTAAGCGGCGAGGACATCCGGGCGAATTACGAGTCGGTCGCGGCAGCCTTCCCGGAAGCCGGCGCTCCGGAGCCCGAGCTCGATTTCGACCGGAGCGTATACGACGGAGACCGGTACCGGCCGCAGTATCATTTCATTGCGCCCGGGCATTGGATGAACGAGCCGCACGGCCCGTTATACTTCGAGGGGAAATATCATATTTTCTACCAGCATAACCCGCAAGGACCGTATTGGCATCAAATCCATTGGGGCCACGCGGTCAGCGACGATATGGTGCATTGGCGGGATCTGCCGATCGCGCTGGCGCCGGAGGGAGGCTCGGCCGCTCCGGACGGCGTATGGTCGGGGAACGCCGTCGTCGACGACGAAGGCAATCCGGCGCTGTTCTTCACGGCCGGGAACGATGCCGCCGTGCCGAACCAAGCGACCGGCCTCGCGCGCAGCGCGTTCAAGGAAGACGGCGATACGGACTTGAAGCGTTGGATCATGGAGCCGCAAGCGGTGACGACGCAGGCGAGAAGCTTGCCCGCCGAGGAAGGCGAAGTGTGGTTCGGCCAATTCCGCGATCCGTTCGTATGGAAGGACGGGGACACGTGGTACCAGTTGGTCGGGTCCGGCATCAAGAACGTCGGCGGCACGGCGCTGCTCTATTCGTCCCCGGACATGGTGAATTGGACATACGAAAATCCGTTCTTCGTCGGCGATTATGCGCGATATCCGCAGACCGGCCAAGTGTGGGAGCTGCCGGTGCTGCTGCCGCTCGGCAAGGATGACGACGGCGCGCAAAAGTACGTCTTCCTGATCAACCCGTGGTTCGACCACTACAACAAACATAACGTGAAGTACGTGTTCCATTGGATCGGGACGTGGGACAAAGCGGCGAACCGGTTCGTCCCGGACCACGAGGAGCCGCGGCTGTTCGATTTCGGCGAACACTTTACCGGCCCGAGCGGCATGGTGGACGGCCAAGGGCGTTCGATATTGTTCAGCATCGCGCAGGATCGCCGGACCGAGCGGCAGCATTACGACGCCGGATGGGCGCACAACGCGGGATTGCCGCTGGTATTGAGCCTGAGAGACGACGGCACGCTCGGGATCGAACCGATCGAGGAGCTGAAGTCGCTGCGCCGCGAGCTGCTTGTAGACGTCAAGAACGCCAACGCGGCCCGGGCCGATGCGGCGCTGAAGAAAGCTCGAGGCGATATGCTCGAGATCGTGCTGGAAGCGCGGCTGAACGGCGCCGAGGCGCTCGGCTTGAAGCTGCGGTCGACCGGCGACGGGCGGGAGGAGACGCTGCTGTATTACGACGGCGAAACCGAAACGCTGAACATCGACCGCACCGAATCGAGCCTCGACCCCGATGTGCCGAAAGGCGTTCACGGCGGAAAGATGACGTTGGACTACGGACGGCTGAAGCTGCGCATTTATCTGGATCGCTCGATGATCGAGGCGTACGCGAACGGCAAACGCAGCATCACGTCCCGCGTCTACCCGACGCAAGCGGACGCGCTCGGCTTGGAGCTGTGGAGCGAAGGCAAAGGCGCCGTCGTCGAGTCGCTTCAAGTATGGTCGCTCGGATCTGCATACGGCGAAACCGCCGGCGCATATTGGCCGGAAGACGATGCGCCGAAGGCGAAGAAGACGTCCGATTTGGCGAACCATGATTTCCAAACCGGCGATCTGACCGGGTGGACGGTCGAAGAAGGCAGCGCGTTCACGAACGATCACGTGACGAACGCCGAAGACTGGGGCTGGGGCGGACCGTTCCAGCAAGCGTCCGACCGCGCCGATCCGAACCGGTATCATTACTGGGGCTTCCATCCGCGGTACGGCGACGATGCGACGGGCGCAATGAGATCCGCAGCGTTCCGGCTGGGCGGAGACGGCAACATCGACTTCCTGATCGGAGGCGGGTACGACCCCGAGAACTTGTACATCGCTCTCGTTCGAGCTTCGACCGGCGAGACGCTCATGAAAGCGACCGGCCACGACGGGGAGCAATACCGCAGAGTCGCATGGGATGCGTCGGCCTACATCGGCGAGGAGTTGTACTTGCGCGTCGTCGATTCGAAAACCGGCGGGTGGGGGCACATCAATTTGGACGATATCCATGTCCCCGTCGACGCGAACGGTTCCGCAAAGAAATAAATCCCAAGGCATTCCAACCGGCACCCCCGGCGCGCGGCTTCCGCGCTCCGAGGGTGCCTTCTCCATTCGTATATAATAAGGTAAATTATCCAATATATGATTGACGCCTGAAAGTGTAAGCGTTTATAATAAAGTCAAACGATTACGTAAACGTTTAACTTGATGAGGAGAGCGACATGGTCGGAATGAAAGACGTCGCGCGCAGAGCGAACGTTTCGACGGCAACCGTATCGCACGTCTTGAACGGCACCCGGTACGTCAGCCGCGAAACGGCGATGAAGGTGTACGACGCGATGCGCGAATTGAATTACAGGCCGAATTCGGTCGCCAGAAGTTTGCGCAGCAAGAAGTCGAGGACGATCGGGCTGCTCGTCCCGATGACGCCGCAAGGCGTATCCAATTCGTATTTCATGTCGGTAGCGCAAGGGATCGAGAAGGTGCTGAAAGCAAACGGTTACAATTTAATCTTGAGCAATTCGAACGACGACGCTCTGACGGAAATGGAACAAATCCGGGTGTTCGACTCGCAGTTGATCGACGGGCTGATCATCGCCCCGTCGTCGCAGGAGCTGCCGTACCTCCGCGAGGCGATGACGGGCGATTACCCGCTCGTGTTCATCGACCGAAAGCCGCGCGCGTTCGCCGGGGACAGCATCGTCACCGACGGGGGCGGGGGGACGTACCGCGCCGTGACGCATTTGATCCGCAGCGGCCACCGCAGAATCGGCTTCATCTCCGCATCTCTCTCGCTCGCGACGAGCGAGGAACGGCTTCAAGGGTACCGCAGGGCGCTCGCCGAACACGGCATCGAGCCGGACGATGCGCTCGTGCAGGCGGCGAAGGAGCACGGCTCCAGCTTCGAGCACGGATACCGACTCGCGTGCCGGCTGCACCGGGACCATCGGGCGACGGCGCTGTTCGTCGCGAACAACGTCATGACGATGGGGGCTCTTAAGTATTTGCAGGAGCACCGAGTGACGGTTCCGGAGGAAGTCGCGCTCGTCGGGTTCGACGATTACGAATGGGCGCTGATTACGAAACCGCCTCTGTCGATGGTCCGTCAGCCTTCCCAGTCGGTCGGAGAAGTCGCGGCGCAGGTGCTTTTGGACCGGATCCGCGATCCGTCGACGAGCATGCAGGAAATTCGGCTGCCGACGGAGTTTATTTTGCGAAGTTCATGTTAGGACTATTTTTTTGCAACAAAAAGCAAACGTTTACGTAAACGTTTTCGCAAATAGGAGGCATCGCAATGACAGACAAAAAGCGCTGGAAACAAATTCGCAACAGCTACCAGCTCTATCTCTTGCTGTTTCCAATCGTGCTGTACTACTTGATTTTCCAATACCTGCCGATGTACGGGGTCATTATCGCGTTCAAGGATTATTCCGTCACCAAAGGGATTCTCGGCAGTCCGTGGGCGGGCTTCGAGCACTTTCAGCGGTTTTTCGAATCCCCGCGGTTTTGGACCATCATCCAAAACACAATCGGCTTGAGCGCGTTGTCGCTGATCGTCGGCTTTCCGCTGCCGATCGTGCTGGCGCTGCTGATGAACCAATTGATCAGCAAGCGGTTCAAGCGGTTCGTCCAGACGGTGCTGTACGCGCCGCACTTCATTTCCGTCGTCGTCATCGTCGGCATGCTGTACGTGTTCCTCGCGCACCACGGCCCGGTCAATCATGCGATCGGGCTGGCCGGCGGCGATGCGGTGAACTTTTTGTCCGCCCCGGAGTGGTTCAAACCGCTGTACGTCTTATCCGGCATTTGGCAGGAAACCGGCTTCGCCTGCATCATTTACTTGGCCGCATTGAGCGGCGTCAATCCGGAGACGCACGAAGCGGCGATCGTGGACGGCGCCTCGAAGTGGCAGCGCATCGTGAACGTCGACATACCGACGATCATTCCGACGGCGGTCGTGCTCCTGGTGCTCGCGGTGGGGAACCTCATGAACGTCGGCTTCGAGAAGGCGTATTTGATGCAGTCGCCGCTCAATTTGCCTTCTTCCGAGGTGATTCCCACTTACGTCTACAAGGTCGGCCTGCAGCAGGCGCAATACAGCTTTTCCGCGGCGGTCGGACTGTTCAACGCCGTCGTCAATCTGATTTTGCTCGTCACCGTCAACATCGTCGCCAAACGCATTTCCGGAACCGGGTTGTAAAGGAGGAAACGCCGCATGCATATCGCAGCAAGAACGAGTAGAGGAGACCGCTTATTCGATGCGTTCAATGTCATCGTGTTGTCGCTCGTTGCGTTGTCCGTTTTGTATCCGCTGTATTTCGTGCTGATCGCCTCGATCAGCAATCCCGACAAGGTGATGGCGGGGGAAATGTGGCTGTGGCCGAACCAGCCGACGTTCAGCGGGTACGAACGCATTTTCCAAGACGAACGCATTTGGACAGGATATTTCAATATCGTCAAATATACGGTCATCGGCACCGCTCTTAACCTCGCTATGACGCTGGCAGGGGCGTACGCGCTGTCTCGCAAAGACTTGATCGGCCGGGAAGCCGTCATGTATTTCCTGCTGTTCACCCTGTTTTTCTCCGGCGGACTCATTCCGACCTATTTGCTCGTCAAAGAGCTAGGGATGCTCAACACGATGTGGGCGTTGATCATTCCGAAGGCGGTCGCCTTCTTCAATTTGATCGTGACGCGAACGTATTTCCAATCGACGATTCCGGACGAACTGCTCGAAGCCGCGAAAATCGACGGTTGTTCGGACTTCGGCTTCTTCTTCCGCATGGCGCTGCCGCTGTCGAAGGCGATCATCGCCGTCATGGGCCTCTACTATGGGGTGGGGCACTGGAATTCGTACTTCGATGCCCTTATCTACTTAAACGAGGAAAAGATGTACCCGCTGCAGCTCATCCTGCGCAATATTTTGATCCAGAACCAGCTGTCCGCGCAGTTGCTCGGCGACGTGCAGTCGCTCGCGGAGCAGCGGAAAATCGCGGAGCTGGTCAAATACGGCGTCATCATCGTGTCCGCTCTGCCGCTGCTGATCGTGTACCCGCTTATCCAAAAGTATTTCGTGCAGGGCGTCATGATCGGCAGCATCAAAGGGTAACGCGAGGCGCCGTTCGCGCGGCGAAAGGGGGGATGCGAACGAAGGAAGCCGATCGATTCGCAGGGTTCGTCTCAATTCCAAATTATGATGTAGGGGGAAATCCGGAATATGAACAAGCGGAATTCGATTTTAGTGTCATGCGTCATGACGACGGCGCTCCTCGTCGCCGGCTGCTCGAGCGCGACGTCGGGGGGCCCCAGCGGCGATAGCGGAAAGGCCGGCGGGGCGTCCGCGGACGGCGCCGCGGCGGCGAACTTTAACCCGGCCGGACTGCCGATCGTAAACGAGAAGGTGACGCTCAAATTCGTGTCGCCGAAATCGCCGATCGCGCCCGATTATAACGACATGACGATCTTCAAACGACTCGAGGAGCAAACGAACGTCCATATCGATTGGGAGAACATCCCGGGCGACGGGTACCAAGAGAAGAAGAACTTGAAGCTGGCGAGCGGCGATTTGCCGGATGCGTTCTACGCTTCTGGCTTCTCGGACTACGATTTGGTCAAGTACGGGGCCGAAGGGGTGCTGCTTCCGCTGGAGGACTTGATCGATCAATACGCGCCGAATCTCAAGAAGCTGTTCGAGCAGCGCCCGGAGCTGAAGAAGATGGTGACGGCCCCGGACGGACATATTTACTCGCTGCCGCGGGCGGAAGAGATGGATCTCATCAACATGCCGAACATTATGGTCATCAACAAGGCGTGGCTCGACAAGCTCGGCCTCGCGATGCCGACGACCATCCACGAATATTACGAAGTGCTCAAGGCGTTCCGCGATAACGATCCGAACGGGAACGGCAAGAAGGACGAAATTCCGCTCTCGTGGTGGTGGCAGGGCTGGTGCGGCAACGAAGCGGATTTGTTCGCCATGTTCGGCCTTCCGGACAATCCGAACGGGGACGATCACCGCGTCGTGAGAGACGGGAAGGTCATTTACGCCCCGGTGCAGCCCGAGTATAAAGCAGCTTTGGAATTTTATCACAACTGGTTTCAAGAAGGACTCATCGATCCCGAAATCGTCACGAACGACCCGACGAAGCTGTTCGCCAAAGGAAAGTCTGAGGACGTGATCTTGGGTTCGTACATTTGGTGGGAGATCGAGGAAGTCGTCGGGCCGGAGCGGGCGAAGGATTACGTCATTCTGCCTCCGCTCAAAGGCGTGAACGGCGAAATTATGATCGGCCGCACCAACTACTCCGAGTACGGCCGCGACGCGTTCGTCCTGACAAGCGCGAACAAGCATCCGGAAATTACGATGCGCTGGGTCGACCAGCTGTACGAGCCGAAAATGTCCGCGCAAATCAACTGGGGACCGATCGGGGAAATTTATAAGGAAGACGAAAACGGCATGCTCGTCAACGTAGAGCTTCCCGAGGGCGTGTCGATGGGCGAGTATCGCCAGAAGGTAGCGCCGGGCGGTCCGTTCGTCGTGCTGCGGGAGCATTTCGGCACCGTCGTCGATATGGAGCCGCGCGCGAAGCAGCGGTTGAAGGATTTGGAGACGTATTACAAACCGCATCAAGTACAGGAATCGTATCCGATGATTTTCTTCAGCCCGGAGGATCTCGACCGCATCAACCGGATCGAATCCGAAATCAAGCCGATCGTCAGCCAGATGAAAGCCAAATGGTTGATGGAAGGCGGCATCGACGCGGAGTGGGACGCTTACGTGCAGCAGTTGAACGATATCGGTTTGCAGGAGCTCATGGACATTTACCAAAAGGGCCTGGACGAATTTAACAGCTGACGCTTGCTGCCGGGGACCGCGCGCGGGCAAGCGGGGCGCGGTCCCGGATTTTACCTCGATAATCGTTGACAGCCTTAACCTCCCGGAATATAATAAAGAAAACGGTTACGTAAACGTTTTCCTAAGTGGGCAGGTGAATCGAAAATGCCGGCGGATATTCGCCAAGTGGCGCAGCAAGCGGGAGTCTCCACCGCTACCGTATCTCACGTCATCAACAATACGAGATTCGTATCCGAGAAGACAAAAAAGAAAGTGTATGAGGCCATGAAGCTGCTGAACTATCAGCCGAATTCCGTGGCCAGAAGCTTACGAAGCCATAAGACGAACACGATCGGTTTGGTCGTGCCGATTTTACCTTCCGACACGTCGAACTTCTTTTTCATGACGGTCGCGCAGGGCATCCAGAGCAAACTGAAGCATCACGGGTACCATTTGCTGCTCAGCACGAATACGACGGAGTCGATCGAGGACGAACGCGAGCAAATCCGTTTGTTCAACTCGAAGCAGATCGACGGCTTGTTTATCGCGTCGATCGCCGAAGAGACGAGTTATTTGAACGACATCGTCTCGAATTACCCGGTCGTGTTCATCGATCGGAGAGCGAGAGGGTACGAAGCCGATTGCGTCATCGCCGACGGGTACGGAGGCTCGTACAAAGCGGTGAAGACGCTGATCGACAAGGGGCATCGGAACATCGGATTGATCACGGGCGGACTCGGCATCTCGACGAGCGACGAACGGTTCAACGGCTACCGGCAGGCGCTGGCCGACCACGGCATTCCTTACGAGGAAGACATGGTAAGGATCGCGCACCCCAGTTTCGAAAGCGGATACGAAAACGCCAAGCGGCTGCTTGACGAACAAAACGTAACCGCCCTGTTTATCGCCAACAATGTCCTCACGATGGGGGCAATGAAATATTTACAGGATATGAACATTCGCATTCCCGAACAGCTGGCCGTCATCGGCTTCGACGACTACGATTGGACGCGCATTACGACGCCGCCGCTCACCGTCATTCGGCAGCCGTCCTTCGAGCTCGGGGAGAAAGCCGCCGAAGTCATGCTCGAGCGGCTCGCCGATTCCGCGAAGCCGTTCGAAGAATATTGCTTGGATACCGCTCTCGTCTTGAGGGGTTCGTGCTGAAACAGCCGCCCCTTACAATTTTGACCGCAAGTTAAACGTTTACGTAATCGTATAAACTTATTCTTCAGACCGGGGGGGGCGCCCTGTGCCGCATTTGAGAACCGCTGCGAGACGGGTATTGGCGAATTGGGAACTGTACGCGTTAATCGCTTTGCCTGTCGCCTACTTTGTTATTTTTCGGTATTTGCCGATGTACGGCATTTTGATCGCGTTCAAGGAATTTTCGCCCGCGAAAGGCATCTGGGGCAGCCCGTGGGTCGGGTTCGACCATTTCGTCGCCTTTTTCGAGTCGTACAATTTTACGCAAATTTTGAGGAACACGGTCGTTCTTAGTATGCTGCTGCTGCTGATCGCGTTTCCGATTCCGATCTTGATCGCGCTGATGATCAATCAGGTCGCGCACCGGCGGCTGAAAAAATTCATCCAAACGTCGATTTACGCGCCGTACTTTATTTCCACCGTCGTCTTGATCGGCATGGTGTATGTGTTCCTCTCGCCGAACAGCGGCATCGTCAACAACATCATCGTCGCCCTGGGCGGCGAACCGGTGTTGTTCATGGGGAAATCGGAGTGGTTCCGGCCGATCTACGTGTTTACCGATGTATGGCAAAATACGGGCTTCGCTTCGATCGTGTACCTCGCCGCGCTCGCCGGCATCGATCCGCATTTGCACGAAGCGGCCGTCGTGGACGGGGCGAACAAATGGCAGCGGGTGCGGCACATCGACTTGCCCGGCATTTTGCCGACGGTCCTCATCATGTTCATTCTGGCGATCGGCAACTTGATGAACATCGGGTTCGAGAAAGCGTTCCTGATGCAGACGGATTTGAACGCGGACGCATCGGAAATCATTCCGACCTACGTGTATAAAATCGGCATCCAGCGGGCGCAGTACAGTTTCTCGGCCGCGATCGGGCTGTTCAACGCCGCGATCAATTTGATCCTGCTCGTCATCGTCAACCAATCGGTGAAGAAGATGAACGGCAACAGTTTGTTCTAAAGGGGGCGGCCTAAAGATGCCGGCATTATCGAGACGAAAATCAAGCGGCGACATCGCGTTCGACGTCCTCAATTATTCGCTGCTGATCGGTTTAACGCTGATGATTCTTTACCCGCTTTACTTCATCCTTATCGCTTCGTTCAGCGACCCGAACCGCGTGAACGCAGGCGACGTGTGGCTTATCCCGCAAGGCATCACGTTCGAAGGGTACTTGCGCATTTTCCGCGACGGCTCCATCTGGATCGGGTACCGGAATTCGCTGCTGTACGCCGCGCTGACGGCGCTCATCGGCACGACGCTGGCGATCATGGCCGCATATCCGCTGTCGCGAAGAGATTTTCTCGGCAGAAACGCTTTCATGATCTTCTTCGCCGTAACGTTGTTCTTCAACGGCGGGCTCATTCCGACGTACCTGCTCGTGAAAAATTTACATCTCATGGATACGATTTGGGCGGTGGTGCTCGTCTCGGCGGTGGACGCCTTCGTCATCATCATCGCGAGGACGTTCTTCCAAGGCTTGCCGGAAGAAATCCGCGAGGCGGCGGTCGTGGACGGGTGCACCAACATGAGATACGTGCTCAGCTTCGTGCTCCCGCTGTCGAAGCCGATCATCGCCGTGCTCGTGCTGTTCGCGGTCGTGCGGCAGTGGAACGGATTTTTCGACGCGCTGATTTACTTGAACGACAGCGAGAAATACCCGCTCCAGCTCATCCTGCGCAACATCTTGATCGAAAATCAGCCGTCGGGCAACCTCGTGGACGACATTCAAACCGCGATGGAGAAGCAGCGCATCGTCGGCTTGATCAAGTACGGCGTCATCATCGTGGCGGCGCTGCCGCTCTTGATCTTATATCCGTTCCTGCAGCGCTATTTCGTGAAAGGGGTCTTCATCGGCTCCGTGAAAGGGTAATTTTCGGCACTTGCGCGATTTCTTCAAGGAGGTGACGCAGGCGGTGAAATCGCGTTCGAATAAATCAAGCTCAAGGGGAAACGCAAGGGGACAATCCACATATCAGGGAGGTTCATCCACATGAAGCGAAACAAGACAGTATTATTGTTAGCGGTTACAACGGCAATGACCGCGGCGCTCGCCGCCTGCGGCAGCGAGGCCGGTCCGGAAGAGTCGAAGCCGGCGCCCGTAGGGCAAACCGGGGAGACGGGCGGCGAAGCGAGCGCCGACGTCACGTTCCCGCTCAAAGAAACCGTCACGCTCAAAGCGGTCGCGCACCGCCCGCCGCTCGCGCCGAGCGATTTCAACCAGCAGCCGCTGATCCAAGAGCTGGAATCGAAGACGAACGTCCATATCGAGTGGGACACGGTCGGCGAAGCGGACTACATCGAGAAGCGCAATTTGCTGCTGGCCAGCGGCTCGCTGCCGGACTTCTTCTTCAGCGGCCGGTTCTCCGACAGCGAGCTGGTCCGGTACGCGCAGGACGGCACGCTGATCCCGCTCGACGATTTGATCGAGAACCATATGCCCAATTTGAAGGCGATTCTGGACGCGCGCCCGGACATTAAAGCGCAGCTCACCGCCCCGGACGGACATATTTATTCGCTGCCGCAAGGGGAGGAATTCGGCTCCGGCCAAGAAGAGATCGGCGCCAACCCGGACTTCCTGTACCTGAATAAAGCGTGGCTCGACAAGCTCGGCCTCGAGGTGCCGAAGACGATCGACGAGTACACGGAAGTGCTTCGGGCGTTTAAGACGCGCGACCCGAACGGGAACGGCAAGGCGGACGAAATTCCGCTCACGTACATCGACAACTTCTGGACGGGCGACATCGGCGTGCTGTTCGGCGCGTTCGGCGTCCCGGACAAAACGTACCGCCCGAACAACCCGACCTACATCGATCATCTGAACGTCGTGGACGGCAACGTGCAGTTCGCGCCGCAGCAAGAAGGCTACAAGCAAGCCGTGGCTTACCTGCACCAATGGTTCGCCGAAGGGCTCGTCGACCTCGAAGCGTTCACGCACGACTACGACACGTACTTTGCTCGCGGCAAGACGGAGGTCGAGACGATCGGCTCTTTAATCTGGTGGGATAAGAACGACGTCGTCGGGCCGGAGCGAGGCGAACATTGGGTGCTCGTTCCTCCGTTCGAAGGCATGGTCGTCAAGTGGAACAACGGCGGCGGGTTCGGCCGCGACGGCGTCACGATCACGAAGGACAACGAGCATCCGGAAATTACGGCGGCGTGGCTCGATTCTTTCTATGAGCCTACGGTGGCGGCGCAGGCGCGCTTCGGCCCGATCGGCGTCTGGTTCGACAAGGACGCTTCCGGCAAGCTCGTCCAAAAGCCGGTCGACAGCCCTGGCGAATTCCGCCAAAGCTCCGCGGTCTCGAACGGCATCGGCCTCTTGCTGTACGATCATCTGGACAAAGTCGACTACATCGAGCCGCGCGCGGCTCAGCGGATCAAGGACAGCGTCGAGATCTACGTTCCGCAGATGGAAAAAGAACGGTTCCCGAACATTTTCTTCACCGAAGAAGAATTGAAGACGATCGAGCGGCTCAAGCCCGACATTTCCGCGTACGTCAACAAGATGCGCGCGAAATGGCTGCTCGAAGGCGGCGTCGAAGCGGAGTGGGCCGAATTCCAGCAGACGCTCAAAAATATGGGCATCGAAGAGCTGCTGCAGGTGCATCAGGCTGGATATGACCGTTATTTGGCGGCGCAGCAGTAAACGGCACGAAGGCGAGCCGGAACAGCAAAAGCTTGTTCCGGCTTGTCCCCCATACGGATGACGGAGGAGAGAAGGGCTTTGCCTCACGAGTTGGAACGTTTGAATGCGGGGCTGTTGGCGTACTGGCCGTTCGACGAAGCGCGCGGCGGATACGCGTCGGACGCCGCCGGCGGGACGGAGGACGAAATTCATTTCGCTTTGCGGAAAGGAAAGTATCAAGCGCCTGTCGATCCGATTCGAAGGCGCGGCGTCAGAGGCAACAGCCTGCTGTTCGACGGGTACTCCACCTTCCTGCGGCGGTCCAGCGGCGCGATCGGCCGGCCGGCGAACGCCTTGACCGTCGCGGCGTGGATCGCGCCGAGAACGTACGGCCGCGGCGACGGCGGAAAGCTGTCCGCGATCGTGAATCAACACAATCAGGAGAAAGCGCAGGGCTACATCGTCGGTCTATACCGGGACGGGTCTTGGTCGCTGCAGCTCGGCGCGAACGGGGCGTGGCACGAGATTTGGGCGCCGCCAAGCTCGCTGCCGCTCGGCGCATGGACGTTCGTCGCCGCGACGTACGACGCCCGGTCGGGGCGCATGGCGCTGTACGCGAACGGGGAGGAAGTCGCCGCGCGCATCGTTCCCGATCCGTCGCCGATCGAGCCGTGCGGCGGCGACTTCCTCGTCGGACGTCATAACGACGGCGTCGTGCTGGCGGATGCGTTCGTATTAAATCACTTTAACGGGCTGATGGACGAACTTCGCGTGTACGACCGCGCGTTGGACGCGGGCGAAATCGCCGCGTTGTTCCGGCTCGATGTCGAAGCGCACGGGGGCGCGGTTCCGGCGGCGCCGCCGGACGACTACGTCGAAATTCGCCGTCAGCGCGCCGGCGACCGCCACCGCCCGCAGTACCACTTGAGTCCGCCCGCGCACTGGATGAACGAGCCGCATGCGCCGATCTATTTCAACGGCAAATATCATCTGTTTTATCAGTACGACCCGCAAGGGCCGTACTGGAACCACATTCATTGGGGGCACTGGGTCAGCGACGACTTGGTGCGCTGGCGCGACCTGCCTCCGGCTCTCGCCCCCGGCGACGGGTTCGATCGGGATGGCATTTGGTCGGGCAGCGCGTGCTTCGACAAAGACGGCGTCCCCGTCTTGTTTTACACGGCGGGCGATTTCGACGCGTTCCCGACCCAGTCGGTCGCGCTCGCGAGAAGCCGGTACCCCGAAGATCGGGACGGCGACTTGACGCGCTGGACGAAGCATCCGGAGCCGATCGTCGAGCAGACGCAGGGGCAAGGCTTGTACGGCGAATTTCGCGATCCGTTCGTTTGGGAGGAAGACGGCGTCTGGTACATGCTCGTCGGCACCGGAACGGGCGATGCGGGCCAAGGCGGGACGGCTGCGGTATATACGTCGGACGGCGATATGACGCGATGGACGTACCGAGGCCCGCTATACGTGAGCGATTACGCCAAATATCCGTATCTCGGCGTCATGTGGGAGCTGCCGGTGCTGCTGCCGCTGCCCTTGAGGGATGGGGACGCGTATCGGCCGTCGGGCAAGCACGTGCTGTTGATATGTCCATGGGGGCCGGGCGCCAAAGTCGAGGTCAACTACTGGATCGGGCGGTGGGATCGGGAAGCGTGCCGGTTTACCCCGGACGACGAAGAGCCCGGCTTGATCGACGTCGGCGACTTCCACTTTACCGGACCGAGCGGCATGGCGGACCCGAAGACCGGTCGAACGCTGCTGTTCACGATCGCGCAGGGCGAGCGGACGCCGCAGATCGACTACGACAGCGGCTGGGCGCACGGCGCCGGGCTGCCCGTGTCCTTGTATCTGCGCCCGGACGGGACGCTCGGCGTGGAGCCGATCGAGGAGCTGCGACGGCTCCGGGGCAGGCAGTTGGTCGATGCGCGGGGCGGTATCGAAGCGCTGAACGAACGGCTGGCCGCGATCCAAGGGGACATGCTGGAAATTCGGCTCGTCTTCGAGGACGCCGGCGCCCGGCGGTACGGAATTTCCCTCAGGCGGTCGCCCGGCGGAGAGGAAGAGACGCTGCTCGTGTACGACAGAGAGCGGGAATGGTTGGCCGTCGACCGGGGCAAGGCGACGCTGGACCCCGCCGAGCGGATCGGCGGCGTGCAGGGCGGAACGCTTGCCCTAGGCGGCGAGCCGCTGCGACTCGCGATTTACGTCGATAAGTCGATGATCGAGTGCTACGCGAACGAACGGAAGAGCCTGACTACGCGAACGTACCCGTCCCGCAGCGACGCCTTAGGGCTGCGGCTGTGGGCGGACGGACCGGCGGAGAGAATTGCGGTAGAAGTTTGGGAAATGACGCCTGCGTTCCTAACGGAGGCATAACAAAGAAACTATCGATGGGAGTTGAGAGTTTGCTAACCACAACCTCTTATAAAGAAAAATATAGACCGCAATTTCACTTTTCCCCTGCGTCGGCTTGGTTGAACGACCCGAACGGCATGGTGTATTACGAGGGGGAATACCACCTCTTTTTCCAGCACCATCCGGACAGCGACGTCTGGGGGCCGATGCATTGGGGGCACGCGGTCAGCCGAGATCTCGTCCATTGGGAGCAGCTGCCGATCGCGCTGAAGCCGGACGACAACGGCTACATCTTCTCGGGAAGCGCGGTCGTCGATTGGAACGACACGAGCGGCTTCTTTCGCGGGGGCTCGGGCCTCGTCGCCGTCTTCACCCATCATCTTCAGCTCGGGGAGCGCGATGCAATCCAACGCCAGAGCCTCGCGTACAGCGTCGACCGCGGACGCACGTGGACGATGTATCCGGGCAATCCGGTGCTCGAGGACGACCGCTTCGTCGATTTCCGGGACCCGAAAGTATTTTGGGACGAAGGCCGCGGCCGGTGGTGCATGGTGCTGGCGGCCGGCGACCGCGTCTTGTTTTACGCTTCCCCGAATTTGATCGATTGGACGTTCTGCAGCGAATTCGGCGCGGATCACGGCTCCCATGCGGGCGTATGGGAATGCCCGGATTTGTTCGAGCTGCCGGTCGAAGGGGAGGAAGGCGTCTCCCGGTGGGTGCTCGTCGTCAGCATCGGCGACGCGCCTGACGCGCCGGAGGGGTCGCGGACGCAATATTTCGTCGGCTCGTTCGACGGGGACCGGTTCGCAAGCATGGATCCGCCCGACACGGTCCGCTGGCTCGACTGCGGCCGGGACAACTACGCGGGCGTCACGTGGTCCGACGTGCCGGACGAGGACGGGCGCCGGCTGTTCATCGGCTGGATGAGCAACTGGAAATACGCGAATGCGACGCCGACGTCCGGATGGCGAAGCGCGATGACGTTGCCGCGCGCGCTGTCCCTGCGCGCTTCGGAAGGGAGCGTCCGCCTCGTGCAGCAACCCGTCGCCGAGACGGCCGCGCTGCGCGGCGAACCGGCGCTCCGGCTCTCGGACGCGCCGCTCGCGCCCGGCGACGATCCGCTGCAAGGGCTGGCGGAGGATCGCTGCGAAATCGTCGCCGAATTCGAGCTGGGGGACGCCGAAGAGCTCGGCCTTGTCGTCCGCGCGGGGGGCGACGAGCGCACCGTCATCGGCTACGACGCCGTCCGGCAGTCGCTGTTCATCGACCGGACGCGCTCCGGCGCCTCGGCGTTCCACGACGCGTTCGCCTGCCGGCACGAAGCGGCCTGCCGCGCAGAGAACGGGCGCCTTCGGCTTCGCGTGTTCGCGGACTGGTCGTCCGTCGAAGTGTTCGCCGGCGAAGGGGAGCTGGTCATGACCGACCTTATTTTCCCCGATCCGGCGAGCACCGCTTTGTCGCTGTACGCGAAAGGCGAAGGCGCGCGCATCGTGTCGCTGGACGTTTACCGAATCCGCTCGATTTGGGAATCCGTTGCGCCGTCGAACGCATAATCTGATTATTTCGAAACATGGAACCCGAGAAAATCGAATCATCGCGCGCCTCTGGTCTGTTACAATCGAGAGTATGAAACTGTAGACGAACAGGGGTCATCCATGGTGAGACACACGATACGAACGGCCGCGCGGGCTGCGGCGCTCTTCGCGGCCTCGGCGCTCGGCCTCGCGCTCTTCGGCTGCGCCGGCGATTCGCGGCCGGAAGCCGGCGACGGCGTCGAGCGAGCGGCGGAAGAGCCGCAGGTCGCGATCACGTTCTGGCGTAATTCGGGCAACGACGCGGAGAACGCCGCGTACGAGCGGCTCATCTCCACGTTCATGGCCCGCCATCCGGGCATTCGGGTCGAAATGACGCCGATTCCGTACTCCGGGTACGACACGAAGCTGAGGGCGTCGATCGCCTCCGGCAATCCGCCCGACGTTATGACGATCGACGCGCCGAATATGGCTTCCTACGTCGAGGCGGACGCGCTCGAGCCGCTTACGGAGCGGTTCGCGGCCGAAGGGAACGCGGACGACATTCCCGCTTCCACGCTGTCGGCGTACATGTACCAAGGCGACATGTATATGGCGCCGCTGACCGAGTCGTCCATCGCTTTGTTTTACAATAAGAAAATGTTCGAGGAGAAAGGTATCCCGCTCCCCTCGAAAGACCCGGATCGGCCGATGACCTGGGATCAGGTGCTGGATGCGGCGATCCGGCTGACGGATCGGGAGAAGGGGATTTACGGCATCGATCCCGCGCAAGGGTTTCAGAACGCGGGAGCGACGGCGTACTTCAAATACCCGATTATTTGGCAGTTCGGCGGAGAGGTGATGAATCCCGAGGGCACGTCGGCCCGAGGGTATCTGGATTCGCCGGAAACGAAGCAAGCGATTCGATTTTATGTAGATTTGTATCACAAGCACAAAGTGTCCGCGTTCGAGTACCCGCCCGATCCGTTCCCGAACGGAAAGCTGGGCATGACCGTCGAAGGCTCGTGGACGCTGTCCCATTACGCGGCCAACTTCCCCGACTTCGAATTAGGCGACGATTACGACATCGCTCCGCTGCCGAAAGCCGCGAAGCAAGCGGTCGCCAACGGAAGCTGGGCGCTGGCGATATCGTCCGCGAGCAAGAAAAAGGACGCGGCCTGGACGTTCGTGAACTGGATCACGGGCTACGAAGGGCAAAAGCTGTACGTTTCCATCACGAAGGACATCCCGGCTCGGTATTCCGTCGCCAAGGAAATTCCGGAGCTGAACGAATATCCGAAAAACATCTTCGTCGCGCAAAACCAAAAATTCGGCCGATCCCGGCCGATTACGCCGATCTTCCCCCAAATGTCCGAGGCGGTCAACCGGATGTTCGAGGAGACGACGATCGGCAGGGACGACATCGACGCGGCGATCGCCGAAGCGGTCGACGCCATCGACGCCGCGTACGCGGATTTGCATGCGCAGCAATAGCGGTCACCGAAGAGCCTCCGTCGCCGGAGGCTTTTTGCCGACGAAGGCGGTTATTATGGAGAGGAGCAACCTAGATGTATATTGGAGCGATAGAAGCGGGGGGCACGAAAATCGTATGCGGCATCGGGACGGCGTCCGGCGAAATTATCGACCGGATCGCCTTCCCGACGGATCGGCCGGATGGCGCGATGGCGCGCATCGAAGCGTTCTTCAAGGAGAAGCCGATCGCGGCGCTGGGCGTCGCCAGCTTCGGGCCGATCGATCTCGACCCGGCCAGCCCGACGTACGGCAGCGTCACGACGACGCCGAAGCCGGGATGGTCCGGCTTCGATTTCGTCGGCGCGCTGCGGCGCGCCTTCCCCGTGCCGATCGGCTGGGACACGGACGTGAACGCGGCCGCGCTCGGGGAAGCGACCTGGGGGGCGGCGGCGGGTCTCGCCAGCTGCGTCTACTACACCGTCGGGACGGGCATCGGCGTCGGCGTGTACGCAGAACGCCGGCTTGTGCACGGCCTCGTTCACCCGGAAGGCGGGCATGTGTGGCCGAGACGCCACGAACAGGACCGCTACGAAGGCAATTGCCCGTATCACGGGGATTGCTTGGAAGGGCTCGCGTCGGGTCCCGCCATCGAGCGGCGTTGGCAGGCGAAAGGAAGCGAGCTCCCGGCCGACCATCCGGCTTGGGAAATGGAGGCGCACTACCTCGCGCAGGCGGTGGCCGGCACCGTCCTGCTGCTGTCCCCGGGCAAGGTCATCCTCGGAGGCGGCGTCATGAAGCAAAGCCACCTGTTCCCGATGATTCGGGAGGGGGTCGCGCGGCGGCTGAACGGATACGTAAGCCACGAAGCGGTGCGGGAGCGCATCGACGCGTACATCGTGCCGCCGGGCCTAGGCGACAACGCCGGCTTGTGCGGCGCCGTCGCATTAGGCTTGAACGCGCTGGGAGGCGGCCCCGCGAACGCGTAAGCGGAAGCGAAACGAGAATCGGCGCCCGCCGGAGGGAGGACTCCATTGTTTTATTCGCTGCGCAGCAGGCTGATGCTCGTCTTTTCCATTTTGTGCGTTGTACCGCTAGCGGCCGCGATCGCAATCTTGAGCAGGGAATCCGCCGACTTGATTCGGCGGTCCATCGAAACGTCGACGACGCAGACGATCGATCAATTCGCGTTTCACGTCACTACCTTGCTGACTCAGGTCGAAGATATCGGGACGCAGGTGATGAGCAGTCAAATGACGCAGGACTGGGCAGCCCTGCAGCTTAATCCACATCCGCCCGAGGAAGAGCTCGTGTTCGCGAAGCAGCGGATCCGGGAGTTCTTCTCGTCGTTCGCGATCAACAACTCGAACGGCATTACGATCAGCGCGTATTCCGACCGGTCGGGCGGCTTGTACACGCAAGACCGGCAGTACGCCGAAACTGCCTGGTACCGGGAATTCGCCGAAGGCCGGCAACGGTGGACGAGCACGCATCTCGACATCGACCAGACCGATCGGCTATTTTCGGAGCGAAGCGTCAACAGCTTGATCTTGCCGCTCGTCCATTTGCAGACGCTGCGCCAGGTCGGGTTCGTGAAAATCAACTATCCGACCAAGGTGCTGAAAGACGCGATCGAAAAAATCGGCTTCGGCCGCACCGGCGAGGTGTATTTGGTCACGAGCGAAGGGGAAAGCGTGCTGGGGCAGTCGTTCGGCGACAATCAGGCCGTGGTGGCCGATGCGCTGCAGGCGATCGGCTCGGGGGTCGAACCGGTCCCGGACGGGGCGCTGCCGCTGGAACGCGGCGGGAAAACGTATTTGATTTTCTCAAGAACGCTTCCGGCGCAAGGGTGGGTCATCGTCGGCGTCGTCCCCGAGGGAGAGCTGTATCAAGAGATCGAGGACGTTCGCCGGTTGATGATCGCGGTCGGCGTGCTCATGTTGGCGATCGTCGTCCTCGTCGCCGTCTGGCTGTCGTTCGGCATCACGAAGCCGCTCAGCGCGATGGCGAACGCGATGAAGCATGTGGAGCGCGGCGAATTCGGGCAAGCGCTTCGGCTCATGCCGGCGGTGCGCAGCGGGCACAGCGAGATCGGGTACGTGACGCGGACGTTCCAGGGGATGACGGAGCGGCTGCGCTATTTGATCGAAACCGAATTCGAGACGAATTTGCGCCGCAAGAACGCGGAGTATAAAGCGCTTTTGCTGCAAATCAACCCTCATTTCTACAACAATACGCTGGAAATCATCAGCGGTCTGGCGGCGATGAAGCGCGAGGATCTCGTCATGGACGCCACGGAATCGCTGGGCAAAATGATGCGCTATTCGCTCGATCTCAGCAGCGACTTGGTCCAAGTGAAAGAAGAGCTGGACTATATGCGGGACTATCTCTTCATTCTGAAGCTCCGGTACGCCGACAGCTTGCGGTTTTCGATTAAGGAAGACGAAAGCGCCGGCGCGGTGCTTATTCCGAAGTTTATTTTGCAGCCGCTCGCCGAGAACGCCGTGAAGTACAGCTTGGAGAAGCAGGGGACCGCGATCGTCTCGGTCGAAGCGAGGACGGAGGACGGAGCGCTCTTCCTTACCGTGAAAGATAACGGCATCGGCATTTCGGCGCCGCTCGCGGAAAGTCTGCTGACCGAGGCGAACGCCGAGGAGGCGGAGCGCGTGCTCGGCGGCGGCGGGCGCAGCATCGGCCTGCGCAACGTGCTCGCCCGCTGCCGGTTAATGTACGGCGAGCGGTTTACGCTGCATTTGCGAACCGAGCGGGACGCCGGAACCGAAATTACGCTGCAATTTCCCGCCGCGAGGAGATGACAAACGATGTACAAGGTCATGCTGGTGGACGACGAGACCGGCGTTCGCAACGGCATCAAGGCGAAAATCAACTGGGAGGCGGCCGGATTTCGAATCGAATCCGAAGCGGGGAGCGGGGAGGAAGCGCTCCGGCTGCTGGCCGAGCGGCCGCCGCCCGATCTCGTCATTTCGGACATCCGCATGCCGCAGATGGACGGCATTACATTCATCAAAGCTTGCAATGAGCGCTATCCGGCGATTCGCACCGTCGTGCTGTCGGGCTATTCCGATTTCGAGTACACGAAGGCGGCCATTCAGCTCGGCGTGAAAGACTATTTGCTCAAGCCGGTCGTCCGCAGCGAATTGCAAGAGCTCCTCTCGCGGATCGCGGTGGAGCTGGAGCAGGACCGGCACCAAAAACAGAAACGGCTCCAGGAACAGATGAACAGTCGCCAGCAGCTTCGTATCCTGCAGGAGCAGTTGCTGCTCCAGCTCGTCAGCAGCGAGCTGTTCAGCTTGTCCGCGGTCAAGGAGCGGCTGTACCAGCTCCAAATGTCCGCCCTCGCGGCCGAAGACCGGCGCGCGCAAATCGTCGCCGCCGAAATGCGCGTGCCGTACGGGCGGCTGGACGAATGGAGCGACCGGGTCGACCTGCTGCAGCTGTCCTACCAGATGCTCTGCCGCGAGGAGGCGGAGCGCTGGCCGCGCATCGTGCCGTTCCACGACGTCAGCCGACCGGCGATGATGCACTTCCTGGTCATGCTGGACGGAGAGGACGAGAACGACGGGGCGGCGCTCGCATTCGCGAAGGCGCTGCGGCACCACGTCAGGCGGTATTTGCGGCTCGACTGCGTCGTCGGCGTCGGGGAGCCGGTCCGCGGCCTGAAGCAGCTCAAGAACGCGTACGCGTCCAGCATGCTGTCATGGAGCCAAAGCACGGTGCACGACACCGTCCGGGACGGCGAGCGGGCCGCGCTCGAATCGACGTACGCGCTGACGCCGGAGCTGGAGAAGCAAATCGCGTCCGCGCTGGAGCATGCGGATCTGCACGCGTTCCGACAGCACCTGCGCGCGCTGTTTCCCGAGCATCGCGATACGCCGATGTTCGCGTTCGCGTCGCTGACGTTCCGGCTGCTGCTGCTGTTCGCGTCGGTCGCGAAGAAATTCCATACCGGCGACGCCTCGCTGCAGCAGCATCTGCTTCAGTGCCAAATGACCGTCTGGGAGCATCGGTCCCGAGAGGACATCCTCGAGCAGCTCCGATCGCTGGCCCAGCGCGTCATGGATGCGGTAAAGAAAGCGAAAGACGCGGGCGGCTCCGCCCTCGCGGAGGCCGTTCGCAAATACGTGGACGAAAATTATTCGTACGAGCTGACGCTGTCCGCTTTGGCCGACCTGTTCCATTTGAACGAAAACTATCTCTCCGGGCTGTTCAAACAAAACGCGGGCATCACCTTCAGCGAATACGTGACGAAGCTGCGGATGACAAAAGCGGCGCAGCTGCTCGTCGAAAGCGATTTGAAGCTGACGGACATCGCGACGCTGGTCGGCTATTCGAGCTCGAGCTACTTCAGCACGTCGTTCCGGAAATTTTACGGCATGAGTCCGAAGGAGTACCGCGAGACGATGGCGGGCGAGACGCAGCCGGGCGAGACGCAGCGGCCAACCGAATAACCGAAGCTTCAGACCCTCGGGACCTACGGGAACCCGGGGGTTTTTTCGCATTGCTGAGCAAATGAAAAGCGAAGACCCGAGCAGATCGAAAGGTTTCCGCGCCGGCGCCGGGTACAATGAACGAGCAAAACTGAAGGAACGGGGGCTGTCGCTTCATGGCGCATCGCAAATCGCGCAGCGTCGTCGTTCTCGCCGCGTCGGCGCTGGCCGTCGCGGCGGCGGCGCTGTTTTGGGAGACAACGCAAAGCGGGGAAGGCGGAACCGCAAGGCGGATCGAGCACCGATACCATCCGGACCCGGCGTATTACACGGAGAAGTACCGGCCCCAGTACCATTTGTCGCCGGAGACCGCGAATATGAGCGACCCGAACGGAATGGTGTATTTCGAGGGCGAGTACCACCAGATGTATCAGCGGAGCGGGCAATGGGGGCACGCGATCAGCAAGGACCTGGTCCATTGGGAGCATCGGCCGCTGGCTTTGCCTCGGGACGAGCTCGGCGACATCTGGTCGGGCAGCGCGGTCGTCGATTGGCGGGACACGAGCGGCTTCTTTGGAGGAAAACCGGGGCTCGTCGCCGTCTTTACGCATTTCAAGGACGGCGTGCAGTCGCAAAGCATCGCCTATAGCGCCGACCGCGGACGAACGTGGACGAAATACGACGGGAATCCGGTCATCCCGAATCCGGGACAGAAAGATTTTCGGGATCCGAAGGTGTTTTGGCACGAGCCGACGCGCCGGTGGGTGATGGTCGTGTCCGTCGATCAAAAGGTGTGGTTTTACCGCTCCCCGAACCTGCGGGAGTGGGAATGGACGGGCGAGTTCGGCTGGGGTCACGGCTCGCATGCCGCGGTGTGGGAATGCCCGGATTTGTTCGAGCTCCCGGTCGAAGGGACGAACGAGACGAAGTGGGTGCTGACGGTGAGCATCGGGAACAATGCCGCGACGAAAGGATCGAAGGCGCAATATTTTATCGGCCGGTTCGACGGAACCACGTTTACGAACGACAATTTGCCGGCGGACGTGCTGTGGACCGACCACGGCAAAGATTTTTACGCGGCGATCACGTATTCGGATATTCCGAAGGAAGACGGGCGCCGCATTTGGCTCGGGTGGATGTCGAATTGGCGGTATCCGTTCGCGCAGCCGACCGGTAAGTGGAAAGGGAATCTGTCCATTCCGCGCGCGCTGAGCCTCCGGGACATCCCCGGGGAAGGCGTTCGGCTCGTCCAGACGCCGATTCGGGAGCTCGAAGCGCTGCGCGGCCGTCCGGTGACGGTCAAGCGGCGGACGATCGCGGCGGGCGGGCCCAATCCGCTGGATGGCGTGCGGGGGAACTCGTTCGAGCTCGAGCTGGAATGGTCGCCGAAGACGGGGCATCCGTTCGGCGTCGCCTTCCTGAAGGGGGGCGGCCAAGAGACGAAGCTGACGTACGACCCGGCAGCGCAGCAGCTCGTCCTCGACCGGACGAACGCCGGCGTCAGCGGCTTCGAAGCGAATTTCGCCGAAGCGATGACGGCGCCGGCGAAATTGAAGGACGGCCGCATCAAGCTGCGCCTGTTCGTCGACAAGACGACGGTGGAGGTGTTCGCGAACGACGGGGAGGCCGTGCTGAGCGCGATCGTGTTCCCGGAGCCGACGAGCGACGGCCTCGAGCTGTTCGCGGCGGACGGGGAGGCGGTGCTGCATCGCGCGGCGTTCTATCCGATGCGAACGATTTGGCGGGACGAGGATCCCGACGGGAAGACGCCGCTCCGGCTGTGGGTCAGCCCCGGCATCGTGCACGTCGAGCCGGGGGAGACGGCGGCGCTAGCCGCGGCGATCGAACCGGCGGGCGCGAATCAAGCCGTCCGCGCCTACTCCAGCGACGAGAAGGTAGCGGTCGTGCGCAGGAACGAGGACGGCTCGTACGCGGTCGAAGGCGTCCGGGAAGGGAAGGCGCAAATTACGGTGACCGACGAAGCGGGCAAGCTGTCGAGGAACGTCAACGTGTTCGTCGGGGACTTCCTGCGGCCCGCCCGGTAAGCCGAATCGAAAAATCTGAGCAAATTGAAACCGTCCGCCGGAGAATCGTGAAATTCATCCGGCGGCGGCTCTGCTATAACTGAACTCACGAGCACGAACACTTTCATGGGTACCCGGAGGGTCGACGGTGAAGACGAACAACATTTGGTTTTTGGCGCCGGTCGGTTGCGCGCTTTTGTTCTTTGCCTTATACGCGGTTTTGTCGCCCGTCCCGACCGATGGCGGCGAGCGGGCGACGGCGGCTTTCGTCCCGCCGGACGCGACGCCCGCGGCGGAAGGGCTGGTCCTTGCGGCCGACGGCCGCATCGGCGAAGCGTCCACGGCGCGAAGCTTGGAGGAATGGGAAGGCCGGAGGAACGTCGCGGAGTGGAACGAAGGGGACGCGATCGAATGGGAGGTCGACATTCCCGAAGCCGGCGATTATACGGTAACCGTCGGGTATTATCCGCTCGAAGGAACCGGGCAGGATATCGAGCTCGCGATGACCGTCGACGGGAAGCCGGCGGCCGGCGGCGAACCGCTGCGGCTGACTCGGGCGTGGCGCGACGAAGCGGGGCCGATCAGGCAAAGCCGCGGCAACGATTTGCGGCCGCGGCAGCTCGAGCAGCGGATGTGGATGAGAGGCGCGGTGCTGCGGCCCGGCGAGCTCGAGATCGAGCCGCTGGCGCTTGACCTCGAGAAGGGGCGCCGCCGGATCCGGATCGAGAGCGTCCGGGAGGGAGCCGTCATCGCGGACGTAACGCTCGCCAAGCGGGCGGCTCCGGCGCCGTACGCGGAGTACGTCCGCAGCCAAGGCGTTGCAGCCGCGGGGGGCGAGGCCGAGCGCGCCGGCGACGTGATCGTCAAGATGCAGGCCGAGCAGGCGTACTTGAAGTCGTCCTCGGGGCTGTATCCGACGATGGACCGCGCAAGTCCGCTAACGGAGCCGTACCATCCGGTGAAGCTTCGAGTGAATACGATCGGCGGCAGCAACTGGGATACGCCGGGGCAATGGATCAGCTGGCAGGCGGAGGTTCCGAAGGACGGTTGGTACAAAATCGGCATGCGTTACCGCCAAAACAAGGTGAAGGGCGCGTTCGTGTCCCGAAAGATCGCGATCGACGGCGCCGTTCCGTTCGAGGAGCTGCAAAACGTCCGCTTCCCTTACGGGCTCGACTGGGCGGTCCGAGAGCCGGGCGGCGGCAACGGCAAGCCGTACCTCGTGTATTTGACGAAAGGCATGCATGAAATTCGTATGGAAGTCACGCTCGGGGAATTGGCGCCTTCCATCCAGGCGGTCAAAGACATGACGGCGGAGCACCAGCGGATGTACCGGCAGATCGTCATGATTACGGGCGTCCGGCCCGACCCGTACCGCGATTACGAGCTGGAGAAGAGCATCCCGGAGCTGCTGCCCGCGTTCGAAGCGCTGTCGGAGCGGATGAAGGCGGAAGCCGAGCGCCTAGAATCGCTGACGGGCGGGGGGAACGCCGGGACACGCTCGCTGGAGCTGCTCGCGCGGCAGATCGACAGCTTTATCGACCGGCCGGACACGATTCCGAGACGGCTCGACAGCTACAAAACGAATTTGACGGCGCTCGCGGACTGGATGCTGACGGTCACGAGCCAGCCGCTGGAATTGGATTATTTATACCTTGCTTCTCCGGGGGAGCCGAAGCCTCGGGCCGAGGCGAGCGCGCTTGGCAAAGCGGCTCACGAGCTGCGGGCGTTCGCCGGTTCGTTCGTGGAAAACTACGATACGCTCGGGAACGAGGCGGACGGGGAACACTCCATCGAGGTGTGGACGGGGCTCGGACGCGACCAAGCGTACGTCGTGAAACGGTTGATCGACGAGGCGTTCACCCCCGAAACCGGCATCGCGGTGCGGTTCAATCTCGTCGAGAACGCGCTGGTGCCGGCCGTCATGTCGGGCGAAGGACCGGACGTCAGCCTGCTGACGAATCGCGGCGACGCGATGAATCTCGCCTTCCGGGGCGCGCTCGCGCCGCTCGATGCGTTCGAGGATTTCGAGGAGGTCGCGCGGCCGTACATGCCGTCCGCGTTCGTCCCGTATCGTTACGAGAGCCGCACGTACGCGATACCCGACGAGCAGGAATTTTTCATGATGTTCGTGCGGGACGACATTGTCTCGGAGCTCGGCATCGAGCCGCCCGAGACGTGGGAGGAGCTGCTCGACATCGCGCCGGCGCTGCAAAACAAACATCTCCAAATCGGCTTGCCTTACGAAGATTTGGACGCTTACCAGCTGCTTGCGCGCGGAACGGGCACATTGAATTTGTTCCCGACGCTGCTCATGCAGAACGGCTCCGGCATGTACGACGAGGCGGGCGCCGCCACGCGCCTTGACGAGCCGGAGGCGTATCGGGCGTTCAAGCAGTGGACCGACTTTTACCGGCTGTACGATTACCCGCTGTACAAGGACTCGTTCAATCGGTTCCGTTCCGGCGAAATGCCGATCGTGATCGAAAGTTATAAGCTGTACAACCGGCTCGTCAAAGCGGCGCCCGAAATCGCGGGCACATGGAGCATGCGGCCGATTCCGGGCGTGCGGCAGCCGGACGGCGCCGTCGACCGATCGACGGCGGCCACGGGGAAAGCCGGCATCATCTTGAAGGACGCCGACAATGTAGAGGACGCCTGGACGTTCCTCAAATGGTGGAACCGAGCCGACACCCAAAGCCGGTTCGCGCTCGAGTTGGAGAACGAAATGGGCGTGCTCGGCCGAAGATCGCCGGCGAATCTCGACGCGTTCGCGCGCACGAACTGGAGCCGGGGCGAGCAGTCGGCGCTGCTCGAGCAATGGCGGCACGTGAAGGAAATTCCCGAACTGCCGGGAGGCTACTACACATCGAGAAATATCGACAACGCGTTCCGAAGCGTCGTATTTTCCATGGAAAATCCGCGGGAAGCGCTGTTCGCCTGGAACAAACAAATCAATGAAGAACTGCTAAGGAAGCGGTATGAATTCGGGGTGAGCGAACGATGAGAGGCTGGGCGTCCGCACTCGGCAAACACCGGGAAAGTTACTTGTTAATGGCCCCGTACATGATTTTCTTTATCGCGTTCACCATCGTGCCGGTGGCGCTGTCGATCGCGCTCGGATTTACGTACTTCAACCTGATCGAACCGCCGCGGTTCATCGGCTGGTACAACTACATCCGACTGTTTTTGGACGACGACGTGTTCATCGTCGCGCTGAAAAACACGATGCTGTTCGCCTTCGTGACGGGGCCGGTCAGCTACGTGCTCAGCTTCGTCGTCGCTTGGATCATCAACGATTTGTCGCGGACGATCCGGTCGATCGCGATGGTGCTGTTTTACATCCCCGCCATCGTCGGCGTCTCCGTCTATCCGATGTGGCGGCTCATTTTCAGTCCCGACGCTTACGGATATTTGAACGGCACGCTGCTCAGCCTCGGGATCGTCAGCGAGCCCGTCGCGTGGTTGATCGACCAAAATTATTTGCTGGGCGTTCTTATTCTGGTGCAGCTGTGGATGAGCATGGGCATTAGCTTCCTGGCGTTCGTCGCGGGGCTGCAGACGGTCGACCCGAGTCTGTACGAAGCGGGGGTCGTCGACGGCATCCAAAACCGGTTCCAAGAGCTGTGGTATATTACGCTGCCTTCGATGATTCCGCAGCTCGTGTTCGGCGCGGTCATGCAAATCGTCATCTCGTTCGGCGTCGCCGACGTCTCGATTCAGCTCGCCGGCTTCCCGAGCACCGAGTACGCGGGGGAGACGATCGTCACGCACATTATGGACTTCGGCAGCATCCGGTACGAAATGGGCTATGCGTCGGCGATGGCCGTCGTCCTGTTCGCGATGATGGTCGCGACGAACCGGACGGTGACGAAGCTGCTGCACAAAGTGGGAATATGACGAAGGAGGGCGCCTTATGATACGCATCGTTCGCAACAAGGCCGGCATTCGGGCCCGGCGCTCGCTCGCCGGCAACGCGTTCGTCTTCGGCTTCGTCGCGCTGCTCGGACTGTTCTCGGCGCTGCCGTTCGCGTTCGCCGTCATTACGTCCTTCAAGCCGATCGACGAGCTGATGCAGTTTCCGCCTCGGTTCTCCGTCGCGCGGCCGACGCTCGCGAATTACGGGGATTTGTTTCAACTCGCCACCAATATGTGGGTGCCCCTGTTCCGCTATTTGTTCAATACGACATTGGTGGCGGTCGTCGGCACCGTTCTCCACGTCGCGTTCGCCGCGATGGCCGCATATCCGCTGGCGAAGCACCGGTTCCCCGGTCGGAACGCGATCTTCTCCGTCATCGTCATGGCGCTCATGTTCGTGCCGCAGGTGACGTTCGTGCCGCAATTCATTCTGATGTCGGAGCTGAAGCTGGTCAACACGTACGCCGCGCTGATTCTGCCTTGGATCGGCGCTTCGCTCGGGCTGTTTCTTATGAAGCAGTTCATCGAGCAGCTGCCCGACGCGATTTTGGAAGCGGCGCGGATCGACGGGGCGAACGAATTCGCGACGTTCTTCCGCATCGTCTGGCCGAATACGAAGCCGGCGATCATGACGGTCGTCATTTTCCAGTTCATCAACCTGTGGAATTATTCGCCGAAGGAGCTGGTGTACAGCGAGTCGCTGAAGGTGTTCCGCATGGCGCTGGAGCAAATCGTCGCGGGCGACCCGATCGCCCGCATGGGCGCCGGAGCCGCGGCGTCGGTCATTCTGATGCTTCCGCCGATCGTCGTCTTCGTGCTGCTCCAGCGCAAAGTCGTCGAGACGATGACGTTCGCCGGAATCAAGTGAGGGAGAGGCAGAGGTCATGAAAATGAAATGTTGTTTGCTCGCCGCCGCCGCGCTCCTTCCGTCCTTGCTGTTCTGCCTGCCGGCGGCGCGGGCCGAGGCGCCTTACCAAGCTTACGTGTACGACGAATGGGGGAAATCGAAGGCGGCGCCGACCAGCTACGTACCGGCGGCTGCGTATACCGGAGCGGACGCGGGCGTCGGGCACTTCGACGAACCGCAGGACTTATTCGCGGCCGAAGACGGGTTTTTGTATATCGCCGACACCGGCAACGACCGCATCGTGAAGGTCGACGAACGGTTCCAAGCGGTCGAGGCGATCGAGTCGTTCCGGCTCAAGGGCAGCGAAACGGCGCTGAAGGAGCCTGCCGGCGTCTTCGTCCGGCCGGACGGCGCGATGTATGTAGCCGACCGCGGCAACGGGCGCGTCCTGCGCGTCGGCCCTCGGGGGGAGGTCGAACTCGTCATCGAGAAGCCGAGGCACGCGCTTATCCCGGACGATTTCGCGTTCAAGCCGGTGAAAGTGACCGCGGATCGAGCGGGGCGCATTTACGTGCTGTCCGAAGGGCAATATTTCGGCTTGATGCAGTTCGACCGCGACGGGGCGTTCCTCGGCTACTTCGGCAGCAACAAGGTGGAAGTGACGCCGGCCGTCCTCGTCGAGACGTTCTGGAAGCGCATCTTGTCCAAAGAGCAGCGGGAAGGGATGGCGAAGCTGCTGCCGATCGAATATTCCAACGTGACGATCGGAGGGGACGGTTTCGTCTACACGACGACGGTCGTGACGAAAAACTCGCGCGAGGAAATTAAGAAATTGAACCCGCTCGGCAACAACGTACTTCTAGGGCGCGACGGCCGCGGCGATTTCGGCGACCGGGAAGTCCCGGTCGTCGGGGCGGTCGCGCTGGACACGTCGTTCGTCGATCTCGACGTCGACCGGAACGGCTTCATCGCCGGGCTCGACCGCACCCGCGGCCGGGTGTTCGAATACGACCAGGAAGGCAATCCGGTCGCCGTCTTCGGCGCGCTGGGCAACCAGCAGGGGACGTTCCTGCAGCCCGCCGCCGTCGCGTATTGGGGCGATGCGATCGTCGTCTTGGACGCGGGCAAACGGAACGTCACGGCGTTCCGCCGGACGGAGTACGGGGAGCTCGTCTACAAGGCTACGCTGCTGTACAACGAAGGGCTGTACGAACAAGCCGCGGACGTGTGGCGGGACGTCGTCGTCCGGAACGTCCATAATCGCATCGCGTACGTCGGGATCGCCAAAGCGCTCGAGAAGCAGGGGGATTACCGCGCCGCCATGCATTACTACAAGCTAGGGGCGGACCGGTCGGGCTACTCGGACAGCTTCGCGTATCTTCGGATCGACGCGGTGCGGGCGAATTTGCCGATCGCGATGACGGCGCTGCTCGCGGCGATCGCCGGCCGTTACGCCTACAAAGCGATTCGCGCGCTTCGCGCCGCCCTCGCCGCGCGGGCCGGCGCGCAGGCCGGCCCGCGGGCTGAAGCGGGGGCCAAGGGGGAACGAGCGCTATGATGAATCTCGTTAAAATCGTATTTCATCCGTTCGAGAGCTTCGGCGCGATCAAAGACGAAGGCAAAGGCTCGCCCATGCAAGCCGTCGTCATCGTCGCGGCGTGGTTCGCGGCGGCGATGATGGAGCGGCAGAACACGGGGTACGCCTTCAACATGAACGATCCCGACGATTTGAACGTATGGCTGATCGGGGCGAAAACGGCGCTGCTGTTCGGTCTCTGGGTGGTCGGCAATTGGGCAGTCGCCACCTGGCTCGACGGCGAAGGGAAGGCGGCGCAAATCGCGATCGTCAGCGCTTATGCGCTGGTGCCGTATGTCGCGTCCCTCCTGCTTGCGACGGCGCTGAGCAACGTGTTTTTGCGGGAGGAGGGCGTATTTCTCCATTATATGACGACGGTCGGCACGCTGTGGAGCGGCGCGCTCCTGCTGATCGGCATGCAGATCGTACACGATTACGGCTTCGCGCGGACGGTGCAGTCGTTGGCGCTGACGGTCGCGGCTATGGGCATCATCGTATTTTTGTTCGTTCTGTTTTACACCTTATTTCAACAGGCTTGGCTCTTCGTATACACGATTTACAACGAGCTGCTGTTCCGAATGTAGCATCCGGACTTGGGAAAGGAGGGACAAAGCTTGCTGCAATTGCAGTTTTGGAAAAAGCGGGTATCGCTCGCCCTCGCCGCGGCGATGATCGCGGGGATGTGCGCCGCCGGCGCTCCGGCGGACACCGCCCGCGGAGCCGCCGCCGCGAACGGGTTCGTCCGCGTCGCCGAGAACGGCGCGCTGGCGCTCGATTTCAACCCGGCGACGGCGGAGGTGGCGGTGACGGACGCGGCTTCCGGCGCCGTCTGGCGCAGCAACCCGGAGGACCGGGAGACGGACGACATCGCCAAAGGCATGAAAAAGCAAGATTTGCACGCGCAGCTGCTCGTCGAGTACGCGGATGCGCAAAACAAACCGTTCCAGTTAAACAACTATACCGGAAGCATCCGGGAGAACGCGTTCGCCTGGAAACGGGTGGAAGGCGGCGTCGAGGTCGAATTCCGCTTTCCGAAGGCGGGATTTACGATTCCGGTGACGTACCGGCTGACGGACGATGCGTTCTCTGCGGCCATCGCCGCGGACCGGGTCGAACAAACCGGCGAATATGGGATCGTCACCATCGGGCTGCTGCCGCTCTTCGGGGCCGGCAGCATACGCGACGACGGATATTTGTTCGTGCCCGACGGCAGCGGCGCGCTCATCCGCTTCAACAACGGGAAAAACATGTACCGCAGCTATAACGAGCGGGTGTACGGGGGCGACGAAGCGATCGCTTCGCCAGGGCAAACCAGGCTCGCCGAGAAAATCCGGCTCCCGGTGTTCGGCATCAAACGCAACGGCGCGGCGGCGCTCGCCGTCATCCGCGAGGGCGCGTACCAGGCCGGCGTCGCCGGGGAGGTCAGCCGCAAAAACAATCAATACAACGCGGTATGGAGCTACCTCGCGATGACGGAGTTCGAGACGAACAAGGTGATGGAAGGAAGCCCGAGCGAGAAATCGGTCGTCCGCGCGTCCGCGTCGAGCGCCGGCGCCGCTTCGTTCGAGGTTCGGTATTTTTTCCTCTCCGGGGAGAAAGCCGATTACGCGGGCATGGCGGAGAGGTACCGCGAATACCTCGCCGAGGAGCAGGGCGTGAAGCCGGCGGCTCCCGCCGGCGGAGAGCAGATTCCGCTGCTGATCGAGCTGCTCGGCGGCGTGAAGAAGCGGGAGACGTTCCTCGGCATCCCGTACCGGACGGTCGAAGCGTTGACCGACTACGACGATGTCGCCTCGATCGCGAGCCGGCTCCAGGAGCGCGGAATTCGTAATTTATCGATCCGTTATGAAGGGTGGACGGCCGGCGGCATGAAGGATCGGGTGCCGGCGTCGCTGAAAGCGGAGCGGAAGCTCGGAGGAGAGCGCGGGTTTCGCGAGCTGCTCCGGGATTTGGAGGCGCGCGGCGTGGCGTTCTACCCCGTCGTCGACCCCGTCGGCTTGTATCGGAACGGCAGCGGGTTCCACAAATTTTTCGACGCCGTCCGAAGCATCAGCCGCGCCCCCGCGCTCAAATACCGCTACTTGGTCAGCAACGGAACACGCGACCGGGACGCTGCGCCGTGGTATTTGCTGAAGCCGGAATCGGTGCGGGAAGCCGTCGAGCGGATCGGCGCTGCCGCGCAGGCCAAAGGGCTGACGCGGCTGGCGCTCGAACAGATCGGTTCGATCGTGTACTCCGACTTCCGCCGGGAGACGCTCGCGAAGAACGAGACCGGCCGCATCTGGGAGGACAGCTTGCGTTCGATCTCGGGCCGCGTACAAGGCCTCTCGTTAGACGCCGCGAACGCGTATGCTTTAGGCGCGGCGGAACATGTCGCCGATGTGCCGCTCGCGTCGAGCGGGTTCGACGTCGCGGACGAATCGGTGCCGTTCTACAGCATCGCGATCAGCGGGCTTCGGCCGGCCTTCGGCGAGCCGATCAACTTGAAGGGCGACGCCCGCAGGTACATGCTGAAGCTGCTGGAGACGGGGACGTACCCGTCGTACCGGTTTATCGCCGGGGACGCGAGCCGCCTTGTCGGCACCGAATTCGACGGCCTGTACGGAGGCGGGTTCGACGATTGGCTCGATACGGCCGCCGCGCAGTACGAGGAGCTGAACGATAGCTTGAAGAGCGTTATGGGGCAGCCGATCGTCGACCACGAGAAAGTGGCGGAAGGCGCGTATCGGACGACGTTCGCGAACGGAAAAACGGTCGTCGTCAATTATTCGGAGGAGACGGTGACCGTAGGTCGGGACCGCATCGAACCGGGCGGCTACCGACTTCAATAGGGGGCTTGTGCCATGATTCATAGACTGAAATCGATGCCTTACCCGAAGAAAAAGCAGCTGTACGGCTTCCTCTTCGTCTTGCCGTGGATCGTCGGGTTTCTGCTGTTTTTCGCGCGCCCTTTCGTTACCTCGCTGCTCTACGCTTTCCACAACATGGAGATGACGCCGGAAGGGCTGAAGGGGACGTTCGTCGGGTGGGACAATTTCGAGTACGCGCTCTTCAGAGACCCGCAGTTCGTTCGCGAAGCGGCGAATTCCTTCGTGAACATCATGTACGGCGTCCCGCTGATCTTGATCTACAGCTTGTTCGTCGCCGTGCTGCTGAAGAACAACTTCCGCGGGCGGGGCTTTATGCGCGCCGTCGCGTTCCTGCCCGTCATTATCGCCTCCGGCGTGCTGATGCAGATCATGAAGGAGGACGTGTTCGCCTCCGGCATGCGGGGCGGGGTCGAGACCGTCTATTTGTTCGGCGGGTCGGGGTTGAACGGGGTGCTGATCGAGCTCGGGCTCGGGCCGAGGCTGATCGAAGCGTTCAACCAAGTCATCGCCCGCATCTTCGATTTGACGTGGCGCTCCGGCGTGCAGGTGCTGCTGTTTTTGGCCGGGCTTCATTCGATTTCCGCGGACTTGTATGAGGCGTCGTCCGTCGAAGGGGCGCGTCCGTGGGAGCAATTTTGGAAAATTACGCTGCCGATGTTGACGCCGATCCTGCTGCTCAACGTCGTCTACACGATCATCGATACGTTCACGGATTACGGGAACGGGGTCATTTTAATGATTTACAACACGGCCTTCGCGCAGGTGCGCTTCGGCTACAGCAGCGCGCTGGCATGGCTGTACTGCGCGGGAATCGGGGCGTTCTTAGGGATCGCTTACCTGTTCCTGAAACGAAGAATCGTGTACGCGCAGGATTAACGAAGCGAAAGCGGTGAACCGAGTTGAGGAATGTGTACGCTTTGAAATGGAGCAAACGGCTGCGCGCGAACGCCGCGGCCGCGCTCCGGACGGCGGTGCTCGCCGTCCTCGCTTATCAATTGCTGTATCCGCTGCTTTATATGCTGAGCATGGCGCTGCGGCGGCCCGAGGAAGCGATGGATCCGAGCGTCGTCTGGATTCCGAAGAGCCTCACGCTGCAAAATTTCGCGGATACGCTGCGGGTGATGGATTTTTGGGACGCGTTCGCGAACAGTCTGTACATCGGCGTCGGCTGCGGGTTGCTGGACGTGTTCTCCTGCGCATTCGTCGCCTACGGGTTCGCGCGCTTCCGCTTCCCGCTGTCCAACGCGCTGTTCGCGCTGGTCGTCTTCACGCTCGTCGTGCCGACGCAGACGATTTTGCTGCCGCTGTACGCGGACATGAAATATTTCGACGCGTTCGGCGTGCTGCCATTGACTGCGGCGCTGTTCGGCGGGCCCGATTCGGTCAGCCTGGTAGGCAGTTACGCTTCCTTTTATTTGCCGTCGCTGTTCGCGATGGGCCTGCGGTCCGGGCTGTACATTTTCATCTTTCGCCAGTTTTTCAAAGGCATGCCGAAGGAGCTGGAGGACGCCGCCTACGTCGACGGATACGGACCGTTCCGCACGTTTTTCCGCATCATGCTGCCGAACGCGAAGAACGCCGTCATTACCGTGTTTCTGTTCTCGTTCGTTTGGCACTGGAACGAGTACTATTTATCGAATTTGTTCCTCGGCAATTTGAAGAAAAACTTCGCGATCGCCCTTTCTTCGCTGCGGGTCGATTTGGAATCCGTCGTCAATGTGCAGACGATCAGCGACCCGCTCGCGGTCGTCACCCGCATCCAAGCCGGTTCGCTGCTCGCGATTTTGCCGCTCTTGATTTTGTATTTGGCCACGCAGCGGTACTTCACGGACAGCGTCGAGAACGTCGGCATCAAATGACGCGGGCATCCGCGGAAAGGGGGCGAGGCCGCCATCCGCCGCCGCGGCCGGCAGGACCGGCTCGACCGGGCGGAGCCACGATTCGTCGCGGGTTTTACGTTGGTTGAAAAGGGAGTCAACTTATTCTCGGGGAGGATTCGTCCATGAATCAAATGAAAAGCAAACGCAATCGCATGTCCTTATCGCTCGCTTTGATCGCAGCGGTGCTGCTGGTCCTCGCCGCGGGCTGTTCCGGCGGCGGCGCCGGCGCCGATGCGCCTTCGGCGTCCGAACCGCAGGCTTCGAACGAGACGACCGGCGGCTCGGCTCCGGCGGCGGAGCCGGAAGCGGATGCGCCGAAGGTCGACGGCAATATTACGATTTTGTACCACACGTCCAAAGAGCAGTACGAGCAGAACAAGGCGGCCAACCCGGACGCGTACGACGTCGTGTACGAGACGATCCCGCAGTTCGAGGAGGCGACGGGCGGCAAAGTGACGGTCATCGCCGTCCCGTGGGGCGACCAGAAGCCGACGCTCATCTCCATGGTCAACGCCGGCGACCAAGTCGACGTGGCGCAGGCCAACGACCAGAATTTCCCGGTGTATCCGCTGAAAAACATCGTGCAGCCGATCGATCAGTACATCGACATTTCCGATCCGCTCTGGAACGGCGCGGTGACGAACACGTTCACGTTCGGCGGCAAGCCGTACGCGGTCGGGGCGTCCGCGGCGCCGATCGTCCTGTATTACAATAAGACGCTTTTCGAGAACAACGGGGTGAAAACGCCTTCCGAATACTATGCCGAAGGCGATTGGACGTGGGAGACGTTCCGGGAGGTCGCGAAGGAATTGACGATGGACACGGACGGCGACGGGAAAAACGATCAGTTCGGCTTCGGCTGGTGGGATCACGGGTATCCGCTGTTCGTCGGCTCCAACGGCAAAACGATTTTGTCCTACAACGCCGACGGCACGATTACGACGAATTACGACTCCGAGAACGTGAAGGAAGCGATGCAGTTCGCGCAGGACGCGCTCTTGAACGACAAATATATCGACAGCGAAAAAGAAGGCGATTATTTCTTCGCCGAATTCAAAAACGGTAAGCTCGCCATGACGGCGGAGTACGGCTTCGCGGGCTTCAACGTGCTGAAGAGCGACTACGAAATCGACTTCGTGCCGGTGCCGACCGGTCCGAGAGGCGCACCGGACGCGGGGCCCGGCGGGTTGTCCGGCTGGTCGATTCCGGCCGCTTCGAAAAACCCGGAAGGCGCGGCCGCGTTCATCCGGATGATGTCGGAGAACGAAGCGAAGATGAACGCCGAAACGAACGCGCAAAAGTTCGGCCAAGACAAAGTCGACTTGATGAACAAGCTGGCCGATCACATCTTGTTCGCGCCGATTGGGGTCGAGAAGTATTGGGACGCGAACGGCGCCGTCGTGACGGGGATCAAAGACGGCTCGCCGGTCGGCACGTTCGCGGCGAACGCCAAAAACCTGCTGGAAGAAGGCATTAAGATTACGCTGGAGCAGTAATCGACGGAACGGGAGGCCCTTGCGCCGCAAGGGCTTTGCCCGATCCCGAAGGAGGAGCGCGGCATGCAGAAAGAGACGCTTTACCGCGAGCGATACCGTCCGCAATTTCATTTGACGCCTCCGTCGGGCGCGTTAAGCGACCCGAACGGCATGGTGTATTTCGACGGAGAATATCACCAGTTTTATCAATTTACCGGCCGATGGGGCCACGCGATCAGCCGCGACCTGCTCCATTGGGAGCATCGGCCGCTCGCGCTCGTCGGCGACGAGCTGGGCGACGTTTGGTCCGGCAGCGCCGTCGTCGATTGGCGCGACACGAGCGGGTTGTTCGGGGGCGAGAGCGGCCTCGTCGCGATTTTCACCTTGTACGACCAAGGCCTGCAGTCGCAAGGGATCGCCTACAGCCGCGACCGCGGGCGCACGTGGACGAAATATGCGGGCAATCCGGTCCTGCCGAACCCCGGCCTGAAAGATTTCCGCGACCCGAAAGTGTTTTGGCACGAATCGTCCGCCGCTTGGGTGATGGTCGTCTCCGCGGACCGGGTCGTCCGGTTTTACCGTTCGCCCGACCTGATTCGCTGGACGTACGCGAGCGAATTCGGGGAAGGCTGCGGGTCGCGCGCGGCGGTGTGGGAATGTCCCGACCTGTTCCCGCTGGCCGTCGAGGGCGGCGAAGGGGCCGTCAAGTGGGTGCTGCACGTCAGTATCGGGGACAACGAAGAAACGGGAGGCTCGACCGCGCAATATTTTATCGGTTCGTTCGACGGGTTTCGGTTCGTCGGCGAGCTCCCCGCGAACGAGACGCGGTGGACGGATTACGGTCAGGATTTCTACGCGGCGGTGTCGTACTCGGACGTCCCGGCGATCGACGGCCGGCGCATTTGGACAGGGTGGATGTCGAATTGGCGGTACCCTTTCTCGGCTCCGACCGAGCCTTGGCGGGGGGCGCTGTCGGTGCCCAGATCGCTCTCGCTCGCGAAGGAAGCGGAGGCGCTTCATCTTATTCAGCGTCCGGTCGACGAGCTGAAACGGCTGCGGACGGAGGCGTTCGAGGCGGAAGCGCTGCCGGTTTGCGATCGAACGGTCGCCGTCGGGTTCCGGGGAACCTCCTTCGAGTTCGAGCTCGCGATCGACTGCGGCGACGCCGAGGAGGTCGGCATCCGCCTGTGCGTATCCGGCGCGGAGGAGACGGTCATCGGGTACGACGCCGCGAGGCGAGAGTGGTTCTTGGACCGCTCGCGCTCCGGCTTCACCGGCGTCGAGGGAAGGAACGGGCAGCCGGCGAACTTCGCAAGGCGAATGTTCGCGCCGCGCATCCGTTCGTCGCGCCGCCTGACGCTGCGGGGGTACGTGGATGCCTCCAGCGTCGAGGCGTTCGCGGACGACGGGCTGCAGACGTTCACCGCGCTCATCTACCCTTCGCCGGACAGCGACGGCGTGGAGCTGTACGCGAAGGGAGGGACCGCGGTCGTGGAATATTTGAGGTTGTACCGGCTGCGTTCCGTTTGGCACGACGACGATTAGGAGGGATTTCATGAGGGAGGGTTCGAACGCAGCGCACGAGGCGGGCATTCGCCGGGCCTGCGAAGCGCTCGAGGCAAGCGAGTCTCGGGTGACCGACCGCAGGTACCGGCTGCATTACCATCTCATGCCGAAGGGCGGCTGGATGAACGATCCGAACGGCTTGGTTTATTTCAGGGGCGAGTATCATGCGTTTTACCAGCACGACCCGTACCGCCCGACGCAGGGGCCGATGCATTGGGGCCACGCGAAAAGCGCCGACCTGGTGCATTGGGAGCATCTCCCGGTCGCGCTCGCGCCGTCGGAGCCGTACGACCTCGACGAGAGCGGCAGCGCGGGCGGCTGCTGGTCGGGCAGCGCGGTCGAAGACGACGGGAAGCTCGTCTTGATGTATACCGGCCACGTCGACGGCGGAACGCCGCCGGAGGCGCAGTGCCTTGCGGTCAGCGAGGACGGCGTCCGCTTCGCGAAGGATGCGGCGAACCCGGTCATCCCCGCTCCGCCGGAGACGGGCGTCTTCGGCTTCCGCGACCCGAAGGTGTGGAAGCGGGGCGATACGTGGTACGCGGTCGTCGGCAGCGGCTTGAACGGCAAAGGCCGGGCGCTGTTGTACGACTCCCGGAATTTGCGGGAATGGCGCTATATCGGTGTGGCGGCGGAAAGCGACGGGACGGAGGGGAACATGTGGGAGTGTCCGGATTTGTTCCCGCTCGGCGACGGCGGCGAGCACGTCCTGATCGTGTCGCCGATGAACATGGGCGCGACGAAGACGATGTATATGAGCGGAACGTTCGATTACGAGACGGGGACGTTCCGGCGCGCGTACGCCGAGCGGCTCGACTACGGCTTCGATTTTTACGCGCCGCAGACGTTCCGGGACGGCCGCGGGCGGCGGCTGCTGCTCGCGTGGATGAACATCTGGGGCGCGGCGATGCCTGAGCAGGCCGACGGCTGGATGGGCGCGATGACGCTTCCCCGCGAACTGACGCTCGGCCGCGACGGGAAGCTGCGTATGCGCCCGACGGAGGAGCTGCGGGCGCTGCGAATCGCCCTAGCGTCGTCGGCGTCTTCCCTCGCCGTCGAAGAAGGCGTCTCGGCGATCCCCGGGCTCCGCGGCGACGCGCTGGAGCTCGTCGCGGAATGGGAAGCGGGGAGCGCGGACGCCTTCGGGCTGCGGCTCCGGTGTTCGCCGGACGGGAGCGAGTATACGGAAATCCGGTACGACGTCCGCGAGCGCCGGCTCGTCGTCGACCGCGACCGATCGGGCGCAGGCGACGGGGGACGGAGCGAGGCGTACGTCGAACCGGCGGAAGACGGAGGGCTGAGGCTGCACGTCTTCTTGGACCGGTCCTCGGTAGAGGTGTTCGCCGGCGACGGCGCGGTCACGATGACGAATCGGATGTATCCGGATCCGAGCAGCTTGGGCGCCGCGTGGTTTGCCGAAGGCGGTTCCGCGCGGCTTCGGACGTTCGAAGCTTGGAGTTTGAAGTCGATCTGGTAACCGGGAACGGAAAGCACGCAAGTGCTTTTCTTTTCGCAGAAAATATAAAGCGCTTACAGAGGGGTGGTTTTCGTGGTAAACAAGGGGAAGGTACGGTGGGGCAAACGGTGGATCGCTGCGCTTCTGCGCGTTTGGCTCGCGCTCGCGACAGTTAGCGCCGGCTTGACGCCGTTCGGCGCGTCCGCGTCGCCCGGTCACGATTGGCTTACGAATCTCCCGGGTTATTTGCCGGTTTCCGGGCAGTGGACGACGCAGCCCGGCCTCGGGCTGAGCGGAACCGGTCCGGCGGACGCCAATGTTTTCGCGATATCGACCGTCCGGGTCGGCTCGAAGTTTACGTTCGAAGCCGACGTTAGGGTGGACGCGGGGACGCCCTACGGCGTCGGTTCGCTCGTGTTCCGGTCGACTTCCGACGGGGCGAATGGGTATGTCGTCAGCGTCGATCCGAATTTGGACCGGGTTCGGCTGTTCGACTACGACACCGGAGCGGACGTCGCCCCGCCGCAGCCGATGCCGCTGGAACCGGGAACGTGGTATCGCGTGCGCATCGACGCGGACGGCGCAAATCTTCGCGTCGCCGTCGACGGCGCGCCGGTCTTCTCGGCGCAAGACACGGCCTACGGGTACGGGCATCTGGGCTTTCACGTATACAACGGTACCGCTCATTTTCAAAATGTATACGCTTACGAAACGAGGACGAACCTTGCCGGGTGGAGCGAGCTCGGCGGCGACTGGGAGCAGACGTCGCTCGGCTGGAAAGCGACCGCCGCGAGCGGGCAAAACGGGAAGGCGATGTCCGGCGTGTGGGCCGACGATTTCACGTACGAGGCGGATTTGTTGATCGAGGACGCCTACGCCGTCGGGACGCTGTTGTTCCGGTCCGACGCCGCCGGCACGCACGGCTACGCGCTGCAGGTCGACCCGAATATGGATCGGCTGCGTCTGTACAGGACGGCGGACGACGTGACGCTCGGCGTCAAATCGATGGCGCTCGACGCCGGGAAGGTGTACCGGGTCCGCATCAAAGCCGAAGGACCCTCCATCAAAGCGTACGTGCAGACCGATTTTCGTCGCGCCGACGGGTACGATCCCGCGATCAGCGTCTCCGATTCGTCCTATGCGGGGGGCTTCGCGGGACTGAACGCGTATAACGGCACCGTGCGGTTCGACAACGTTGTCGTTAGCGACTTGCGGAGCAATCTCGGCGGGTGGCAAAGCTTCGGCGGCACGTGGACGCCGCATCTGCACGGCAGGAAAGCCGTGAGCGAGGGGGCGAGCGACGCGTTCCGCTTCGCCGCGGGCCAAGCCGGCGATGTAGTGCTCGAGGGCGACCTGCGGGTCGACCCCTCGACGCCGTTCGGCACGGCCGCTCTCGTCTTTCGGGTCGACGAGGCCGGCGCGTCGGGCTACGCGATTAACATCGATCCGAATCTGGATCGTATTCGCCTGTTCGATTTGAACGGGGGCGCCACCATCGCTTCCGCTGCGATGCAGGTCGAAGCTGGCCGATGGTACCGCTTAGAAATTCACGCGAAAGGAAGCCGGATCGAAGCGTTCGTGGACGGCGGTTCCGCGCCGGCGCTGGCGGCGACGGACGGGAGGTACGTATCCGGCCGAGTCGGTTTGAGCGCGTTCAACGGGACGGCCTATTTCCAGAACGTTCATCTGTTTCCGGCGGAAACGTATTACGGGGAAACGTACCGGCCGCAGTATCATTACACGATGGCGCTGAACTGGATCAGCGACCCGTGCGGGCTCGTCTACTACGACGGCGAATACCACTTGTTCGCGCAGGACGGCGGGACTTGGACGCATGCGGTCAGCACCGATTTAGTGCATTGGCGGAGACTGCCGACGGCGCTCCCGTGGAACGAAGCCGGGCATGCGTGGACCGGTTCGGCGGTCGCCGACGAGCATGACGTCTCCGGATTGTTCCAAGGCGGGTCCGGCCTAATCGCATATTACACGATGTTCCACCCCGACAAGCCGGGGGGCAATCAGAAAATCGGCATCGCCTACAGCAAAGACCGCGGCCGAACGTGGCAGTTTTACGAAGGGAACCCGATCGTCGAAAACCCCGGCGGACCGGACGGCGGCTGGGATTTCCGCGATCCGAAGGTCGTCCGGGACGAGGAGCGCGGCCGATGGGTGATGGTCGTCTCCGGCGGCGACCACGTCCGGTTCTACACCTCTACGAATTTGGTGGATTGGACGTATGCGAGCTCCTTCGGGTACGGGAACTATTTGCACGGGGGCGTATGGGAATGTCCGGACTTCTTCCCGCTGCCGGTCGACGGCGATCCGCTGCACACCAAGTGGGTGCTTGCCATCAGCAACGGCGCGGTTCCGCAGAACGACGGCTCGTCGTCGGAATATTTCGTCGGGTCGTTCGACGGGACGACGTTCGTCAGCGACAATCCCGCCGGTACCGTGCTGCGCGGCGAGCATGGCAAAGACATGTACGCGGCGATGACGTTCGCGGACGCGCCGGGCGGCCGCCGCATTCAGTTGGGATGGATGGCGAACTGGGACTACCCGTTCAGCTTCCCGACCGCGCCGTGGAAGGGGCAAATGTCCATTCCGCGCGAGCTCTCGCTGCGGACGATCCCCGGCCAAGGCGTCCGGCTTGTGCAGACGCCCGCCGCGGAGCTTCGGACGCTGCGAGGGACGCCGCAGTCATGGCGCAATATCGCCCTCGACCCGCAGGATGCGAACCTGCTCGAGAACGTCTCGGGGACGGCGTACGAGATCGTCGCCGAATTCGAATTGCCGTCTTCCGGCGCCGCTACCGAATTCGGCTTCCGGCTTCGCGAGCGCGGAGAGCAGCGTACGGTCGTCGGCTACGACGCGGCGGCTTCTCGCCTGTTCGTCGACCGGTCGGAAGCGGGACGCGACGATTTCGCCGCGAAGTTCACGCCGCGGCGCGAAGCGGAGTTGCTGCCGGACGAACGGCGGATTCGGATGAGCATCTTCGTCGACGAGTCGTCGGTCGAAGCGTTCGGCAAAGACGGGGAGGTCGCGTTCTCCACGATGATGTTCCCCGATGCGGCTAGCGACGGATTGAGCTTGTATACGATCGGAGGCCGGGTCGACGTCGTTGCTTTGGACATCTATCCGCTGTCCGACATTTGGACGGGGCCGCCGCCGAGCGGGGACGTTCCGCGTCGAGTCGTCATGGATCAAGCGCTGTTGGAGCTAGCGGAAGGAGAGTCGCGGCGGCTGTATGCGAGGGTGCTGCCGGAAACCGCCGCGGATCGGAGCGTCGTCTGGCAGTCGAGCAACCCTGAAATCGCGACGGTGTCCGACGGCGGCGACGGCGGCGCGCTCGTGACGGCGGCGAAGCGGGGAGAAGCCCGCGTCACGGCGACGACCTCAGCAGGGGCCGTCGTCGGGACGACCGTCGTTCGCGTCGGCGCATTCCATACGAACGCGGCGGGTTGGACCGCCGGGGCGAGCGCCGCGCGGTGGGCCGCGGCGGCCGACGGCATCTCGGCGATGCACGACGCGGATGCGGCGTATATGTCCTCGGCCCAAGCGTCCGATTTCACGTTCGAAGCGGACCTAAAGATCGACGAAGCGGGAGGCTCCGGTTCGCTCGTCTTCCGGGCGAGTCCCGACGGCTCCAGCGGGTATTATCTGAGCGTAACCCCTGGGCAAAGAGCAGTGCGGCTGCTCGCGAAAGTCGACGGCAGCTTCATGTCCGGCCCCGCGCTGGCCGAAGCGCCGCTGTTGCTCCAGCAAGGAACGACGTATCGCGTCAAAGTCGTCGCCAGCGGCACGAACATCAAAGCGTACCTCGGCGAAGACGCGCAGCCGGTCATCGATACGAACGATTCCCGTTTCGCGGGCGGAAACTTCGGGGTTCACGTCAGCGGAGGCAGGGCGTATTTCCAGAACGTAAATTTCAATAATTAACGATGCGGCATCGGAACGGGCAGGGGCGGGCGGGCTCCTGCCCGATTTTTAATATGTAATAAAACATAACACCAAAACCTATAGAGAACGCCGTTTTGGAATAAAAAACAAACTTACCACTGGTTTTTTGTAATTTTAGCGATACTTTTTGTAGTATTGTGAAAGCTATATTGACATGCATGAAAAGTTCATATTACACTCGACCCATCCAGAACCGAGCTTGTAGAGAGGAGCGAAAGTGAATTGCAATCTGAATCAGATCAAAAACCGAGCGAAAGGACCGTAGAACATGTCGCAAGCGAATGAAACGGAAATTTACAAGGCGATCAAAGAGGCGATTATCCAGCAGAAGCTGCGCCCCAACATGCAGCTTGTAGAGGACGTCATCGCCGAATCGTTCGGGGTCAGCCGGACCCCCGTCCGCAACGTGCTCCGTCGATTGGCCATCGAAAAATTGGTGACGGTCATTCCGTATAAAGGCACGTTCGTCTCCTGCCCTACCGTCGAAGAGGCGAAGGAAGTATTCGAGATGAGGCGCGTGCTGGAGGCGGCGGCGATTCGGAAAGTGTGCCACCGGTTGACCGAGGAGCAATTCCGTCAGCTGGAGCTCGTATTGGAGGAAGAAGAGGAATTCCACCGGCAGGGCGATTGGTTCGGCGCGCTGCGAATTACGGGGGATTTCCACCTGAAGATCGCGGAAATGGCCGGAAACTTTTACTTTTACCGCTATTTGGAGGAACTGGTGTCTCTTACGTACGTCATCATAGCATTCTACGGGAAACGCCATTCAATCTTTTGCCAAGATCACAAGCGAATCTTACATGCCATGCGGCTGGGCGACGAGCATTTGTCAGAACGGCTGATGACGGATCATTTGAAAGAGATCGAGGCGGAGCTCGATTTCGGCGAAGCCGGCGCGGCCCCGGCGTCTTTGAACGACATTTTCCGGCCGAAGAAGGTAAGTACATAATCGCATAGGGTCGACAGTCCATTTTTTTTGGACCAGATTGTATACAATCTCGTATTCCGAATGAAATGCAAGATTGGATAAAAATCCTAGGCAAAGTAGGTATGGCATGAAAATTAAAATCATCAACCCGAACACCAGCAGCGCTTTAAACGAGGAACTGCGCAGGGAAGCGCTGAAAGTAGTCCGCCCGTCGACGGAAATCATCGCGGCCAGCCCCGAAATGGGACCGTCCTCCATAGAGTCGTTCTACGACGAATATTTATCGATTCCCGGGTTGTTCAAAGAAATTCGGAAGGGCGATGCGGAGGAAGGCGCCGACGCGTACGTCATCGCCTGCTTCGGGGACCCCGGGCTGCTCGGGGCGAGGGAACTGACTTCCGCGCCGGTCCTCGGTATCGCGGAGGCGGCGATGACGATGGCGTCGATGATCGCGGCGACGTTCAGCATCGTCACCACGCTGCCTCGCACCCGGCTGATGTCAGAGCACCTTGTGCAGCATTACGGAATGAGGGAGAAATGCAGGAGCGTGCGGACGACATCCTTGCATGTGCTGGACGTTCTCGCGGACCCTGATGCTTCCGTACGCCAAATCGCCGAGGAATGCCGCAAAGCGGTCGAAGAGGATCGGGCGGAGGCGATCGTGCTCGGGTGCGCCGCGATGGCGGCCCATAAAGCGCGGATCGAGCGTCTGGCGGGAGTCCCCGTCGTCGACGGGGTGCTCGCGGCTGTGAAATATTGCGAAGCGCTGGTCGACTTGGGGGCGAAGACGAGCAAGTCGCTGACGTTCGCCGAGCCCGAAAAAAAGACGTATACCGGTATGCTGCGGTCATTCGGACGGTAAGGTTTCCCCAAACGGGGTTTGCATAGGGCTGTCGGCGGGGAACGCCTTGACACGGAGAACGAGGGAGGTGAGATCTCGAGTTAAGGGCAGACGTTCTGCTTAGCAAACGAAAAAGAAAACACAGAGAGCTGGAAATCGGAGAAAGAGCGGCAAGCGAATCCCAATTCCAAACGGAGGGAAACCAACATGAAAAAGAAGACGGTCCTTACCACCATTCTCGCCGCGTCGATGACGATCGCGGCGTGCGGCACGGCGTCGAACGATTCGAGCGCGGACGAAGGAAAAATTACGATCACGCTCAAGCACGGCTATCGTTCCGAAAATATCGGCAAATATTCCGAGGAAACCGGCGTGCTGACGATGCTTCAAAAGTTCAGAGAAGATTACCCCGACATCGAGGTCGTCGAAGAGCAAGTCGCGTTCGAGGAATACGGCCTTAAAGCGCAGACGCTCGCCGCTTCGAACGACTTGCCGGACGTATTCCAGCTGCCGGGTTCGTATATGAGCAATTTCGTTAAGAACGGCATGCTGGCCGAGCTGAACGAAGACTTGGACAAGCGCCCCGAGTGGCGCGACGGGTATCGCAAGGGAACGTTCGACAGAGCGACCTACGACGGAAGCATTTACGGCATCCCGATGGCCGCCGGACCGACCCATATCATTTTCTATAACAGCAAAATGTTCGCCGAAGTCGGCTACTCCGAATTCCCGGCGACATGGGAGGAACTGCGGGACGCAAGCGAAAAGTTAAAGGCGAAAGGCATTCTCCCGTTCGCGTTCGCGAACAAAGACAAAGGCTACGCCTTGGATATGTGGTTTTCCGTGCTTGCCGACCGGTTCGCCGGCCCGGAGTGGACGAAATCGATCGTGGAAGGGACGGGGGCGAAATACACCGACCCCGAGTTCGTGAGCGCCTTGACGCTGCTGTCCGATATGGCAAAGGCCGAGTACTTTAATAAGGATTTGAATTCTATCGACGGCGACGCAATGCACCGGTATTTCTACGAAGGCAAGGCGGCGGCGTTCGTCGACGGCATCTGGGACGTCAATAACCAGGTGACGAACGCTCCGAAGGACGTCCTCGACGCGACGAAGGTGGCCGTCTTCCCAAGCGTCGCAGGCGGCAAAGGAAATCCGAAAAGTTCGTCCGGCGGCGCTGGCGTCTACTACAGCGTAAGCAGCAGCGTGGAGCCCGGCCCGAAGCGGGACGCCATCATGACGCTTCTTCAATACTTGACCGGCGACGGCAGCGCGAAAATTATGGCGAGCGTAGGCGGCTTTCCGGCGTACGACCCGGGCGAATTCGACGAATCGAAGCTGCATAGGCTTGCCGTGGACACCTACGGCGCGGCGAACGCGGCGCCGGCGTCCCGAATTTTCGGACTGTGGTTCGAGGCGTCCGTCAACGACGTCTTGAAAACGGGGCTGCAGGACCTCTTGATCGGGGCGAGAACGCCGGAGCAGGTCGCGGAAGAAACGCAGGAAGAGTACGAGTTTTACTTGGAAAACAAAGACAACTAATGCCGGCGAAGCGCCGAAACGGCCCGAGCGGAGCCTGCCGAAGTCGCGGCGGCTCCGCAAGGGACGAGCTAGGAAAGCGGAGGTGACGGAATGAATCGATCTTTGCGCCCGTCTGCGTGGGGATTCGTACTGTATTTACTGCCCGGACTTCTCATTTATTCGTTCGTGGTGCTGCTCCCGATCGTCGACGCGTTCCGGTACAGCTTATACGCATGGACCGGCGGTCCCCGAATGCGTTTCATCGCCCTCGAGAATTACGGCAGGCTGCTTCACGACGAGCTGTTCTGGTATTCCTTCTGGAACAACCTCGTAATTATCGCCATCGCCTTGATCGGGCAGGTCGGGTTCGCGATCGTCTTTTCGCTCCTGCTTCACTCGAGGTCGACGAAATTCAAGGGATTGCATCGCACGATGAGCTATTTCCCTTCTACGCTCTCCGCGATCGTCGTAGCCATGCTGTGGTCCCTGCTGTACAACTATAATCACGGATTAATTAACGCAATCTTGCGGTCGATCGGTCTCGACCGGTGGGCGTTGCCGTGGCTGGATATGCCGGGGCCGATATTGCTGACGGCGACCGCGCCGCTCATCTGGCAGGCGATCGGAGGGTACGCGATCATCATTCTGGCCGGCTATACTTCGATCAACAAGGAAGTGCTGGAGATGGCCGAAATCGACGGCGCGTCGGGGATCAAAAGAGCTATGCATATTACGCTGCCGCTGCTGAAGAACACGCTGATGGTTTGCGTCGTGCTGTGCATCGCCGCGAACATGCGGGGGTTCGACCATTTCTACGCGCTGACCGGCGGAGGGCCGGGCAATTCGTCGCTCGTGGTCGCGTTATATGCCTATAACACTTCGTTCACGAGGTTTAATTACGGTTACGGCTCCGCGATTTCCATCGGCATCATGATCTTGAGCTTGGCGCTCATCGTCGGCAGCCGCATATTGCTCCTTGGAAACTGGAGAAAGAAGAAGGAGGCGTGACATGGAAGTCGCGAACAACCGATTGTCCGCATTGGAAAGCGAAAAGTCCGCCTTAACGCTACTCCGGAAAACCGGGGTGTTCCTTACGAACGGCATGCTGATGCTTTTTACGTTGAGCTGCGTGTTTCCGATCGTATGGCTGTCGTACTCTTCGCTGAAAACCAAAGAGGAGTTCGCCGGCAGCATCGTCAGTTTGCCGAAGACGCTCCAATTTTCCAATTACGTCGAAGCGTTCCGGACGATCCAAATGGAGCTCTTGATCTTCAACAGCATTCGCAACACGGTCATTTCGGTCCTCTTCGTCGTCGTCATTTCCTTCGTAACGGGATACTTCCTGTCTCGATTCGAATTTCGAGGGAAACGACTGATTTACTACTATTACGTCTTCGGGCTGCTCGTCCCGATTCATGCCTTGCTCGTTCCCGTGTACCTGCTTTTCAACAAAACGGGAATGGTCAACCAATGGTACACCTTGCTGATTCCGTTAATCGGGTACAGCTTGTCGTTCCCGATTTTTCTCGTCGAGAGCTATATCCGGGGCATTCCTCGCGAGATGGAGGAGGCGGCCGCCATCGACGGATGCTCGTTCGCGCGAACCCTGTTCACCATTATTTTTCCGATGACGATGCCCGCGGTCACGACCGTGGCGATCCTGCAATTTTTCGCTTGTTGGAACGAATTCTCTTTCGCGCTCATCCTCATTAACGACGAGCATTTGCGAACGGTGCCGCTGGGACTGACCTCCTTCGGGAATCGGTACGACACGAATTATCCGCTGTTGATGGCGGCCATGATGATCGCCCTGCTGCCGGTCGCGCTCGTGTATTTCAGCTTCAGCTCGAAAATAATCAAAGGGGTCGGGGCCGGCTCCGTAAAAGGCTAAACCGTCAAATTTATATTCCACGTTGGAGGGAACCGTACATGGCCTTATATATGAATGAAGAACATCAGGCGAGAAGCGAACGGGATTGGAACGGGGCGAAGGAACCGTTTTACGACCGCTCCATGGAGCTTCCCGGCGAGCTGCTCGTCGGCGCGATCGACAGCCACGTGCACGCGGGTCCGGTTCTGAAATCGAATCCGGGGCATCAGGATCCGATCGAGGCGGCACTCGAGGCGAGAGCCGCCGGCATGCGCGCTCTCGTATATTACGACGTCTTCGGCTGGGCGTCGGGAACCGCGTGGATGGTGAACCGCCACGTGAAAGGGATCCGGACGTTCGGCGGCTACTTGATGAACTCCTGCCACGGGGGCATGAATCCGCGCGCCGTGAAGACGGCGCTGCATCTCGGGGACGGCTGCCGGTTCATCAGCTTCGGCTCCCACTGCACGTACCATTCGGCGACCCGGGAATCGACCGTCGTCGACGGGAAGCTGGTTCCCTTCAAGGACGCGTTCCCGAAGTTCGCGGCCGAGGAGCTGCCGCGGGCGACGAGAATTCCGCTGGAAGATCCCGTTCCGCCGGAATTGGACGAAATTCTCGCCATGATCGCCGAGCATCCCGAGGTGTACTTGAACACGGGGCATGTATCGGTGGAAGAGGCGTTCCGGCTGCTCGACCTCGCGGAGCGATACGGCATTAAGAAGGTGTTGATCGCGCACCCGGTGCGGGGCAGCATGTCGATCGAACAGCAGAAGGAAGCGGCGCGCCGCGGCGCCTTCCTGGAGGGCTGCCTCGTCGATTGGATGTATCCGGACGTGCCTCGCACGCACTATTACGTGGAGCGCGAATATATGGATATGGGGTCCGAGCTCGGATACCGGACGCAGAACGCGGTCGCTTGGATGAAGACGATTCGGGAGGTCGGTCCGGAGCATTTCGTGCTTGCCACCGATTACGGCGTCCGAGCCGCTTCGACCCCGGTGCAGGGGATGCGGACGATGATTACGACGATGCTGGACTACGAATTCGCGCCCGAGCAAATTTACCGCATGGTGGCGGAAAACCCCGCCCGGTTGATCGGGTTGGACGTATAACCAAAAGCGCACGAAGCCTGCGACGATCCGTCGCGGGTTTTTATTTACCCTTTGGAACAGAGAAGTATAAATCAGGAAGGTCAGGAAATCCTATCACGAAAGCTTACCTCGACGAGTGGATGTGATCGGATTGCCGCAAGAGTCGGTACCGGAGCAAGATGCGCTCGTATCCGCCCATGTGCAGCAGAACCTTGCAACGATCCAAGAGATGACGGGACACAGTTCGGATATTGTGATTCGAACTTTTTTGGCGTTCGATGGAACGCCCATGGCGCTCGCGTACATCAGCGGACTGACCGATAACATCATCGTCAACCAGAACGTGATCGGCCCGCTGATGACGCCCCGCTCCCCGGAGCGAGACGATGCGAAGCCGGCCGAGTCGTTCGTCCGCGAAATCGCAAATCGTCTCTTGACCGTCGATGCCGTATCGCCGGTTCGTTCGATGAAGGAGCTTTTTTCGTCTTTATTCGAAGGCAACGCCGTCGTATTCGCGGAGGGCGCGGAAGAAGCGCTGGCCGTCAACACGTCGAAGTGGGAGCATCGGAGCGTCGAGGAGCCTTCCTCCCAAACCGTCATCCGCGGGCCCAAGGAGGGCTTTAACGAAAATATCGGCACGAACGTGGCCCTGATCCGCCGGAGAATCAAAAGTCCGAACTTGTGGAAGATCGATCGGAAAATCGGGCGGCAAACGCAAACCGACGTCAGCGTGCTGTATATGAAAGGAATCGCCGACGAAGGCGTCGTGCGCGAGGTGCTGCGGCGGTTGGACGCCATCCGGACGGACAGCATTTTGGAAAGCGAATACTTGGAGGAATTCATTCAAGACCATACGTTCACGCCGTTCCCAACGATCCTGAACTCGGAGCGTCCGGATACGACGGCCGGCGCGCTGCTGGAAGGCCAAGTCGTTATCCTTACCGACGGCACGCCGTTCGCTCTCATTCTTCCCGTAACGTTCTTTAAGTTCTTGATCGCCAGCGAGGATTATTACCAGCGTTTCGATATCGCCAGCTTCCTTCGCGTGCTGCGCTTCGGAGCGTTCACGGCGTCGATGCTGCTGCCGTCTATGTATATCGCGATCACGACCTTCCACCAAGAAATGCTGCCGACGACGATGCTGATCGGGCTTGCCGCTCAGCGGGAAGGGGTTCCGTTCCCGGCGTTCATCGAAGCGTTTCTCATGGAGATCACGTTCGAGGTGCTGCGGGAAGCCGGAACGCGAATGCCGCGGGCGATCGGTCCCGCGATTTCGATCGTAGGCGCTTTGGTGCTCGGACAGGCTGCCGTGGAAGCGGGACTCGTCTCCGCGGCGATGGTCATCGTCGTCTCCTTCACGGCGATTTCCAACTTCGTCGCCCCCGCCACCAACATCGCGATCGCGTCCCGGCTGCTTCGGTTCGTACTGATGATATTCGCGGCGACGTTGGGGTTTTTCGGCATTATGACGTTTCTGTTCGCGCTGTTGATTCATATGTGCGGGCTTCGATCGTTCGGCGTGCCGTATTTGACGCCGTTCGCGCCGTTCGTTCTGCGGAACTGGAAGGACATGTTCGTCAGAGCGCCTTGGACGTTGCTGCGAACGAGGCCGCTGCCTTTCGGGGCGAACAATCCGATTCGGCAGAGACGGCGGAAGAAGCCTCCGGGCGCGGACGAATAGGATCGCCGGGAGGAATGAGGCCATGAAACGAGGACTTTGGATGCTGCTGTTGACCGCGGTGGTGCTGAGCGGCTGCTGGGATCGCATGGAGATGGACGATCTGGCGATCGTCAACGCGACGGCGATCGACCGGAACGAGGCGGGGCAATGGGTGATGACGTATCAAGTCGTCATTCCGCGCACGTTCGGAATGAGAACCGGAGGAGGGGGCAGCGGGTCGCCGGTCATGACGTTCACGACGAAAGGAAATACGTTGGGGGAAGCGGTGCAAAACGCCAGAAGAGAGCTGCCGCGCCAGCTGTTTTTTCCTCACAGCCGCGTCGTCATCGTCAGCCGCTCGGCCGCCGAGCGGGGCATCGGAGACATTATCGATTTTTATTTAAGAGACGAGGAGTCGCGCGAAACGTCCAATCTGCTGCTGTATGACGGGAGCACGAGGGACATTCTCGAGGTGTTGACGAATTTGGAGAGGCTTCCCGGCAATTCGATCCATCAGCTGATCGAGGGTCCCGGCAAACAGAACGGCACGATTCCTTCCAAGGTGTACGAGATCGTCACGATGCTGGTCGGTCCGTCGAAGAGCGCGGCGGTGCCGGAAATTCGCGTGTCCGGGAAGCTGGACAAACAGACGACCTCCGAAGCGGTGCAGCGCACGAGACGGATGGCCGTGTTGAAGCTGCACCGGGCCGGCGTGCTGAAAGGGGACAAGTTCGTCGGCTGGATGACGGAACGGGAGGCGAACGGCGTCGGCTTCGCGACCGGTCGGGCAGGGTACGACATCGTCCCGTTCGCGTGCGGGGACGGCGGCGAGGAGCGGGCTTCGTTCGCAATCGAAAGGTCGGACACGGACCTGCGTACGAGCGCGAGGAACGGGAGGGTGTATGTCGACATCGACATCGCCGTGCAAGGGTCGGTCATCGAGTCCGCCTGCCGCTCGCCCTTGAAGCGCAGCGACACGCTGGAGCGCATGGAACGACGGATCGAGCGGAGCATCGAAGACGACGTGCGAACGAGCTTCGAAGGCGCCAAACGGTTTAAGGCGGACGTCTTCGGCATCGGGGAGGCGGTTCACCGGGAACATCCCCGTTGGTGGAAAGAGCTGGAGAAAGATTGGGACGCGAATTTCGCGGAAGTCCAATTGCGCGTGGACGTCGACGCGAGAATCCGCAACACGGGCATGATTAACGACTCCGTCGCGAAGAAGCTGGAAGGAAAGTAGGGCGGCCGTGGAAAAAATCAATAACACGCAGTTGGGCGCTATGATCATCTTGTTTCAGATCGGCAGTACGACGCTGTTCGAGCTTGGCCTCGAAGCGCGTCAAGACGCGTGGCTGGTCATTCTTCTGGGCTGTTTCTTGGGGTCGCTGTTGTTGGCGATGTTTGTCGCCATCCAGGCGCGGGAGATGGAAAGCAATTTGTTTCGAATTTTTTTGCGATATTTCGGACCTTGGGCCGGCAGGGCGGCGATCGTACTCTACGTCGTTTTCTTTGCGTACGAGTCGATGCGAAATTTGCGGGATTTCGGGGATTTGACGAATCTCACCGTGCTGCCTCGCACGCCGCTGCCGCTGATTTTGCTGGTGCTGACGCTCCTTGTTGCATATGCCGCGCTGAAAGGCATCGAGGTTTTTTTCCGATTGGCGGAATTCATCGTCATCGGGGTCATCTCGTTTTACGCCGTGCTGATCGCGTTTTATTTGTTGTCGGGCATCGTCGCGTTCGAAAGACTGCTTCCAATATTAGAGAACGGAGCGTCTCCCGTGCTCAAGGAAGTGTTCCGCGACGCGCTATGGTTTCCTTTCGGGCAAATGTTCGTCTTCCTCGTATTTTGGAGCTATTTGCAGAAGAGCGAGGGGAGGGCGGTATGGCGAATCAGCGTTAGGGCTTATTTCGTCTCGGCGGCCGTCATCTGGACGATGAACGTTCTCGCTTTATGTACGCTCGGTCCCGATTTTATCGAAATCAGCACGATTCCGCTGCTGCAATCGACGCAGCTCATTCAATTGGCGGAAATTTTCGAACGGTTCGACGCCTTGGTGTTTTTGCTGTTTTACGCGGGAATCTTCGTGAAAGCGACGGTCTGGCTGCTGGCGGCCGTCATCGGTTTGGAGGAGTTGTTTCGAAAGTCGTACCGATGGTTCGTCGTCCCGACGGCGGGCGCGCTATATGCCGCATCGCTGCTGCCCCGCAGCTGGCAAGGCCATCTGGAGACGGGGAAGCTCGTAGCGGAACGATACATGGCGACTCCGATCATGCTCGGGGCGTTTCCGGCAATGCTGCTCGTCGTAATGGTCGTCAGAGGGTGGATCGAGCGAGGGCGGCGAAGGAACGCGGAGGAAGCCTAGATACGAAAAGCTCCCCCGCGGTTGCCGGCGGGAGAGCTTCGTCCTTAGCGCGTGTTCTTATTCGTCGCGAATGCCGGCCTGCTGTTCCAGACGACGGACGCGCTGGCGCAGACGGTCGACTTCCGTATCCAACTGGTTCACCTGTCGCGACAAGCGATCGACGACCGGCTCGAGCGCCGCGTGCTGCCGCTCCAGACGTTCGACGCGCTCCTCCAGGCGACGGCCGCCCGGCGGTACCGGAATCGGCAGCGGGAACGGGAAACCTGCGCCGCCGCCGCCGGTTACGGGGATGCGGAGCGTCTGGCCGGCGTACAAGTAGCCGCTCGTCAAATTATTCGCTTGCATCAACGCGTCGACCGTCACGCCGTAGCGAGCCGCGATGCTGTACAGGGTTTCCCCGGGTTGCACGGTATGAAACATATGGAAAAGACCTCCAATATTAGATTCAACACATGGTATGTGTCCCGTAGGCAAAACGCCCTCCGCATTCGCCCAATTCGCCGAAGCGGTCACCCCGCGAATAACGAAACTCCCTGTTCGAACATTCGAACAGGGAGTTTCACCTTTTATTCTATTCCGCTCGCTCGGTTTTCGATCCTCGCTTGTATTCGTGCGGACTGACGCCGACGTCTTGTTTGAACAGTTTGGAGAAGTAAGAGTAATTCGAGTACCCCACTCTTTGGGCCACGGCATGGACGGATAAGTTCGTGGTTTCCAATAAGTGCTTCGCCGCCGCGATCCGCGCTTGGATAATATAGCTTCCGAGCGAAATCCCCGTTTCTTTCTTGAACAGCCTCGCCAAATAGTCGGGGTGGAGGTAGACGATTTCCGCCAGCTGGTTTCGGGTCAGATCGTCCCTGCAATGGGTGTGGATATATTGCTTGATTTGTTCGACGACCGACTTCGGCTGCTCGGTGAAGCTCCGATAATCCATGGCGGTGTTCACCAAGTATCGCAGATACGCCTCCATATCCTCGATCGAGTTCAACGATTGCACCAGCAATCGGTCGTTCGTCCGGCCGGCGTACAGCTTATGCGCCTGAATCCCTTTCGTCTTGAGGAACGCATAGACGAGCTGCACGATGTCCAGCCGAAACAAACTTAGAATGGAAACGTTAAGCGTCCGGTGGGTTAAGTTGTTCTTCAAGTATTGCGACGTTTCGGCGAGGAAGTCGTCGGGACGGTTCGAATCCAGCCATTGTTCCAGCCTCGACAAGTTCGGCGGCGCATAGTCGACGGCGGGCTGACGGCTGAAACTGTCCGCATGGAACGTCTGATTCCGGCACTTGACGACCTCTTCGTTCAGGGTCAGCAGCCGTTTGACAATGCCGCTCATGTCCTCCAGTCGGCCGGAAGAGGCGATCGTACAGCAGGCGTCGGCCTTCAGGAACCGGTTCGCCTTCGGTATGAAGGCGGTACACAGCGCTTCCACCGCGTCGACCGCAGGCGGCCGGTTCCATCTCAGGACGGCTGCCCAGTTGTAAGGTTTGGTTTCCAGAATCGTCTCGATCGTAAAATCGGAGCTTCGGAACGATTCGTATAACACGTTCAGGAGCGCGAAATCGAAAAGTCCCTTCTCCGTTTCCCCTAAACTGCCGTCGTAAGGGAACACGTGGATCAGCAGCGGCTGGAACGGATCCGTCATGCGATACGGCAAATTATGCTCTTCGACGGAGCGGGCGAGATCTGCCGATTTCATCGGGAACGAGGCGCTCGCGTCGACGAGCTTCCGCCAGAAATGCTCCTGAATTTTGGCTTGGTTTCTCTGCCAGTAGTAGCCTTCTTGGATCGCTTTCTCGTTGTTCCGCTGTTTCCTCGCGCGGGCGATCGCCTTTTGCAGGATGAGCATCAGCTTGTCGAACTCGATCGGCTTCAGGAAATATTCGAAGCTCTGCAATTCGATAGCTTTCTGCGCGTAATTAAAATCCGCGTAATTGGTGAGAAAGATCGTTTGAATATCGTAGTTTTCCTCCCGAATCCAAGCCAGGAGCTCCAGTCCGCTTCCTTGCGGCATATCGATATCGGAAACGAGAACGTCGACCGGATGGCTTAGGATGATGTCCCGGGCTTGAGCGACGTTGCTGGCCGTGTACACATGGTCGATCTGCAGCGCGTTCCAGTCGATTTTGCGCTCGAGCGCCGTCAGGACGAAGTAGTCGTCGTCAACGAGCAGGGCGTTCATGGGCGATCCTCCGTTTCGGTTCCATCCTCCGTACGATCTGGAAGAATCATGGTGACGCCGGCGCCGCCGCCTTCCAAATTGGTAAATCGGATGTCGGCGCCAGCATAGAGGTAATGCAATCGTTGTACGGCGTTCATGATGCCGATCTGCGTGCCTCTGGATTGATCGAGCGGCTGTCCGGTCGTCAGTTTCTCAAGCACCGGCGGCGGAAATCCGGGGCCGGTATCGGTAATCCGAATGATCGTGACGGAAGCGCCTGCCTCCTCCGTACGCCGCTCGACCGCAAGCGAAACCAGAACCTCCCGATCCCGGGACACGGCGTATTTCACCGAGTTCTCGATAAACGTCTGAAGTAAGAGGGGCGGTATGAGAGCGTCCGCCGCACGAGGGTCGATGTCGATTCGATAATGAAACGAATTCCGGTACCGCTCCCGCTGAATTTCCAAATAGGTGCGAACATGCTCGATGTCGTCCGCGAGACGGACAAAGTCCCGATCGTTTTGGAAAATGTACCGGAAATATTTCGAAATCGACAGCGTCATCCGTTCGATCTCGGCGTACATCTGCATCTGGGCCATACTGTAGATCGTTGTCAAGCAATTCAGGAAAAAGTGGGGTTTGATTTGCAGCTTCATATAATTCAACTGCATGCGCTGCTTCTCCAGCTCTCGCTCGTACAAATCGATTTTCACCGCTTTGATTTGCTTCACTAAGTCGATAAATTGGCGATTCGCTTTCTCCAGCTCAATGATCTTGTTGTTCTCGAAGTCGATCGGCTCGCCGCCGTTCATCAAAATCGCAAGATTGCTGGAGAAATGCTTGATCGGCTTCAATACCCTCTTCTGGAAATACAGCATGACGAAGCACAGGTTGCAAGCGATAAGAACGGCCAGCAGGACGACCAACAGCTGGGCGATCATAATTTTCTCGAACGCTCCGAACCGGATGACGAGCTCCACGTGAAAAGAGGCGTCCGAAAACTTGCGGTTTACAGTCGTTCCGAATTGCAGGCGATCGAAGAGCGACGAGGTTTCCGGTGTCTCGAGCGACTCGCCGTCGTTCGAGACCGGGCTCGTGACGCGGACGCCGGATTCGCTTACCAAGGAGGCGAAACCGCCGCCGCCTAAATTAATCTCGCGCAAGGGCCGGATGAGATCGTCCGCGGCTATCAAACTAATCAAATATCGATCGTGGTAAGGGACGATATTGATAATGTAATAAGTTCCGTTCAAGTCGATCGTCGTCCAACGGGAATAAAATTTGTCGTAAATGTCGGCATTCCGGATGTTCTCGGTAATCGTTCGCTTCAACGCCTCGTATTCGGAGTAAGTTACGCTCATAGGAGCTGTATTTAACAGGAAATCTTTGGTTTCTATATAGATAAAGAAGTTATACTCTTTTCCGTGGCTCCTTTGGAGTTCGGCGAAACGCTTGTATACGTTCTCATTCGCTTTCAGGAAGAGCGTATCGTTGGCGTCGCGTTTTGTCATCGTTTCCACATCTTCGTCGTTCGCGAGCGTCCAGCCCATGAAATGATGAATGTAAGCGAAGCTCTTGTCGATTTGATCGATATACAGGTCCGCCGTATCCTGCAAGTATCTGGCGGATTGCTGCCGGACGAGCGCGACGGACGCGAAACTGACGATAAAATCGAGAGTCAGAATAATGAAAGAAATGACGAGCAATATTTTCACGTAATGCTTGATCGGGTACATCTTTTCTTCCGCTCTTCCCGCCATGGCCCGCGTGCTCCTTCTGCGCCGCTTCTAGATTGTCGCGCGCTCCCCGAGTCATTTTCATATTAGCAAGCGAAACCGCGAAATTACAAGACGCCGGCGCCCCTTCTCTCGAAAGGTCCGGATCGGAGCAAAGAAGGTCCGGATTCGAGCGGGCCCCAATCGTCCTTACGACCAGAACGTCCGGATAACGCTTTCATGATGTCCGTATCGTCGACGGCCGGATGCGGTATGATGGGGTTAGTTCCGAGAGACGACAAAAAGAGGAGGATTCGTCTTGAACGCAAGTCAATCGACCGTCCGGATGCGGCGTACCGCGGCGAGGATCGGAAGGAACTGGGGCTTGTACTTATTGCTGCTGCCGGCCGTGGTTCTGCTCCTGTGCTTTACTTACAAGCCGATGTACGGCGTGATCATCGCCTTCAAAGATTACAGCCCGGCGCTCGGGATTGCCGGAAGCCCTTGGGCGGGATTCAAGTACTTCGAGAAATTTTTCCGTTCCTATCAATTCGAGCTTACGATAAAAAACACGCTGTTCATCAGCCTCTACAGTTTCGCGACGTTCCCGATTCCGATCGCGTTCGCGCTGCTGGTGAACCAAATGCGGCCGAACCGGTTCCGGCGGTTTTTCCAAACGGCCACCTATATGCCGCATTTCATTTCCATGGTCGTACTCGTCGGGCTGATGTTGATTCTGCTCTCCCCGGGGAACGGACTGATCGGCCACGTGTACCGCGCATTCGGCGCCGAGGCGCCGAATGTGATGGGCTCGCCCGGCTTGTTCAGCAGCGTGTACGTCTGGTCCGACGTATGGCAGCAGACGGGGTGGAACAGCATCATCTTCCTTGCGGCGCTGTCAGCGATCGATCCGAGCTTGTACGAGGCTGCCAAAGTGGACGGGGCGAACCGACGGCAGAACCTTTGGAACATCGACCTTCCGATGCTCATGCCGACGGCGATTACGTTGTTGATTTTGCGGATCGGCGGACTGCTCGGGGTCGGGTTCGAGAAGGTGTACCTGATGCAGAACAACCTAAACATTTCCGGCAGCGAGGTCATTTCCACCTATGTATACAAAATCGGCCTGTTAAGCGCCCAATACAGCTTTTCTTCGGCGATCAACTTGTTCAACACCGTCATCAACTTCGTGCTGCTGATCCTTGTGAATCAGATTTCCAGAAGGTACAGCGACAACAGTCTCTGGTAAAGGGGGAGGGGCAGACAAGATGAACATCGCGACGCATGCGGCGTTTCGGAGCGGACCGAAGAGGAAATGGTCTTCCGATACGATTTTCGAGGGACTGCTGTACGGATGGGCAGCCATAGTGCTGCTGATAACGCTGTACCCGCTTTACTTTATCGTCATCGCTTCGTTCAGCGATCCTTCCGCGGTCGGGAACGGGCAGGTGTGGCTGTTTCCCGAAGGGTTCACGCTGGACGGCTATCGGGAGCTGCTCAATCACGCCAATATTTGGATCGGCTACCGAAACACGCTTGTGTACACGGTCGTCGGAACGGCGATCGGGCTGGCCGTCAATGTATCCGCGGCTTACGCGCTTTCCAGAAGAGATCTGTTCGGCCGCAAAGCCATAACGTTGTTCTTTATTTTTACGATGTTCTTCAACGGCGGATTGATCCCAACGTTTCTTACGATTCGTGACTTCGGGTTATACAATACATTCTTGGTGATGGTGCTGCCGTTCGCCGTCGGCGTGTTCGACATCATTGTGGCGAGAACCTTTTTCCAAAACAGCATCCCTCCCGATTTGTGGGAAGCGGCGCAAATCGACGGATGCGGCAACCTGCGGTACTTCTTCCAGATCGTGCTGCCGCTCTCGAAAGCGATTCTTTCCGTGCTGGCGTTATGGATCGCGGTAGGCCACTGGAATTCATATTTCAACGCCTTGATTTACTTGAAAGACGAGAATCTATACCCCCTGCAGCTTGTGCTGCGGAACATTCTGATCACCAATCAAATGCAGTCGAGCATGGGCAGCGGGGAAGCCGCCGAAATCGCGCTTCGGCTCGCCAATATGATGCGGTACTCCGTCATCATCGTATCGACGATCCCGATTATGCTCGTGTATCCGTTCGTGCAGAAGCACTTTAATCAAGGGGTGATGATCGGAGCCGTGAAGGCGTAAAGCAGTCATGCACCGACTTATTCATGGAATCGGAAGGAATCATCTATCAAATCTAGGGGGAATCGGCATGTTCAAGAAAGCGATGACGTATCTTGCCCTTATTTCTACGACGGCCGTCGTACTCGCCGGCTGCAACGACGGCGGCGAAGCGGGAGGATCGTCCGCCGAAGGCAATACGGGAATCGGCTTTAATAAAGAGGGTCTTCCGTTGGTGGACGAACCGATTACGCTCGATGTGCTGACCGTTCGCTGGGGCAACATGGGAGACAGCTTCACGAAGAACGCTTGGCTGCAGGAGCTGGAAAAAGCGACCAACGTGAAGATCAATTGGCAGGTGATGTCCTCGAACGACTGGGGAGAGCAGAAGTCGGTCATGCTGGCGAGCGGGGAGCTTCCGGACGTCATCATGGGGAATATCGCGTTGAGCGACTCCGATATCATCAATAACTTGCCTTACTTCCGGCCGCTCGACGAATATATTGACGCGTATATGCCGAATTTGAAGGCTGCGATGGAAGAGACGCCCGTCATGCGAAAGCTAAGCACGTTCCCGGACGGAAACATGTATTCGCTTCCGGCGAGATTGCCGTCGCGGCCCGTCTCGGCGACGCAGCCGGTCATCAACAAAGCTTGGCTGGATACGTTGGGATTGGAGCCGCCGGAAAATATCGAGGAGCTTTACGCGGTACTGAAAGCTTTCAAGGAACAGGATCCGAACGGGAACGGAAAGCCGGACGAAATCCCCGTAAGCAACGAGGGCGATATCGAACTGCAGCTGCTCATGCCTTTCGGCATCACGAATCTTAGAGGGAATCTCATGATGATTCAGGACGGCAAGCCCGTATACTTCCCTACGTCGGAACAGTATAAAGAGGGCTTGAAATGGGCGCATAAGCTGTACGCGGAAGGGTTGATCGATCCGGAAACGTTCACGCAGGACGGCACGATGCTCAGCGCGAAGCGGCAAAATCCGGACGCGCCGCTCATCGGATTTACGTACCAATGGACGCCGGACGCCGTATTCGGCAAGTGGAGCGATCAATACGTCACTCTGGCGCCCATCGCCGGACCGGACGGCAAGCGATATCAGGAGGGAAGCCCGGAAGGGATGAGCTTCCGGCGCAACGAAGTGCTGATCACGACCTTCAACGAGCATCCGGAAGCGACGGCGCGATGGATCGACCAGTTCTATACGGCCGAAGCGAGCATTCAGAATTTCTGGGGCGCCATCGGCACCTCCATCGAGAAACACGGCGACGGGACGTATTCGCTGATGGCTCCGCCCGAAGGGACTAGCGCGGATGCATGGTATTGGGAAAATTCGCTGCGCGATTTCGGTCCGAAATACGTAAGCCCCGGCTTCGAGAAAAATATTAAGCTCGATCCGACGACAGGCGACGGCCTGAAGCTGGAGCTCGACAAGCTCGGGAAGCAGTTCGTTACCGAGCCGTACCCGGAGGTGATGCATACGGCGGAGGAGTATCAAGAATTGCCGACGCTCACGACCGACATCAACAGCTATATCGCGAGCACCCGCGCTCAATGGGTGACGAAAGGCGGCATCGACGAAGGCTGGGACGCCTACGTACAGCAGCTCAACGAAATGGGACTGCAGCGCTTGATTCAAATCTACGAAGACGCATACGAGCGCTATATGAACGTCGAATAAGCGGCCGGCGTTCATGCCCGCCCCGCCGGCAAGACGCCGCGGGGCGGCGCGATTCGTTAGGAGGCATTCATCTCGGAGGAGGCGTTGGCCGATGGCGGCGAGAGTGATGGTATGGAACGAGCATCGACATGAGCGAAGAAATTGTATCGTCAGGGACATTTACCCAGACGGCATCCATTGGACGATCGCGTCCTTCTTGGCGGAGGCGGGGTACGAAACTAGAACGGCGACGTTGGATGAGCCGGAGCACGGCCTGACGGACGAAGCGTTGAACGAGACGGACGTCCTCATCTGGTGGGGACATCTGGCTCACGAAGAAGTAAGCGACGAGGCGGTACGGAAGGTGCGGGAGCGCGTGCTGAACGGCATGGGGCTGATCGTCCTTCATTCCGGACATTTCTCGAAAATATTCAAGACGTTAATGGGAACGAGCTGCGAGCTGAAATGGCGCGAAGCGGACGAGAAGGAGCGGTTGTGGGTCGTGTCGCCGGGCCATCCGATCGTCGAAGGCATCGGGGAGTACATCGACCTGCCGAAGGAAGAAATGTATGGCGAGCATTTCGACATTCCGGCGCCGGACGAATTAATTTTTACGAGCTGGTTCGAGGGCGGGGAGGTGTTCCGCAGCGGCTGCGCGTACTTCCGCGGCAGCGGAAAAATTTTTTATTTCCGGCCCGGACACGAAACCTATCCTACGTATCATCATCGAGATATTCAGCGCGTCATCGCGAACGCGGTGCAATGGGCGCGGCCCGTTCGGCGCAGCCGACCGGTTTACGGGAACGCGAAGCCGCTGGAGCGAATCGGGGTGAAGGCATGAAGCGCGAGTATCGCATCGGGTTGATCGGTCTGGGAGGCATGGCGCGGGAGCATATTCACTGGATGGACGCCGTCGGCCGGTTCCGGGTCGTCGCCGTGAGCGACGTCGACGCGGAGGCGCTGGCGAACGTCGGCGGCCGGTTGGGCCTCGGCGAGGAGAAGCGTTACTCCGATTTCGTGCGGCTCATCGACGATCCGGACGTCGATGCGATCGTGTCCGTCACGCCGAACCATGTGCATGCGGATATCGTCCGCGCTTGCCTTCTCGCGGGGAAACCGTTCCTCGCGGAGAAGCCGTTCACCCGCGTCTTCGAGGAGGCGGTGCCGCTGTTGGAGCTGTACGAACGGAGGCCGGTGCCCGCGATGATCGGTTTTACGTACCGGTATACGCCGGCATTCCGCTATGCGCGAGAGCTGGTTCGCGGCGGAGCGATCGGCGCGGTGCGCAGCTTTTCGATACAGTACCTGCAGGGCTGGGGCTCCGCGATCTACGACACGCCTTATTTGTGGCGGTACAATAAGGAGATCACCGGTACGGGCGCGCTCGGCGATTTAGGCTCGCACATGATCGACATGGCGCGGTACTTGTTCGGCGAATTCGAGGAGCTTACCGCCATGCTGCATACGATCATCCCCGAGCGGAGAGATCCCTCGAGCGGGAAGCCCGTTCGCGTCGAGGTCGACGACTTCGCCAGCTTCGGGGCGCGAATGGCGGACGGGAGCGTCGGCGTATTCCAAACGACGCGGAACGCGGTCGGCTCGGGCAACCAGCACGAAGTGTCGATTTACGGCGATCGCGGCACGATTCACGCCTCGACGCTGGACCCGGACCGGGTGGTCCGAATCCGCGAGGAGGCGCCCGGTCAGCTGGCGAGGACGACGCTGGAGGTGCCGAACCGCTGCAAGACGAAGCAGTACGAGGATTTCTTGGCGCTGCTCGAGGGCGGAACTGCGGACGGACTTCCCGGCTTCCTGGACGGGTTTCGTAACCAAGAGGTGTTGGACGCCGTCGTCCGGTCTCACGTCACGAAGCGCGCGGTGCGATTGCCGCTGCTAGGGAGGCACGAAGCGGATCGGCAACAATAGCAGGAACGAAAAAACGCCCGGGGGGCGTTTTTTTCGTTTTCGTGCCCCCAAACGACGACGATCGTTCGTAAGGGCGCTAACTTCATGAACGTCACGCCTGCTCCCCCGCCTTCGCGGCGGCGAGAAACCGCGAAATCGCAAGGGAGGCGGCGCCGAGCGCCGCGGAGTCGAGTCCGAGCGAGGCGAATTCGATGCGCGCGCGGCGGCGATGCTGGCGCAGCGAGCGGCGCTCGACGGCGTCGAGCAGCGGCTGCTCCACGTACGCGCGGGCGAGGGCGAGCCGGTTGCCGACGATGACCATCTCCGGGTTGAACGCGTTCAGGATGGTAGCGACGCCGATGCCGAGATACCGGCCAATGTCCGAGAGGGCGTCCGCCGCCGCCGCGTCGCCTTCGTCCGCAAGGCGCAGGACGCTCTCGAGGTCTTCGCGCTCCGGATGAGGCGCGAGACGGTGCAGCAGCGCCTTCTCCGATGCGTACATTTCCCAGCAGCCCGAGCTGCCGCAGCCGCACGGGAGCCCTTGGTCGGCCTGAATCGTCATATGGCCGAGCTCGCCGGAGAAGCCGGACGCGCCGCGGTACAGGTCGCGGCCGACGATGAGCCCGGTGCCGATGCCGACGCCGGCGCTGATGTACACCGCGTCGGACGCGTCGCGCCCGATGCCGTACCGCTGCTCGCCGACCGCGCCGGCGTTCGCCTCGTTCTCGATGCACGCCGGAAGGCCAGCGGCGTCTTCCAGCATGGCGCGCAGCGGGACGTCGCGCCAGCCGAAGTTCGGCGCGGTAAGGACGACGCCGTCGCCGTCCACGATGCCCGGCACGCCGACGCCGACGCCGACGACGCCGTAGGGCGACGCCGGCGCCTGCGCCGTCAGCGCGCGGACGAGGCCGACGACGCGCTCCAGCACCGCGCCCGGCTCCGCGTCGCGCAGCCGCTGCCGCTCCCGCGCGACGACGACGCCGGACAGGTCGGTCAGCGCGGCGCTGATATAGTTGACGCCGAGGTCAACGCCGACGGCGTAACCGGCCTGCGCGTTGTACAGCAGCATCACCGGTTTGCGGCCGCCGCTCGAGGCGCCGAGGCCCGTCTCCAGCACGAGCCGTTCGTCGAGCCATTCGGCGACAAGGGAAGAGACCGTCGCTTTGTTCAGCCCGAGTTTCGCGGAAATGTCGGCGCGCGAAATCGGCGCATGCGCGATGATCGTGTCCAGCACGAGCGATTTGTTCATTCGTTTGATGTACGTTTGGTCCCCGGTCAGCTTCATGCCGCGTTCGTCCGCCCCTTTGTCGCGAAACCTTCGTTCGTTGATTTTTCACCATCATAGCACAAAAAATGAAAATGATGAAACTTAGTTTGTTGTATCGACAAACAAAGTGTTCCGTGCTACACTGATCTCAAACGCACGGTCGTTCCGCAGCCGGAGAGACGGAGATGTAAGCGCTATTCGCGGCGGCGACGTGACGATTTAATCGGGAGGTTTGCACTCATGAGCGTATTCCAAGGCATCGGCAAGATCCAATACGAAGGCAAGCAATCGAAAAACCCGTTAGCATTCAAACATTACAACCCGGACGAAATCGTGCTCGGCCGCCGCATGGAGGACTATCTCCGTTTCGCAGTCGCCTATTGGCATACGTTCGTCGGCGAAGGTTCCGACCCGTTCGGCGTCGGCACGGCGATCCGCCCGTGGCAAGGCTCGAACGGCCTCGACCTCGCGAAGCGCCGCGTCGAAGCGTCCTTCGAATTTTACGAGAAGCTCGGCATCCCGTATTTCTGCTTCCACGACCGCGACATCGCGCCGGAAGGCGACACGCTGCGCGAAACGAATAAAAACCTCGACGTCATCGTCGGCATGATGAAAGATTATATGAAGACGAGCAAGGTCAAGCTGCTGTGGAACACGGCCAACATGTTCACGAACCCGCGCTTCGTCCACGGCGCCGCTACGTCCAGCAACGCCGAAGTGTTCGCTTACGCTGCCGCGCAGGTGAAGAAAGCGCTCGAAACCGGCCTTGAGCTCGGCTCCGAAAACTACGTGTTCTGGGGCGGCCGCGAAGGCTACGAGTCGCTGCTCAACACGGACATGAAGCTGGAGCTCGACAACTTGGCGCGCTTCCTCCGCATGGCGGTCGACTACGCGGACGAAATCGGCTACAAAGGCCAGTTCCTGATCGAGCCGAAACCGAAGGAGCCGTCGAAGCATCAATACGATTTCGACGCGGCGACGACGATCGCGTTCCTGAAGACGTACGGCCTCGACGACCGGTTCAAGCTGAACATCGAAGCGAACCACGCGACGCTCGCGGGCCACACGTTCGAACACGAGCTGCATGTGTCCCGCATCAACGGCATGCTCGGCTCGATCGACGCGAACCAAGGGGATACGCTGCTCGGCTGGGATACCGACGAATTCCCGACGGATCTGGCGTCGGTCACGCTCGCGATGTACGAAATCGTCAAGAACGACGGCCTCGGCAGCGGCGGCGTCAACTTCGACGCGAAGGTTCGCCGTCAGTCGTTCGACGCGGAAGACTTGTTCTACGCGCATATCGCGGGGATGGACACGTTCGCGCGCGGCTTGAAGGCGGCGGCGCGTCTTATCGAGGAGCGCGTGCTCGACCAAGTGCTCGAAGAGCGTTACGAGAGCTTCCGCTCCGGCATCGGCCTCGAGATCGTCAGCGGGAAGGCGGATTTCAAATCGCTTGAGGCGTACATCATCGACAAAGGCGAGATCCAAAACAAATCCGGCCGTCTGGAGCAAATCCGCTCCCTGTTGAACGAATACATTTTCTAAATAGACTTGCAACGAAAAGGATGAGGGTCTCCGGAGGGGGCCCCCTTTCCATAGAGAGGAGAGTTCGGGATGAAGTACGTCATCGGCGTAGACCTCGGTACGAGCTCGGTGAAGGCGCTGCTCGTCGACCGGGAAGGGCGCATCGCGGGAGAGGCGACGCGGGAATATCCGCTGCTGCAGGAACGGTCCGGGTACAGCGAACAGCGGCCGGAGGATTGGGTGCGGGAGACGGTGAACGCGCTCGCGGACGTCGTACGCGCTTCCGGCGTGCCGGCGGGCGACGTGGAAGGCATCAGCTTCTCGGGCCAAATGCACGGGCTCGTGCTGCTCGACGCAGAGCATCGTCCGCTGCGCAACGCGATTTTATGGAACGACACCCGCACGACGAAGCAGTGCCGCGACATCGAGGCCGCCCTCGGCGGCAAGCTGCTCGACATTACGCGCAACCCGGCGCTGGAAGGCTTCACGCTGCCGAAGCTGCTGTGGGTGAAGGAGCATGAGCCGGAGCTGTATTCGCGAGCGGCGACGTTCGTGCTGCCGAAAGATTATGTGCGGTACCGCCTGACGGGCGACATCGCGATGGACCTCTCCGACGCGGCGGGGACGCTGCTGCTCGACGTGCGGGCGAAGGCGTGGAGCGCGGACGTGTGCGAGCGCGTCGGCGTGGACCTGGCGCTCTGCCCGCCGCTCGTCGACTCGACGGCGCTTGTCGGCACGCTGTTGCCGGACGTCGCCGCCGAGGCCGGTCTGACGAGCGGAACGAGGGTGTTCGCGGGCGGCGCGGACAACGCGTGCGGCGCCGTCGGCGCCGGGATTCTCGGCGAGGGCGCGACGATGTGCAGCATCGGCACGTCCGGCGTCATCCTCGGGTACGAGCGCGACAAGGACCGCGACTTCGCGGGGAAGGTGCATTTCTTCAACCATGCGCAGGAAGACGCGTATTACGCAATGGGCGTCACGCTGTCCGCGGGGCACAGCCTCGGCTGGTTCCGCGACACGTTCGCTCCGGGCGTGCCGTTCGGCGAGCTGCTCGCGACCGTCGGCGACGTGCCGATCGGCTCGAAGGGGCTGCTGTACACGCCGTATCTCGTCGGCGAACGGACGCCGCACGCGGACGCCGTCATTCGCGGCAGCTTCGTCGGAATGGACGCGTCGCATACGCGCATCGATTTCGCCCGCGCCGTCATGGAGGGCATCACGTTCTCGCTGAACGAGTCGATCGAGCTGTTCCGCGCCGCGGGCAAGTCCGTCGGCCGCATTCTCTCGATCGGCGGCGGCGCGAAGAACCCCGTGTGGCTTCAGATGCAGGCGGACGTGTTCGGCGCCGAAATCGCGACGCTGCAGAACGAGCAGGGCCCGGGCATGGGCGCGGCGATGCTCGCGGCGGTCGGCTGCGGCTGGTTCGGCTCGCTCGCCGAATGCGCGTCGGCGTTCCTCCGGTACGGCGCCGCGTACGAGCCGAAGCCCGAGAACGTTCAGCGGTACGCGGAGCTGTTCGAAGTGTACAAGGACGTTTATACGCAAACGCGAGGGCTTAACGAACGTTTGCAGAAGTTTCGGATATAATGAACACCGCCTTCACATCTAAATGTTTGCACATTCCCGGAAACCCAACCAGCGTTGGGTTTCTTTCTGTTTTTAAGTCAATCATGCGCTGGCCGATCTGCCGAATAAGGAAAATCGAAGACCGAAAACCCGCGCCGTTCCGGTCTTTTTCGGCGAATCATAAAAACTGCACATAAATAATGAGCATTGTGTAAGCGCTGTCAACGGTGGTATGTTTTCGTTACCAAAAAGACAAAAGGAGTGGGTTGGCAGCATGCAGAAAAACGCGACGGCCATCGCGGGGAAGGCCGGGATGCGCTCTCGGTTTCAAGAGACTGCGGCGGTGCTGGGAAAGGATTTTAAGAAAAATAAACTGCTCTACCTCCTGTCGTTATCCGGCGTGGCATATTACTTGATTTTCAAGTACATCCCCATGTACGGCGCCTTGATCGCCTTCAAAGAGTTCTCGCCGACCAAGGGAATCCTCGGCAGTCCTTGGGTAGGGTTCAAGCATTTCGTGGATTTCTTTCAAAGCTATTACTTTTGGAGAATTTTGCGAAACACGATCATGATCAACGTATACGAGCTGCTGTTCGCTTTCCCGGCCCCGATCATCCTTGCGCTGCTTTTGAACGAGGTACGCAAAACGATGTTCAAACGAATGGTTCAGACGGTTACGTATTTGCCGCATTTCGTTTCGATCGTAGTCATTTGCGGGATGTTGGTCGATTTTTCCTCTAAAGACGGATTGTTGAATACGATCCTAGGTTGGTTCGGAGCGGAGCCGCAGAATTTGTTGTTGAATCCCGATTTGTTTCGAACCATCTATATCGGTTCAGGCATCTGGCAGGGCATCGGTTGGGGATCGATTATTTATCTCGCCGCTTTGACGGCGATCGATCCGCAGCTTTACGATGCGGCGACCGTCGACGGCGCGAATCGCTGGAAGCAAATGGTACACGTGACGCTGCCCGGTATTATGCCTACGATCGTCATTTTGCTGATTCTGCAAATCGGCGGGATGATGAACGTCGGATTCGAGAAAATTATCCTGCTGTACAATCCGCAGACCTACGAAACCGCGGACGTCATCTCCAGCTTCGTCTACCGGCGAGGCATACTGGAGGCGAATTACAGCCACAGTACGGCGGTCGGATTATTCAATGCAACCATTAACTTCGCACTTTTGATCCTTGCCAATCGCGTCAGCCGCAAGGTCAGCGAAACAAGCTTATGGTAGGGGGAGCGCAGGGATGATGAAATCGTCTTTCGGAGATAAACTGTTCGACACATGCAATTACGCATTGTTAACCGTCTTAATGTTGATTACGTTATATCCTTTCCTCTACGTGGTTTTCGCATCGCTGAGCACGCCGTCCGAACTGATTAAACATACGGGCATCCTGTGGAAGCCCCAGGGCTTCTTCCTTGAGGGATACCGTCTGGTCCTGCTCAATCCGATGATCGGCGTCGGTTATCGAAATACGTTGTTTTACGTTGCCGTCGGTACGGTCATGAATGTGTTCTTCACCGCGTTGTTCGCTTTCGTCCTGTCCCGCAGGGATTTGTTTTGGAAGAAATACATGATGATGATGATCGTGTTCACTATGTTTTTCAGCGGCGGCTTGATTCCGGATTACATGCTGGTCAAACATCTCGGCATGCTCGATACGCGGTGGGCGCTGATCGTGCCCGGCTTGATCGCGACATGGAATTTGATCATTATGCGTACGTCGTTCCAGTCGATTCCCTATGAGCTGGAGGAGTCGGCTAAGATGGACGGAGCATCGGATTGGACGGTGTTTTGGAAAATCATACTCCCTCTCTCGGTCCCGCTTTTGGCCGTTATGGTGCTGTTTTACGGCGTACAACACTGGAACGCTTGGGCAAGCGCATTGATTTATTTGCGCGACCGCGATTTGTTCCCGCTGCAGTTAGTGCTTAGAGAAATTTTGATCCAAAACAGCATGAACGACATGACCAACCTGACGACGGACAGCGACCCGTTCCTGGGCGAGGTCGTCAAGCATGCGACGATCGTCGTGGCGACCGTTCCGATCTTGGTCTTGTACCCGTTGATTCAGCGGCATTTCACGAAAGGGGTTATGATCGGCGCGCTGAAGGGGTAACATTCGCCGATTCGCGAAAGGGGGGATGCCGGAAAGAAAAGGTGCCATCGCAGGGAACATGTATAATAAATATAGGGAGGCTCTTAGAGGTATGAAAAAGAGAACACAGTTGACTCTCGTAAGCTGTATCGCGATCGCCGCAACGGCGCTGGCCGGCTGCAACGCGGGCGGGAACGAAGGCGGCGGCGCGGCCGCCCCGGCGCAATCGGACAAGGGTTCTACATCGCAGAAGGAACAACAAGGACCCGTGGAAATATCTTTCTTTATGAACACGAACATGGAAGCGAAAGCCGTGAAAGGCTTCGAGGAAATCGAAGGGTTCAAGGAGATTCAAAGACGTACTAATACGAAAATCAATTTCCAGCTTCCAGGCGACGGGTCGCAATTCAATATTATGTTGGCATCCGGCTCGTATCCGGACATCATGTTCGTGCCGAGAAATTATCCGGGCGGCGTCGAAAAGCTCGTCCAGGAAGGCATCGCGTTGAAGCTGAACGATTTAATCGAGGAGCATGCGCCTAATTACAAGAAAATTCTGGACGAGCATCCGGAGATTAAAAAGCAGATCATGATGGATGACGGGACGATCGCGAAATTTCCTCAGATCGATATCGACATGCACCGGATCGCGTATTCCGGACATATCATCCGCGAGGACTGGTTGAACAAGCTGAATCTTCAGGCGCCGACGACGATCGACGAGTGGTACAAAGTCTTGAAAGCGTTTAAAGAAAACGATATGAACGGCAACGGCGTCGCGGACGAAATACCGCTGGGCGAGCGCGGCGACACCTTGAGCTCGATCAGTTCGTTCGCTACGAGCTACGGCATTTTGGCGAATACGTTCCATTTGAACCCGCAAACCGGAAAAGTGACGTATGGTCCGTACGAGCCGGCATTCAAGGACTATGTGACCACGATGAACAAATGGTACGAAGAAGGCTTGATCGACAGTGAATTCGCGGCGCTCGATAAGAAGGCGTTCGAGGCGAAATTCGCGAATAATACGATCGGCTCTTACGCGGCCGTCATTTCCGGCATTAACAACTTTAAAGACTTAATGCAGGCGCAAGTTCCGGACTTTAAGCTTATAGGCTTAAGTCCGCCCATCGGCCCGGCCGGCAAATCGTACAGCGGACACACTCAGATGGTGCAGAACGTTCCGCTCGAGGGTGCCGTCATCAGCTCGCAAGCCAAAGACCCGGTTGCCGCGGTCAAGCTGCTGGACTTCATGATCGGCCCGGAAGGCAGCGATTTGCAAAACTGGGGCATCGAAGGCAAGAGCTATGTCGTCGAGAACGGCAAGAAGAAATATACCGACGAAGTCTTCAAACACCCCGATTTCTCTCCGTCCGACGCCGTAAAGAAATACGCGCTGCCGACTACGGGGATGGTGAAGGTGATGAGCTTCGACGCCTGGGCCGCCTTCGAATTGAAATATCCGGAAGCGGCGGAAGCGAACAAGAAGTGGTACGACGCCGACCGTTCCTTGCTGCTCCCCGCGCTTACGTTCACGGGCGAAGAAAGTCAGACGCTCGGCAGCATCATGAGCGAAGTAGAGACGTACTCCAGGGAGATGTGGGTGAAGTTCATCATGGGTAACGAGCCGATCGACAATTACGAACAATTCCGCGATACGCTGAGCAAGATGAGAATCGAAGAAGCGATCGCAATCTATCAAGCGGCTTACGAACGATTCCAAAACCGGAAATAGCGTTCAGTGGGTTGGACGCTCAGCGTCCAGCCCCGATCCGTTTTTCATCGCTTTACGAAAGGAGGAACCGGATGGCGCGGGCGAAGCAAAGTCGCATTTTCTTCAAGTATTTAATGACATATATAACGATTTTATTGCTGCCGATCTCGATCATGTCTTTCGTCGTGTATCATTACTTCGTCGATCAACTGCAGGACGAAGTCATTACGGGGAACGTCAATCTACTCGACAAAGTCAGATACGTAATGGACGATCAGTTGAAGAGAGTGGAGGATACGACTTATCAAATGATGGTGAAGGAAAACCATCTCGCTCAATACCGCGCCTCGGGCGACCCCGGTTACAAAGCGTGGGGAATTGTGAAAGAGCTGAGACGATATTATATGGGCAATCCGTTCGTCGACGAGATGTGGCTGTATTATCGAGGGGAAGCCTCGGTGTTTACGAACAACAGCGTGTATTCGCTTCCGATGCTCACGAGACAAATCTACCGATTCGATAACTGGTCGGAGGAGGAAATCTTCGAAGATCTCAATACGTTGGCGGAGCCCAAGGTGCGACCGCCGACTCTGAATTTGGTCGATCGCAGGCGGGTGGTCCCCATCTTGATACCGATTCATCCGCGAGATAATCAACCATACGCGACGCTCGTTTATTTAATACAGGAGAGCTCTATACGGAAAATTTTGTCCAATCAAGTACACACCGGGGGGTCTACTTGGGTATTAGATCGGGATAATCGGATCGTGACCGGCGTCGGCGATTCCTTCCACGATCGAGTCGAGGAAATCTCCGCGTTGTTCGAAGGGCACGGCGACGACGCGTACCGAAAAATCGTGCTCGACAGCGAAGAGTATTATTTGTTTATGGTGAAATCGGAGCAAACGGGATGGAAGTTTACGACGCTTCTCCCCGTACGCCACGTGCTCGACAAGGTGTGGAAAGCTCAGAAGATGTTCCAATACGGACTGCTCCTAATTTTTTTGACGGGCGGGTTATTCGTTTATTTCGGCATGCGGTGGAATTACCGCCCGATTCGCCAGTTGAAGATGGAGACCGAGCGCATCGTGCCGCTCGGCGCGAGGGCGATGAACGAGTTGGAGACGGTTCGTTTCGCGATTAACTCGTTGGCCCTTCAAAACCGTCAGTTGGACGAGAAGATGAAGTCCCATGCGGCCGCGGCAAAGAAGCATTGGCTGCTTTCCTTATTGAAAGGGGATTTCGACACGGCCGAAGCGCTGGCGGAAGAAGGGGAAGAGGGCGGTTTTCTGTCGGCGAACTTCGCTTTCCGGGTCGCGATCGTCGAACTGCCCAGCGAGAAAGAGGAGCGCCGATGGACCGCGCATGCGCTAGAAGAGCTGCTGCCGGAAGGCTTCAAGGGCTTCGGAATCGAGCATTTCGACAGCAACCGGTACATATTCTTGATCGCGATCGACAGCATGTCGACGGAAGCGGACCACAAGGGAATGGAACGATTCCGCGCCGCGGTGCGGAACGTCGTCGCAAAGCCTGTGACGCTCGGCGTCGGCACGCGCTGCGATCTCGCGGGGATTCCTACGTCGTACCTGGAGGCGAACACGGCCATCGATTACCGATTCATTCACGGCAACGATCGCACTATATATTTCGAAGACATCACGCCGAATCAGGACGCTGTAGATACGTACTTTCATGATGAACTGGAACAGGTTCGCGCCGCTGTTCGTTCCGGCAACGCTCCCGGCGTGGAATCCAGCATGAACGCCATGGTTACCGCGATCCGATCGAAGCAGCCGCCGTTGATCGCGGTCCGGGCGCTCTGCTATGAGATTATTCGTACGGTGAATCGAGCCTGGGTGGAGTTAGGCATCATCGAAGAGGGTTCCGCGGCGTATCCGGACGTTTTTTCCTTGGAACGGCTCGAGACGCTGGACGCTTTCGAACAATTGATTCGGTCAGCCTGTTCGGACCTGTCGCAGACCTTGGCCGCGTCCGCGGCTGCAACGGCGGCTACGGCGATGGACAGCCGGCGTTCCATCGACGCGATCCTTGAACATATCGAAAAGCACGGCTTGAGTCTCGATTTTTCGTTTCAGAACATGGCCCGAGAATTCGGCATTGCGCTGCCGAACATGAGCGCTTATTTCAAGGAGCAAACCGGACTTACGCTGCTGGAATACACGACGAACCTCCGCATGGAAACGGCAAAGCGTTTGCTGCTGGAGAGCGACGCGACGCTGAAGTCGATCGCGGAGGAGGTCGGTTACTACAACGTTTCAAGCTTTATTCGCAGATTTAAACAGGTAACCGGATCGACGCCAAAGGAATATCGGATGCAGCACGGCAAAGGAAACGGTACAGCGGAAGGATGATGCACTGATGAAGTTATGGTATAAAAAACCCGCGGCGAAGTGGAACGAAGCGCTGCCCGTCGGCAACGGCCGGCTTGGCGGCATGGTCTACGGCGGGGCGGCGAAGGAGCATGTTCAATTAAACGAAGATACGGTGTGGTACGGCGGGCCGAGCAATCGTAACAACCCGTACGCTTTAAAATATTTGCCGGTCATTCGCAGCCACCTGCTCGAAGGCCGGTTGTCCGAAGCGCATCGATTGGCTGCTATGGCCTTATCCGGCGTGCCGGAGACCCAGAGGCACTACACAACGCTCGGCGACTTGACTCTTGAAATGGCTCATGGGGATAACGTTGAGGATTATCGAAGGACGTTGGATCTGAACGACGGCGTCGTCCGGATTCGCTACCGGGCTGGCGGGATCGCTTATGAGCGAGAAATTTTCTCCAGCTTCCCCGATCAAGCGCTCGTCGTACGCCTGCGCGCCGAAAGACCGGGCGCCATCAACGCTCGCGTCCGGTTGTCCCGCGGCAAGGGAAGGTATATGGACGGCATTCGGACCTACGGGGGGCACACGCTTCTTATGCACGGCCATTGCGGGGGGGAGGACGGCCTTGTGTTTCGCTGCGCCGTCCGCGCCGTGCCGGAAGGAGGAACGGCGCGAATCATCGGCGAGTTTTTGATGGTCGAGCATGCCGACGCCGTGACATTCCTCCTGTCCGCCGCTACGAATTTCCGAACGGAGGACCCAGAGGCTTACTGTCTGCAGATCGTCGAGGAAGCGCGAGCTCGCCCGTACGCGGAATTGTTGGAGCGGCATCTCGAAGACTATCGCGCATTGTACGAACGAAATACGCTTACGCTGGAGCCGCGACCCGACGAAAGCGGCTTGGAGGAGTTCGCGACAGATGAACGGTTGGAACGGGTCCAAGCGGGGCAGAGCGATCTCAAATTGATAGAATTGTATTATCAATTCGGCAGGTACTTGTTGATATCGTGCAGCCGTCCGGGTTCCCTTCCCGCCAACCTGCAAGGGATTTGGAACGATCAGATGCGTCCGCCGTGGGACAGCAAATTCACGATTAATATTAATACGGAGATGAATTACTGGCCGGCGGAGGTGTGCAATTTATCGGAGTGCCATGAGCCGTTGTTCGAATTGCTCGGCAGGATGCGCGAGCGCGGGCGGGAGACCGCCCGGGTCATGTACGGATGCAGGGGCTGGACGGCGCATCACAATACCGACATCTGGGCGGACACGGCGCCGCAGGACATCTACTTGCCCGCTACGCATTGGCCGCTTGGAGGGGCGTGGCTAAGCCTGCATTTATGGGAACATTACTTGTACAATCAGGACGCCGCGTTTCTGGCCAAGGCGTATCCGATCATGGAAGAAGCGGCGTTGTTTTTACTCGACTACATGATCGAGGGACCGGGGGGGCGGCTCGTCACATGCCCTTCCGTATCGCCGGAAAACACGTACGTGCTCCCGAACGGGGAGGAAGGGACATTGTGCGTCGGCCCCGCGATGGACAGCCAAATCGCGCGCGAGCTGTTTACGGCTTGTTTGGAAGCGATCGAACGATTAGGAGAAACGAGGCCGATTCAGGAGAGTTTGCGCAGCGCGCTCCTCCGGATCCCGGAGCCGAAAATCGGCAAAAACGGCTGCCTTCAAGAATGGCTGGAGGATTACGAGGAGAAGCATCCGGGCCACCGGCATATTTCGCATCTGTTCGCCCTCCATCCGGGTAAGCAAATTACGCCTCGCCGCACGCCGAAGCTGGCGGACGCGGCGCGGGCGACGCTCGAACGAAGGCTCGCCAACGGAGGGGGGCATACCGGCTGGAGCCGCGCATGGATTATCAATTTTTGGGCGCGGCTCGAGGACGGCGAGGAAGCCTATCGCCATCTTACCGAGCTTCTGCGTTCCTCCACCTTACCGAATTTGTTCGATAACCATCCGCCGTTCCAAATCGACGGCAATTTCGGCGGCGCCGCGGGCATCGCAGAGATGCTGCTTCAGAGCCATGAAGGGGTTCTGCATCTGCTTCCCGCCCTGCCTGCGGCTTGGTCCGGCGGCCGGGCTACAGGCCTTCGGGCGCGCGGAGGCTTCGAGGTGGATCTTTCGTGGTCCGGCGGAACGATAACGCAGGCGGTGATCCGTACGAAGTCCGGCGGTTTTCTAGACGTGAGGAGCAGCGTTCCGCTAAAACACGAAGCTTCGGGACATGCTTTCGCACCCGTTTATATGAATCCCGGTCAAAGCTTTACACTGACGCCGAAGATTTAGTTTGCTACCCAATTCGACAAAGTACCGCAGCAGGCCCGCCGGACGACGTTCGAGCGGGCCGTGTTGTTGCCCGGAACAAGAAGCATATGGCGGAAGCGGCGGTCGAAGCGGTCGGCGAACCGCCGGAGCGGTGCGCGATGATCGGGGACAGCCTGGAATCCGACGTCGGGCTCGCCAAGCTGCACGGCATGAGGACGGTGCTCGTGCTGACCGGCTCGACGGACCGGGAGCGGGCCGAGCGGGAAGCGGAGCGGCCGCCGTACCCGGCAATTCGGCGCGGAAGCAGGCTCGTCATCCGTTCAATCGATGGAAGCTTCGTCCAACTCTCCGGTCCACACCTCGACGCTGCGGTCGGCCTCGTTGTACACCACTTCGTAGCCGAACGTTTCCGAGACGAACCGGAGGGGGACGTACGTTGTATAAATGGACAAATACGGCGGCCGGTCCAGCCGGACGGCTTCCCCGTTCACGTATGCGGTATCCGAGCCGATCGTCATCGACAGGTTCAGCCCGTCCTTGTGCGCCGTGATCGTCTGCGTCTCGACGTTCCAGTCGACGCGGGCGCCGAACCGTTCGAACAAAAACCGCATCGGCGCGGTCACTCGTCCGTCCACCGTGTAAAACGGCGGCGAATGGACCCCGACATCATCGATGTACAAATCGTACGTAAAGGCAACCGTGCGGAACGTCCACTCCTTCTCGATTCGCTCGCCGCCGACCCGCAGCGATACGTTCGCTGTATACTCGGCGTCTCCTCGCAGCATCCGCGTCGCGGTCAGCACGTATCCGTCGCCGTACTCCATCTTCTTAGCGGAGAGGGGAATGACGATTCGCTTCTCCCCTGCCTGTCGTTCCAACGTCGCCCGGATGTCGTCCACGCCTTCTCGATCGGCATGGACTGTGATCGTCATGCCCGTGAAATCCGAGTCGTCTTGCGGCTCGTAAAATCCGATCATCGCTTCGGTCATTCCGTCATACGGGTAGATGCCGACGCGTACCGGCGAATCCGACTCCGGGCTTTGTACGGCGCCTACCATAACGGTCGCTTTCCCCACCCTCGCGTTGCCGACGGCCGTCGCGCTCGGGTTGGTCATGATTTCGCGGGAATCGTGAAACAAAGACATTACTCGCATGTTCTCGGCCAAATCGAATTCGTCGTACGCTTCGTTTTCCAAAATGATCGTTTCCCGAATATCCGCCTCGCCCTTGTACCCGGCCGCCGCCGCCCGCTCCTCCGGCGTCGTCCCGCTATAATGCGCCTTCCCGGGCTCCTCCGCAGAAAAATCCCGCCGATCGTCCCGGTTGAAATGCGCATCGGCGTACCTGGCATGGCGGACCGCCGCTTCGGCCAGCGACGGGTCGAGCGCCAGCTCCGTTAGCCCCATTCCCTTGCGGATGCGGTTGACGTAGTCTAAACCTTTCCGCTGCTCTTCGCTGCTCGTACCGTCGTACGTTTGCGCCGTCTCGGCCCACGCCTCTCCTACCGCAGGTACCCACGGCATAATAGTCATGAGAATCGCCAACGCGAGCACCCCTTTTTTCGTCATTCGTATCGAACCTCTTTTCTTCGACCTTATTAGACTCCTTATTCGCAACTACAATAAGGACGGATGCTCCATCCGAAAGTTGCGGCAACGCCGGCATGAAAGCGCATTGATGAATAGCTATAAGGAGCTAAGGTAAATAATACCTGCAATGGCATCGGTCAATGAGGTGGGAGCTTGAACAATTCTCGCAAAAAATTCCGTTATCGTCGTCGCTATTTAGCCAACATTAACGCTTTTGGCTCTTCGCAGCTTCATTTGAGAAACCCATTGGTGATTGCCCTCTGGTCTGTGGCCTTTCCCGGATTCGGTCATTTCTTGCTTCATAAGTATCTTCGCGGATACGCGTTGTTTATTTGGGAATTGTACATTAATCAGAAAACGCTGCTGAATACAGCGATGATGCACTCCTTCAATGGAAACATACAGTTGGCAAAGAGCGTGTTAAACGAAAAGTATATATACCTCTATATACCTGTGTATTTGTTTGCGATTTGGGATAGTTATCGAACGGCCGTGGACGAAAACAAGCTCTATCTTCTTGCGAAACGAGAGAATGCACCTTTTCCTATATTCGTAATGAACACCTTCGAGGTAAATTACATCGACAAGAAAAAGCCGTGGCTCGCGTTAGTTTGGTCATTAGGCATCCCGAGCATGGGGCAATTGTATTTGCATCGTATGGTTTCCGCTGCCTTTACCCTGATTATCACGCTCATGATCGTTGAATATTCCAACTTTATCGAAGGGTTTCACCTGTTTTTCCTTGGGGATATCGCCGCTTCGAAGGCAGTGATCGAACCGCAGTGGGTTCTATATATGCCCTCGATTTACTTTTTTGGCGTGTACGACGCATATGTAAACACGGTTGAACACAATAAACTGTTCGACAGAGAACAAGCCAATTACCTCAGGAAGAAGTATCAATCGAAAGATTTTGTGGTTTATAAAGGGGAGCCCGTGCAGTGATTCAATTTTTTGCAACGTTCGACCACTCGGAATATCTCGAACTGGCCATAAGTAAGCTGGAGGAGCATGACGTTACAGGGATTTACGCCGTTCCGTTAGAGCAACGGGCAGACGATGTGAAGGTAGTGGATACGATTCACGGTACGGACGGGACTTCGCTCGTCGATCTGGGACTCATTCTGGCCATGATGTTCGGAACGATCGGCGTTTCCAGGGGATACGTTTTGGAATGGGGACCCGTGTTTTGGGGGTTAATCGGAGCTGCGGGGGGATTTGCCGCGGGTTTCCTAATTGATTTGATCATGAATGTAATGAAAAGAAAAAAAGGGCGGACTGCGAAAAAGAAGCAGACCGAGGTGGTTCTTGTCGTTCAGTGTCATCCGGATCAAACCGATTTTGTTGAACGAACCTTGTGGGAGCACAGGGCTTTCGGCGTTGCAAAAACAAAAATCAAGACGCATTGGGATGGAAACCCAGTACATGCTGCCCTGGCAGGCGGCGAATAGAGAGCCGGCATTGCTGCGTCTTGGCAGAAGCAATGTTGACACTCCTTACTGTCACTATTATAATTACAGTAAACCTAAACTGTTACATAGATGATATCAGTTTGCGGTCGGTGTTCCCCGTCTATGAGTAAAGGGAGCGACAGCGTACCAAACTAACCGGGGACATTTTCTAAATGTTGGAGGGAGTTAACCGATGCAACCGAAATTTTCACCGTTATTCGCGTCGAAGACGCTGCGGAGCGGCGTCGAGATCAAAAACCGGATCGTCATGGCGCCGATGACGAACTTCTCGTCGAACGAGGACGGCACGGTATCTACCGCCGAAGTCGACTATTACGCCCGCCGGTCGAACGGCGTCGGCATGGTCATTACCGCATGCACATACGTCACGCCGAACGGCAAAGGTTTCCCCGGCGAGTTCGCGGGGGACCGCGACGAGATGATTCCGAGCCTGCGCCGTCTGGCGGAGGCGATTCAGGCGCAAGGCGCGCGCGCGGTGCTGCAAATTTTCCACGGCGGCCGCTCCTGCCCGCCGGAGCTCGTGCCGAACGGCGACGTCGTCAGCGCCAGCGCCGTGCCGAACGAGAAGGGCGTCATTCCGCGCGAGCTGACGGACGCAGAGGTCGAGGGCATCGTCCGCGACTTCGGCGAAGCGACGCGGCGGGCGATCGAGGCCGGCTACGACGGCGTCGAAATCCACGGCGCGAACGGGTATTTGATTCAGCAGTTTTATTCGCCGCACACGAACCGGCGCACCGACCGGTGGGGCGGCGACGGAGAGAAGCGGCTCGCGTTCCCGCTCGCCGTCGTCGACGCGGTGAAGAAAGCGGTGAAGGAGCACGCCAAGCGGCCGTTCCTTGTCGGTTACCGGTTCTCGCCGGAAGAGCCGGAAACGCCGGGCCTCACGATGGCCGAGACGTTCCGCTTGATCGACGCGCTGGCCGAGCAATCGCTCGACTATATCCACGTGTCGCTGCAGGATTTCTGGTCCGCGCCGCGGCGCGGGGCGGACGACGGCAAAGCGCGCATCGAGTGGATCGTGGAGCGTACCGCCGGGCGGGTGCCGGTCATCGGCGTCGGTTCGATCCATACGCCGGAGGAAGCGCTCAAGGCTTTCGACGCGGGGATCGACTTCGTCGCGCTCGGCCGGGAGCTCATTATGGAGCCGGACTGGGTGCAGAAGGTCGAGCAGGAACGCGAAGCCGACATTCGCACGACGCTGACGAAGGATGATCAAGCCGCGCTCGTCGTGCCGGATCCGCTGTGGAACGCGATTATGAATACGCCGGGCTGGTTCCCGGTCGTCGAAGCGCAGCGCAAATAATCGGATGCATCGACGCAGTAACGACGGCAGTCCCGCGGGGGCTGCCGTTTTCGTTTGCGCCGAACAGGGTAGGAAATCGTCGACAACGATAAAGCGCCGGCGGTATGATGGGGAGGCGGAGGCTTGGCCCCTGCATTTCCTCGTTGTGAGATAGGAGGAGTTTTGTGAGAGCGCTTCACCAACTGAAGGTGCGAATTGGGTCGTTCCGAACGAAGCTGCTGTTGACGTCGATCGCCTGTCTCCTCATTCCGACGCTCATCACGCTGTCGGTTTCCAATATCCTTACGCGGGACGCCGTCAAGGAGCAGGCGGAGACGAACGCCGCCGAGCAGCTGAAGCTGATCGACGGGTATTTGTCGAATTTGCTGGCGAACATGCTGTACATCTCCAACTACATTATCGTCGAGCCGGACATGAACGTGATTTTGAAGGAACAAGCAGCCGGCAAAACGTACGCGGGTCCCGACGCGGAATATCGCGAATTCGAGGATCGGAACGAAATCATTAAGCAGATCAACAACATCGCGATCGTCGGCGAGAAGACGTACGTGACGATTTTGCTGCCGAACGGGCGTTATTTTACGAATTATTCCGTGGAAGTGGAGGACTTCGACCCTCTCCGTCTGGTCGAGGAGCCGTGGTTCCGGGAATTGGAGAAGCTGACCGGCATGGAGGCGTACTGGGTAGAAGCGGAGCCCTCGCCGTATTTGTACGAGGAGGCGGCCGGGAGGTACCAAATTTCCGTCGCCCGCACGCTCCGTCGCCCGAATTTCGAGATTTACGCTTACGTCATCGTCACGGTGACGGACAACCAAATTCTCGACATTTTCCGGCGTTTGGCGGTGAATCAAGAGGTCATGCTCGTCGACGGGGAGGGGCGGATCATGTCGCACCTCGACCGCGGCCGAATCGGCGAGCGGCTGCCGTACATCCGTCCGGGCGAGGACGGCTCGGCCATCGTGCAGCTCGACGGCGAAGATTATCTCGTCGCGCAGCGCCGCTTAGCGGTGAAGGATTGGAAGCTGGTGCTGCTGACCCCGTACAAAGACGCGGTGCACAAAATCAATCACATTTTCCAATCGGTGTTCCTGTTCCAAATCGTTGCCTTCGCCACGTTCCTAGTGGTGCTTATTTTGCTGATTCGCGCCTTCACGAAGCCGATCGTCCGGCTCGGGAAGCTCGCGCACACCGTGCAGCGGGGCAACCTCGAGGTGCGGTCGCAAATTCGGGGCAGCGACGAAATCGGGCGGCTCGCCAGCTCGTTCGACCAGATGTTAGATCGGATCAAGCAGATGATCGCGGAGGTGACGGCGGAGCAAAGCCGCAAGCGGAAAGCGGAGCTCGCCATGCTGCAGGCGCAAATCAATCCGCATTTCCTGTTCAACGTGCTCAATTCGATCCGGATGAAGGTGCTGCGCAAAGGGGACGAGGACAGCGCCGAAATGATTTCGTCGCTGTCCCGGCTGCTGCGCATGACAATCGGCCGGGAGGAGGAGGCGATCACGCTGCACGAGGAAGTGAGCACGGCCATCGATTACGTCAACTTGATGAATATGCGGCAGAAGGAGAAGGTCCGCCTCGACGCGGACGTGTCGTCGGACGCGATGCTCGCGAGGGTGCCGCGGTTCATTTTGCAGCCGATCATCGAGAACGCGCTTATTCACGGTCTGCGCCAATCGAACGGCACGATCGCGGTCGTCGCCCGCCGAACGGAGCGGGGCGAGCTCGAGATCGTCGTCCGCGACGACGGCGAAGGGATGGACGCGGAAGCGCTGGCGCGGCTCCGAACCCGGCTGGAGGCCGAGCGGCACGAGCCGGGCGAGCCGTCCGACGGGCGGGGGTCCCGCTTTTCCGGCATCGGGCTGCCGAACGTATGCGAGCGCATGCGCATCCGGTACGGCGGCGCGTTCCGCATGACCGTGGAAAGCGAACTTGGGGCGGGAACCGCGATTACGATGCGGTTTCCGCTGCAGCAGGAGGCGTAAGGGATTCATGTATAAAGTCATGCTTGTCGACGACGATTACCCGGTGCTCGAGCTGTTGTCGGAGACGATTTCTTGGGAGGCGCTCGGTCTAAGGGTGACGGACTGCTGCGAGAACGGCGTCGCCGCGCTCGAGGCGGCGGAGCGGGACATGCCGCACCACTAATCGCGTCCCGCCAACTCACGCCCCATCCAATAGCGCCGCTCCGTCCCAATCGCGGTATGCCGCCGCCGCTCGGTCCAGCTCCGCCTCCCACAGCCAGCGCATGCCGCTCCGCTCGCGTTCGTCAATGCACCACGAAGCGGCGACGAACACGTTCTGCAGCAGCGTCAACCGGTAGTCCCGCAGCAGCCGGTCCCAAGGGTAATCGGCCGCGGCGCCGCGAGCGAGCAGCCCCTCGTAATACGCCCGAAGCGCGTCGATCTCGTAAGCGCGCCGCTGCTCGGGCTCCCACCAAAGCCCCATTAGGTAAGCCAAATCGCTCGCCCCGACCCAATGCGTCAGCGACCAATCGAACGGCTGCCGGTCGATAAACCGCACGTCCGGCGAGTCGTCTTCGCCGCGCGTCAGGATATTGCCCGGATTCAGATCGCCGTGAACGAGCGTGCAGCCCGCCGCGTCCGCCGCCCGGCGCAGCAGCGCCGCCGGAAGCTTGTCGAACACGCGCTCCGCGAACGCCCGGCGCTCGGCGTCGGGGGCGTCCCGCAGCGCTTCCAGAAGCGGCTCTCTCCCCTGCATCATATAGGCGAGATACCGCTGCATCCCGTCGACCGCCGCATCCGCTGCATCCTCCGAGACGGCCCCCCAATGATGCGCATGCAGCTTCGCAAGCGCGGCTCCGGCCGCTTGCCCGTAAAGGAGCGTCGGCGCCGCGTCCCAACGGTTGCGGTGCGTGACGGACAAATCCTCCAGCAGTAAATGATAAGCGCCGTCCTCGTAGGCGGCGTCGTAGCAGCGCGGCAGCGGCGCGCCCTCCAAACGAACGTAATCTTTCATATAATAATCGACTTCCGATGGCCCGAACGTTCCGCCGCCGCAGAGCTTCAAGAACAACGACCGCGGCCAATCGGGGGCGGCATGCGGCGAGTAGTCGAGCGCGACGCGGAACGCCTTCGAGTTGTCGGCGCCGAGCCGCTCCAGTCGGAAACCGGTCAGCCGTTCGGCGGCGGCCGGCGCGGCAGCGGCGAGGCGAAGCCGCAACGATTCGACGTTCCATTGCGAAGCGTCGTACGGGTCGGTGATGACGATGCGGTTCATAGTCACGATCGCGTTCCTCCTTCGTTATGCGCTCGGCGTGCCGCGCTGCCGCTTCCGGTTGTTGCGCCAAGCGGTCGGGCTTACGCCGATTTTCTGTTTGAAGATGCGGCTGAAATAATGCAGGTTCGAAAAACCGGTCATCCGCGCGATTTCCTGTACAGGGATGTCGGTCGTGCTCAGGTAGCTGACGGCGGCTTTCAGGCGCAGTTCTTGCAAATATTGGATCGGCGTGGCGCCGAACGTCTGCTTGAACAGCCGGATGACGTACGACGGGGTCAAGTGGCACAAATTCGCCAGCTCCTCCACCGTGACGTTCTTCGCATACGATCGTTCGATGTGGCGCAAGGCGATATATAGCTGCCGTTCGACGGCGGGAGCGGCTGGGCCGTCCGTCCGCGGGGGAGCGGCGGAGCCCGGTTCCGGCGCATACCGTTCCACGAGCAGCAGCAGCTTCCGGATGTCGAGCTCGAGCAGCCGGTGGGCGAGCTCCCCGTCCAGTTCCCCGATCTCGTACGCGTCTACGACGGAAGTCACGCCGTCGATGCACGACGAGACCGCCGGCGGCGAGCGGTCCCCTCCTTCTCGCGACTGCCGCTGATTCCAACTGAGCACGACATCGTAATCCGGGAACGAAACCGACTGCATGTCGACCTCCAAATACCACCCTGAGACGTCGCCGTCCGGCGTCAGCCAATGCGGCGTGTGGGCGGGAATCAGCGCCATACAAGGCGCGGCCATCCGGTAACGCCGGTCCATCCACTGCAGTTCGGCGATGCCGGAGGCGAGATACAGCAATTCGTGATAAGGATGCACGCCTCCCGCGCCGATGGGCGGAATGCGAAGCCGCCCGGATTCGCGTATGCGCATGAGCGATCCGACTCCTTCCTTGCGAGCGGTTACAACATCGTGCAAACGGCGTTCCGTCCATGCCGGCGGATCAAGCGTTTCGACCGGCGGGCGCGGCGGAACCTTTGCGATTTCCGCTAAATACGGTCCGCTGCTCTCATGTTACCATAGGTTCAAGTTTGGGAGTTAGCAGGAAAAAAGAAAGGAGCCGCGCCGTGGAACCACTGCCTTGGAAGCGGCGCCGAAGGGCGGACAGGTCGGCAAGGAAGATGATTTCGTCCGCGGGCGGGAAGGCAAGCAGCCCGCAGCCCGGAAGGCAATTTCAAATGACGAAATGGAGGTCTTGTCCATGCAAACGATGACGCTTGCGCTGATCGGCGCAGGGGGGAAGATGGGCTGCAGAATCGCCGATAATTTGGTGAAAGGGATTCACCGCGTATTGTATGTGGAAAACGGGGAGAGAGGCGTCGCGCGTCTCAAGGAGAGAGGACTCGCGACGACGCCCGCCGCGCCCGCCGTCGCCGAGGCGGACGCCGTCATTCTCGCCGTGCCGGATACGGCGATCGGCGACGTGGCCGCGGAGCTCGTCCCGGCGATGAAGCCCGGCGCCCTCCTGATGGTGCTGGACCCGGCCGCCGCCTACCTCGGCAAGCTGCCGCCGCGCGGGGACGTGTCGTATTTCGTGGCGCATCCGTGCCACCCGCCGGTGTTCAACGACGAAACGACGCCGGAAGCGAAGCGGGATTTGTTCGGCGGCGTGGCGGCGAAGCAGGCGGTCGTCTGCGCGCTCATGCAGGGGCCCGACGAACATTACGCGGTCGGGGAGGCGCTGGCGCGCGAAATGTACGCCCCGGTCATGCGGACGCATCGGCTGACGGTGGAACAGATGGCGATTTTGGAGCCGGCGATGGCGGAGACGGTCGGAGCGATGCTGGCGACGCTGCTCGGGGAAGCGATGGAGGAGGCGGTGCGCCGCGGCGTCCCGTACGAAGCCGCGAAAGATTTCATGCTCGGCCATATTAACATCGAGCTCGCCGTCGTGTTCGAGAAGGTGAATCCGTTCTCGGACGCGTGCCTCGTCGCGATCGAATACGGCCGCCGGGCGATGATCAAGGACGATTGGAAAAATCTGTTCAGCCCCGAGAGCGTGCGCGAACAGATCGACGTCATGCTTCATCCGGAGAAGCTGAAAGCGCTCTAATCCCATCGGGCAAAGGAGGAGGCGCGCATGGAAGGCATGGAGACCGTTCGGCTGCGCGCGGGAGAGATGGAAGCGCTGCTGGAGGACGGCGGGCTCCGCAGCATCGCTTATCGCGGCGTCGAAATCGTCCGCGGCGCGTACGCCGCGGTGCGCGACCGCGATTGGAACACCGTGCTCCCGCGGTTCGAATCGTTCGCCCTCGAGGAGGACGCGGAAGGCGTCTCGGTGCGGTTCTCGTCCGTCCACGAGCAAGGCGATATCGATTTCGCTTGGGAAGGGCGCATTCGATTCGAGCGCCGGCGCATCCGATTCGAATTCGACGGTACGGCGCGATCGAACTTTCTGAAAAACCGCATCGGGTTTTGCGTGCTGCATCCGATGGAATTCGCCGCGCTTCCCGTCGAGATCCGGTCGCCGGACGGCGTCGCGCATAGCGTCTTCCCCGGCGCGATTTCGCCGCATCAACCGTTCCGGAGCATCGAAGGCATGTCGTACGAACCTGCGCCGGGCATCCATGTGCGCATCGACTTCGACGGCGACGCCTTCGAGATGGAAGACCAGCGCAACTGGACGGACGCTTCGTACAAAACGTACTGCACGCCGCTCGAGCTCCCGTTCCCGGTCGCCGTGTCGGCGGGGCAGCGCATCGCGCAGACGGTCGACATTCGCGTCGACGAACGTCCGAGCGCGCAGACGAGGCGGCGGCCGGACGACGGCTGCCGCATCGTCGTGCGGGGCGAACCGCGCGCCGCTCTGCCCGCGATCGGCTTCGCTCTGCCGCAGGCGCATGGCGTCACGCCGCCGCCGAAGGAGCGGCTCGCCGAGCTGGCGCCCGCGTTCCTGCGGGCCGTCGTCGACACGACCGCCGACGATTGGCCGGAGCGGCTGGACGCCGCGGCCGAGTGGAGCGCCGCGTGCGGCTGCGGCCTCGAAATCGAGCTGCTCGTCGGCGGCGAGGAGGAGCTGCGTCGATTCGCGGAGCGGCTGGACCGGCGGCGTCTTCCGGCGCTCCGCTTGCTGCCGTTCCGCTCCGGCTCGTTCGCGTCCGACGCGGAGACGCTCGCCGCGGTCCGCCGCGCGCTCGACGAGCGAGGCTGCCGCGTGCCGATCGGCGGCGGCTCGCGCGCGTATTACGCGGAGCTGAACCGGGCGACGCTGCCGCTCGCCGACATGGAGTTCGCCGCGTATCCGATCAATCCGCAGGTGCATGCGTTCGACGACCGCTCCTTGATGGAGACGCTGTCCGCGCAGTCGGTCACCGCGGCGGACGCGGCCGCCAAAACCGGCCTGCCGCTGTATATCGGGCCCGTCACCTTCAAGCCGCGCCTCAACCCGAACGCGACGTCCGGCGCCGTCCTGACCGTCGCGGATCAGACGGACGCGAGGCAGCGCGCCGCGTTCGGCGCCGCATGGACGGTGGGCAGCCTTGCCGCGCTGTGCCGGGAGCCCGTCCGCGGAATTTCGTATTACGAGCTGTGCGGTCCGCTCGGGGTCATCGACGAACGCGAATCAGGCGGCAATCCGCTGTTCGACGTATTCAAGGAAATCGGCGAGTTTCGCGGCGCAGCCGTCTTGGATGCGGCATCGTCTTCCGCGAAGGTCGCGGCGCTGGCGCTGCGCGAAGGCGCTCGCGGGCGGATGCTGGCCGCGAACGTGACCGCCGAACCGGTGCGGATCGAAGTGGCGGCCGGTCCGTACGAGACGGCGACGGTTCGCGCGCCCGGCGCGCCAACCGGGGAGGAGCGCGGCGGCGGGCGGATCGAGCTGACGCTGGCGCCGTACGGCGCGGTCGCGATCGACTTCGCGTACGGGGCGGAACGGTAACGAAGGAGGGGGGAGGCTCCAGTCGCATTTCATCGACGCGCTGCGCGCCGGAACGCCGTTCCGAACGAGCGGCGCGAACCGAAGATGGCCGTCCTTTGCCGACGCGGAGGACGGCTATTTGCGTACATTTCTCCGGAGAGTTATTATGAATTTAAACAATGAGTCAACTCATCATGGAGGTTTGTTCGCATGCAGCCATCTCAAACGAAACCCGAAACGCTCCGCCAGCCGGCGTACGACATCGATCCCGTCTTCATCCAGCGTTGGTCTCCGCGATCGTTCGCGAATAAAGACGTGCCGGAGGAAACGTTGTTCAGCCTCTTCGAGGCCGCCCGCTGGGCGCCGTCGGCGAACAATATGCAGCCGTGGCGCTTCATCGTCGCGCGAACGAAGGAAGATCTCGAAACCTTCCATTCCTTCATCCTGCCGGGCAATCTCGCATGGTGCCAGAACGCGCCGGCGCTGGCCGTCCTGGCGTCGGCGACGACGACCGAGCGCGGCGACAACCGCGCGCACGCGTTCGATGCCGGCACCGCCTGGGGATATCTCGCGCTGGAAGCGACGCGCCAAGGCCTCGTCACTCACGCGATGGGAGGCTTCGATCGCGAGAAAGCCCGCGCCGCGCTAGGGTTGCCGGACGACGTCGAACCGCAAATCGTCATCGCGATCGGCTACCGGGGCGAGAAAGAGGCGCTGCCGGAAAACCTGCAGGAGCGGGAGCAGCCGAACGGCCGGAGACCGTTGAACGAAACGGTGTTCGAAGGCGGCTTCGGCAAAGTCATCGACGCCTTGAAATAATCGCTGGAAGGAAAACGGAGTCCGAATTCGAATTCGGACTCCGTTTTGTTTGTACGCCCAGCATGGGCGTCATCTCTACGGTGAAAGTCCGGAATGGGGGCTGGCAAGCGCCTACCATTAGCCAAAAGCAAGGGTGTCTGTCGTGAGGCAGAATCTGGAGGAAGCTGGAGGCAAAAGCACGGTTC